>JAGQSZ010000014.1 GCA_020439285.1 Microthrixaceae bacterium
GACCCGTTGAGCAGCATCGATGCATCCGAGTTCGATCATCGTCTCCACGACGTCCTCGGGATCGGGAAATGAACTGATTATCCAGCGGGAGAACATGGTGGAGTCCATCCATCGCATCTCGTCTGGTGTAAGTCCCGCTGATTCGTCGCCCTTTGCGATTGCGTTGTTGCGCAGTCGCTCCCAGTTGACCAGCTCCGAGGCGCGGCACGTCGCTTCGACAACCATCTCCACTGACGGCGGGATGATCGGGTGCTGCCCGATGAGCGGATGTGCCATGGCGGCTTCGGTCCAGTCGATGCTTCCCTTGATGAACAGGATCGCCAAGACATCGCTTAGCCATAGTGACGTGGCCATTGCTGGAGTCCCGATCTCGAGCCCGGGTGAGGGAAGCCCCAGGATCCTATGTAAGGAGTCGACTAGCACTCCTTGAGGCCTTCCGATATTGACGGCCTCATCGTTGTCCCAGTCAGAACTACTGGCGTCATCTAGCTGAAAGCCCTCGACCTGGCCACCTTTACCTCCGGCCATCCTCGGTGGAGGCGCCACCTCTGTTATTCGTTCCCCGTCGATCTCGATGTACGAGGCCATATCCCCCTTGCGGGTGAGCGCAACGGCTGAGACCGCCGTTCCTTGTCCTTCGCCTGAATCGAGTCTGCGGGCAGTGCCGCCGATCTTGATCCCCACCCCAAGCCATGACCGTGGTGCCCTTACTCCGAACAAGCCGGCTGAGCCGCAGCGTTCATCGGGTGGAACGCTTGCGACGTGGACGTTGATCTTCCGTTTCGAGACTTCGAATCCGGCGATGGAGAACGGTGGTAGTTCATCACAGAGTTCGAGGAGTTGGCCTGCTGTGGGTAGCTGGCGGGAGGTCGTGGGCTTTCCATTTGAAATGGGCCTTGAGATCACTGGATCCCCTTTGTGTTAGAGGCCCGTCAGTCCACGGGCGGCCCTCTGATCATCAGGCAGTGAGAGATTGAGTCCTAGGGGGACCGATCTCCGGTGCGCTGACCGGTACGATTCACGGAATCCCGAAATGGAGAGATTTTGTCGAGACATCTGATCACGAGCGCGCTGCCATATATCAACGGTGTGAAGCACTTGGGCAACCTGGTTGGTTCGATGCTTCCAGCCGACGTCTATTCAAGGTTCCTGCGCGCTCAGGGGCATGAGGTTCTCTTCGTCTGCGCGACCGATGAGCACGGCACACCAGCCGAACTCGCGGCAAGGGATGCTGGCCAGGGTGTGGCCGAGTTCTGTGCCGAGCAGCACGAAGTCCAAAAGGCGCTGGGGGAGCGATTCGGGCTGTCCTGGGATTGGTTCGGGCGTACATCGCGGCCCCAGAACCACATCTACACCAACCACATGGCGCGACGACTGCGTGACGAGGGTTACCTGGATATCCGTTCCACCGAGCAGATCTACTCAGCCCAGGACGGGCGCTTCCTCCCCGATCGATATGTTGTCGGAACGTGCCCCAATTGTGGGTACGAGCGGGCCAGGGGAGACCAGTGCGAGAACTGCGGCAAGCAGTTGGACCCGACTGACCTGATTGAACCGCGGTCCGCAATCTCTGGTTCCACCGACCTCGAGGTCCGCGAAAGCAGCCACATCTTCTTGCGGCAGTCTGCGTTGGCCGATCGGATCCGAGCTTGGGTGGACACCAAGGACGACTGGCCCAGTCTCACTCGGGCGATCGCTTACAAGTGGCTTGATGAAGGCCTCGAGGACCGCGGGATAACGCGGGATCTCGACTGGGGGATCCCGGTGGATCCCGTTGATTTCCCCGAAGCTGCCGGAAAGGTTTGGTACGTCTGGTTCGACGCACCGATCGGGTACCTGGGAGCGGTCCAGGAGTGGGTCGACGCTGGAAGTCCCGGATCCTCGGTCGATATCGATGATCCCGATTCCGCGTTCAATCGGTGGTGGAGAACGGATCACGGCGCCGATGACGTCCACTACACACAGTTCATGGGCAAGGACAACGTGCCCTTCCACACCCTTAGTTTCCCCGCAACTCTCATAGGTTCGGGCGAGGACTGGAAACTGGTCGATACGCTCAAATCGTTCAACTGGTTGACCTATTACGGAGGCAAGTTCTCCACCTCTGAACACCGCGGAGTGTTCATGAGCGACGCCTTGGAACTTCTGCCCGCGGACTACTGGCGCTGGTATCTGCTGTCGAATGCACCGGAGTCTGACGACTCGAGCTTCACTTGGGAGCTCTTCAGTACCGCGGTCAACAAGGAGCTAGTGGGAACTCTGGGTAATTTCGTCAACCGAACGCTCACACAGGTGACACGTCATTTCGACGGGGTCATTCCTCAAGGTGGTGAGCCTGATCAGATCGAAGCAGATCTCCAAGTTCAGATCAGTGAGCGGCTGGCGTTCTTCGTCGAGAAGATGGAGCACCTTGAGTACCGCAAAGCAGCCACGGCGCTACGGTCAATCTGGTCGACGGGCAATGTCTATCTGGAAACGCGGGAACCATGGAAGACGGTCAAGGAGGACAAGGAACGCACGGCGTGCACACTTCGCCACGCCCTTGAACTGCTTGTTATCAGCTCGATCGCATCTGAGCCCTTCATCCCCACCGCGGCCCGGGCTATGAGAGAGGTCGTCCCATCGTTGGACTGGGATTCCTTCGCCTTGGACAAGTCTCTTGCACACATGTCGAAACTGACGCCCGGCGATCGAATCGAGTCCATACCGCTCTTGTTCAACAAGGTCGCACCCGAACAACTTGATGAATGGAAGACCCGCTTCGGCGGCAACCCAGCGGAAACACAATGAATTTTCCTCGTATTCGCAATCGTTTCCTTCTCAACCTCCTTCGCTTTGGCCTGCTTATAGTCCTGGTGGCGGTGTCCGGAGTGGCCGTGGGCTTCGCAGTCGGTGTGCCTCTGGGGCGGGTGAACTTCTCGTCGTCTGATGCGATCCGGTTGGACCAGTCGCGACTAGCGGGTTCGGTGGATTCCGAAGCGGCGATCGTTGCTGCGTCTGATCTTCCAGTCGGATGGAAGGAAGGCGACCCCAACCTGGCAGCGTTCGGAATTCTCGGAAATGAATTCTGTGGGGAAACCATCGCGATGCCAACCGCGCTTTCCGGGGTGAAGGCCTCGGTGTTCACAAGTCCGTCGGGGGACGCGACGCTGATCTCTCAGGCAGTGAGAGTGGAGCGGTGGCAGGCGGCCCGGGAATATGTCCGCGACGTCGACAGAGTGATCAGTGACTGCGACAAGTTCTACCAAGTCGATCCTGACGGCAAGCGGCAGCGAGTCAACATCAAGGAGACTCAGAGCGATCCGCCGATTACCGATTTCGTGGCCCGATCTTTTGTCGCTGAGGACGGCAGCTCAGTCCAGTCTTGGTCGATCATGGCTGTTGGAGATGTGATCATCGGGTTGCGGCACCTGGGGAAGACCGCTCCGCAGCATTCACTTCTGCCGGATCTGCAGAATCACATTCTCATGCGCACAGCGCCGCAGACCTTCGCTCCTGGTGGCAGCGAGACCACAACGACTGCAGCCGATCAGAGTGGTGAAACCTCAACGACGGTGATCGAGGGTGGCGCTGCAGATGAGCCGACTGATACCTCTGTTGATTCGACCCCCAACAGTGGAGGCTCGCAGTCAACGCCCCAAGAACCGATTCCGGATAGTGGAGCGAGCGGGGATGAACCTCGTGATTGAATAGTCGGATCCTCAGAGTTGGTCGGTGATGACGTGGAACACTTCGCCGAGTTCCACTCCTGCCAGCGATCCCTGGTCAAGTAACCGTTGACGTTCACGCTCGCGGAACAACTGCATCGGGTCACCGTCGTCGAGTTTGTAGAAGTGCGTTGTTTCCAACTGGCTGGCGAACGCCTCCAGAGCGCTGATCCGCTTGGCCAGGTCGACTTCTTGGACAGACTCCACATGGTTGGCCTCATCTGGTTCGAACAACAGAAGTGTCGAAGGTCTGTGAGGTTCCAAACCGTCCTTCAACTGTTCAGGAAAGAAGTGGGGATCTCTGGCTGCGACGATTCCTTCGACGCACAGCTCGCCGGCACGTCGATGGTCCGGATGCAAGCGGTATCGCTTCCAGGGGTCGTGTCCTATCACCACGTCTGGTTTGACCAACCTAATCACGTTGGCGACAGCAGCTATTTCGGTAGGTGTCACCGACACTTCGCCGTCGACTAATCCCAGGAAATGAACTTCGCCGGTGGCTCCCAAAGCCGCGGCAGCATTGCGCTGTTCAGCCTTCCTCGTCTCGATCAACTCGGAGGTGTCTGCATCGGGATTCCAAGTTCCTTTTGATCCATCGGTGATGATCAGGTGATGGACCTCTGTCCCGAGTCGGGACCACTTGGCCAAGGTCGCTCCCGCTTGGAATTCAGCATCGTCAGGGTGGGCGACCATGACCAGAGCGCGATCGGGCGGATCGATGTCGATCGAAGTAATCACCTGTGTTCCACCTCTGTTCCCGGCAGTTGCGGTCGATCGAGCGTGCCGGGACCGGCATCGATGCTGCTGTTGATGACCTGGAGCAGTTCACGTTCGGTGTACGAGTGCAACTGCTCGGGATCACCAACCAGGTCTCGGGGAATGATCAAGTCGATGGGCTCATCGATGTCCCACGAATAACAAGGACTGTCGATCACCTTGACGGTCAGGCCCAGATCAGCCGCGACCATTAAGTGGTTCTCGAATGAGGCGGGACCGAACTCGAAACGGAACCCTGACTCAGTGGGCACCACCAACACATTGGTGCCATCCCGCAGCCGGTCCGTCACGATCAGAACCTGCTCGGTGTGGCCGCGGATCAGGTCGATGAATCTGGTGGCCAGTGGCAGGTCGGCGTGCACGACGGCCATGGACTTCCATCCGAGCGATTCCGTGTCGGCCAGCGCTGCGCCAATGGCACCGTTTAGATCCAACCCATCAGTTCGAATGACGTCCACGTCGAGTTGGTGAGCCCACAAAGCCGTGGCGTCGTCGTCACATGCCACGGCAGTGTCGAGGTCCCGGCATGCAGCGATCACGTTCTCTGCCATCAACCTCGCCAGGTCTGCCCGCTGATGTGGGGAGAGGGAACTGCTGAGGCGCTGTTTGGCCTCTTCGAAGTTCTTGACGGGAATAACCACCCGTGTTTGTCCGACCTCGAACACGGTCATCAGCTTACGTACCTCCGGAGACCGCCCCGACCTATGATCCGGAAGTGCACATAAACGTTGCTGTGGTTGGTGGTGGTTCGTGGGGGACGACGGTCGCCCACCTAGCAGCTCATCAGGTTCCGACCATGCTGTGGGCCAGACGCCCAGAGTTGGCAGAAGAGATCAACACTCATCACACCAATGAGCGTTACCTGCCCGGATTCAAACTCCACCCAAATCTTCGTTGTGATCCCGACTTGCACGATGTCGTGTCTGGCGCCGATGTCATCGTCATGGGAGTCCCATCGCAGGGATTCAGGTCCGCATTGGAAGAAGTAGCCCAACACGCAAGGGCTTGGGTGCCGGTCGTGTCGCTGACCAAGGGATTGGAACAGGGATCCCAACTGCGCATGACCCAGATCATCAACGAGGTGATGCCGGGCCACCCAGCCGGAGTACTCACTGGGCCGAACCTGGCCAAGGAGATCCTCGCAGGTGATGCCGCGGCCGCAGTGCTGTCAACGGTGGATCCCATTGTGGCTGAACAGCTCCAGGGGATCTTCCATATGAACCTGTTCCGGGTCTACACCAATCCCGATGTAGTGGGTTGTGAGTTGGCAGGAGCGCTCAAGAACGTCTTTGCGATCGCGGCGGGTATGGCCGACGGGCTCGGCGCTGGCGACAACACCAAGGCGATGGTCATCACACGTGGATTGGCTGAACTGAGCCGTTTGGGTGAAGCCATGGGTGGGAGGTTCGCGACCTTCTCAGGCCTCGCAGGGATGGGGGACCTGATGGCGACCTGTATGTCTCGCCAGAGCCGTAATCGCTACGTCGGTGAGCAACTCGGGCTTGGCCATTCGATTGAAGAAGTCATCGAGTCGATGAACATGGTCGCCGAGGGTGTCAAGACATCCCGAGTCGTCGTAAGCCTCGCTGAGGAGTACGGCATCGAGATGCCGATTGCCTCGGAGGTCTATTCGGTCTGTCACGAAGGTTCGACCGCAACTGACGCGTACAGGGGCCTGGTCAAGGGCCAGACCGGGGGCCTCGAGCACAGCTCACTGAAGTTCCGCTGAAACGTCAGCGCCATGGACTTGACGGTCGGCGGAGTAGAACCAAGCGTCTGGGCGTCGTAGCCTCGCATCGATGGCCACAAGTAGAAGACGGCGTAGGCGGAGCGGAATCTCGCAGGCGGATTCCGCTGAGCAAGTAGCAAGGCTGAGCCAGCGCAGCATCGTGAACGCCAAGCAGGCGGGTCGTGACGAGCCTGTGCGCGTGGCGGTTCCGGTGGGAACACTCGACGACGGCACTCTGGCGATGGTGGACCCTGCCGGAATGGTCCAACTAACAGGTTGCGATTGGGTGATCGACTGGTGGATAGGCGCCGAGGACGGCTGGCACTTTCCTTCTTCAGATCCGACCGTTGCCCAGAACCTGCTCGGGTTTTCTCCCGTGGTTCGGACCACGCTTCACGTTCCAGGTGGAAACATCATCCAGCGGATTCAAGGGGTTCGTTCCTCGGCGACCGCGAGTTCTGGACATAACGACGGCGCCGCGTGGTCCGGTGCTGGTGTGGTCATAGAGGTCGAGAACCAGAGCGCCGTGCCGGTTGCGTTGGCCTTCGTTCTGCGACCACTCACGCTGTGGGGTGAAGGATCGATCAGCGAACTGCATTCGAGCGGATCTGCTGTATCAGTCGATGGTCGTGTTGCGGCGATCGTCTCGCGACCGATTGCTCGACGTGTTGTCGGTCCACCGGGAACCACAGCGATTCGACTCGACCTCGAAGACGACGAACAGCCTGACGGTGCATGGTCTGTCGAGGGGCAACTCGCCGAGGGGGCCTTCATCGTTCCACTGCCACACACTGCGGTCGCCCGGGTTCTGTTGCCGGTGGATGGTGGATCGTTCTTCGATCTCCCCGAAGATGATCGGACTGCGATGCCAATGATCTCCTGGGATGCTCCCTCATCGGAGCAGGTTGAAGCTGGATGGAAGGCTCTGACTCGATCGAGAGTTTCGGTCAGTTCACCCGAACCGCTACTCGATGGGCTTGTGGACGCGTCCCAACGCTTCCTTCAGATAGTGAGCCATGACGACTTCTATCGAGGAGTAGCAGGCTGCTCGGCAGCGTTACGCAACGCGCTGCTCAGCGAGGCACTGGTGACCTGTGGTGCTGATGAGGCGCTCGAACCGCTTGCCAAGGCTCTCGCTGATGCAGACCGAGTGCGGGGAGGTATCCGCATGGATGACCGCTCCGACGCGTCGGTCGCTCTGTTGCACTGCGCAGCACCGTTGTTGTGCGGTTCGCGTTCGGAACACTGGCAGGACATTCTCCTGGGACCCGTTGCCAAAGCCATCCACCGTCTGAGCAAGGGTAAAGCACTCGGTGAACGTGAAACCGGTGGTGACACAGTTGCGCTCGAAGCGCTGGTTGACTCAGCGGCGCTGGCTTCTGCACGCCTCTCGCCAGCCTTGTTGCACATTGATCAACCCGAGGTGGCCGCTGCAGCGCACGATCTCTACCACCAACTGGTCTCGGCTTCAGTTGACCCAGCAAGTAGCGCCGGAGCGACAGCCTCCGGCGACTCGGTGGGGGCAGATGAGTCGCAGTCGACATTGGACCGACTCCTAGATGTGCGGCGCATGCTGGCACAGGCACTCCCCGATGCTGTCAGCGCAGTTATGGACCTTGCGCGACTGGGTCACCTGTCAGTTCTGCCTGCGCTCATTGGTTGGAACGGAGTTCCCGAGGGCGAGAACCCATTCGACTCGGCCTCGACAGCCGTCCGGTTGAGCACGGTCCTCGATGTGTTCGTCCGTGAGTCTCCTGCGAGTATCCAGATACTTCCTTCATGGTCGGAGCTCTGGTTCGGCAAGCCGATCGAGGTGAACAATGTCCGGACCCGGCTGGGTTCGGTTTCCTTCGCACTCAGGTGGAGCGATAGCCGTCCGATTGTGTTGTGGGAGATTGAGCCCGGTGTAGGGGTCGACCGTGAACTGCTGACACCGATCGTGACCTCACCTGGTCTTGATGCCACTTGGCATGGGCATGGCTGGACCGGCGAGGCGATCATGGGCACAGTTGAGGTGTCCCAAGAGACACTGGATGAGATAGCGAACCGCGATCGTCCGAAGATGGCGGTGACCTTGGGATCCAAGAAGCCCGGGACCAGGGGCTGACGTACGGCATCCAATCTGCTGCAGATGTTTGAGGCTCATTGAAACGTGTCCACTAGAACGCCGGCACCGGGACTTGCCCACGAGCGACTCCACTGGGCCGAGGGGCGTGATTTCGTGGTGGGCATGGACGAGGTCGGGAGAGGGGCTTGGGCAGGGCCACTCACCATCGCGGCGGCAGTGATACCCGTGGATCGCAGAGTGTACGGAATTCGTGATTCGAAGGTACTCAGCGAGTCGCGCCGTGAGGAACTCTTCGATCGTGTGGCGCGATGGTGCACGGATTGGGCGATCGGACACGCCACGAACACCGAATGTGATGAACTCGGAATGTCGGCGGCGCAGAAACTCGCCGCTCGACGGGCGTTGGAGGGACTGCGGAGAGAACCCGATGCGGTGCTTCTCGATGGGAATTGGGACTTCGTCGGTAACGGCAGGACCGAACTGGTGGTGAAGGGCGATGCGACAGTGTTGTCGATCGCTGCAGCATCAATTCTCGCCAAGGTCTCGCGTGACCGGATCATGCGCGCCGAGGCAGAAAATCATCCAGGCTTCGACTTCGATAGGAACAAGGGATATCCGTGTCCCCGCCACAAGATGGCACTCAAGGGTTACGGGCCCACGGTGATTCACCGTACGAGCTGGTCCTTCATGGACTCGATCCCGTGGCTTGGCCATAGATACCAACGACAAGAGCAGTTGCCGTTCGACTTCCCGGCGTGATCCTGTTTACCCGATCAGGAATGTGACAACTGTAGCAAGCGAATTGCATTCAAATGTTACACTTCTGTGTCAGGATGGTCGTAGACATGGAAATGACGACACCAGCGATGGCACCTAACACGGGACCAAATCCGGAGTGGTTCGAAGAAGATCGAACGGGTGAGAACCTGACCCGCGGCGTCAGGTTCGGTTCACCGCGGATTCCCCAGACTCCGATGGGCACTGGGGTTGAACCGCCCCTGCCCGAGTGGGTCGATGTCTCTCAAACCCTGGAACGCTGGTTTGCGTTCGTGGACATTTGTGGATTCACGTCCTTCACTGAGCGCAGTGGCTCCCTCGCAGCCCTTGACCAACTAACCAGGTTCCGTGATTGCGTGCGGAGCGTCACGGCGCGTCGCGGAGTCAGGGTGCTCAAATGGCTGGGAGACGGCGCTTTGCTGGTCGGTGTCGACCCTGGGCCGGTTATCGCAGCAGTGTGCGAACTGAGCCTCCGCTTCAAAGAAGATGCCTTTGATGTGCATGCGGGGATCGCTGGTGGACACGTGCTGTTGTTCGAGGGCGACGACTACATCGGTCCTGCTGCCAACCACGCATCCCGACTCTGCGAGGCAGCGAATCCGGGTGAGGTTCTTGCTCTGGGCGTGCATGGCCACTTGCCGGACTGGGTTGAAGCCGCGGGGTCTAGGACCGTCAATGCCAGCGGAATCGGAGCTATCGAAGACGTCTTGTCACTCCGGGTCAGCGATGATCTGCATGATCGTCGAACCATGGAGCACCGGATTGCAGGTTGATTCAGTGACGACCTCTGGATGGCTCGTTCGATTGATGCTGCCCCTCTGGACAATATTTGTATGGGGAATTGTTCGCTTGCGTAATATTGTGAGCGATCCGGTCCTGGATGGAATTCAGATGCTGGGCCCTTTGGTTCTCTCTGCGAGTTTCTGGATCCCTGCTGTTGTCCTCGTGATAGCGATCGTTTGGGAGTGGCGGCGTTCTGGGACTGAATCAGGTTCTGGAGCGAAGGTCTTCATTGGCCGTGGACTCATGGCTCTAGCAGCGTGGACGACGTTGGTATGGGTCTACAAGGTGTTCGACATCGTGGTTCTGAGCGATCACCCTGCTGCTTTCGTGGCGGTCCATGTGGTGCTCGCTGTCATCTCTGTGGCCTTGGCTGCTGTGACGGTGAGATCCAGTCGAAATGGGCTGGGAACAGCCTCAGGGGTGCCACAAAAAAATAGTCAGAAAGCTGGCATTTAGCTCGAAACTGGTGCAAGATATCTGCGTGGCCTCGGCCACGTTCTACTTCATCCTCCCATCCACCCTTCCTCTCCCACGGATGTAGTAGATCGAGGGTTCTCCCGCCACCAGAGTTGATGGGGTCTGATGTCGGGACAACCCTCCTAATTCTTTTAGATGCGGACCCGAAAGGGTCCGCATCTGTGTTATCTGGATGAATGTCCGGTGGCAGGGTTCCGAAGCCTGGTTGTTCTGGTTCGATAGTGCCATGTCGGATAGGCCGTCCTGGGCCTACAGAGGTAGGCTCATCCCATGGGTCAGCCCGTCACTGTTATCGAGAAGCCGTCCAGCAAGCACGGAGTGGTCCGATTCGAGACCAACCGTTCCCTTACAGGAACCGAACACGTCCGGTATCTGCGTGATCAGCCGATCGAGGGCGATAGGCCAGCGGATGAACTTGCGCGTCGACTCTTTGCCCATGGCGGTATCGAGGGGATCACCATTTTGGTGAACATGATCACCGTCAACCTCTCCGTCGGTGCGGATACCGAGGGGATGAAGGAAGTCATCGAGTCGCTCTACACCTATTACACCCCGGGTGTTCGGGTGCCGACTGCTGCTGACTTCGGCTACGTGGAGAGCTGAACCAATTAGTTAGTCCTGTTCCTGGCGGTTGTGTCCATGCCAGGGGCAGATGGATCGCCCTCTTGTCAGAGTCGAACGAATGTTCGATACTGACTGGATGGAAGTAACAGGTCGTCTACCAGGTGAACCCAAGGTGGAGGTCGTGGAGAGCCTCCGTCGCATGGTCGACAAAGTGAGACCGGTTTCCATGGCACAGGAGCGTGTCCTTCCGTTCTCTCAAGACTTGGACGGCCTATTGGAAGGCGGTCTCAGGCGAGGTACCTCCGTGGCTCTAGAAGGGGAGTCAGGTGTCACCTCGCTGGCATTGGCGCTGTGCGCGCAAGCCACCATCTCTGGAATGTGGTTGGGTTGTTTGAACACTCCGTCATTGGGCTGGGCGTCTGCAGTTGAACTCGGTGTAGATCTGAGGCACGTCGTCGTGGTTGATGTGGAAGACCATGACGTGTTGGATGCAATAGGTGTGATGGTCGATGTGTTCGACATGGTCATGTGCGGAGACCTTCGCGAGTTACCCCATTCCAAGGTCCGCAAATTGCTGGCAAGGGTGAAGGAGCGAGGGTGTGTACTCGTGACCATGGGGGAGCGTTCCAAAACAGTGCTGGCCGGTTGGGGCGTGACCCAGGAGAGATTCGAAGGGTGGGGCGAGGTTCCTGACTCTTTGGTCTATGTAGAAGGGGTCACATGGGCAGGTTTGGGTGCTGGCCGCGGCAGGCTGGGCGAGCGTCGTCTGGTAGTCAGGGTGAAGAACCGACGCGGCCTTGTTCGCACCCATCCCATCGAGGTCCGCTTACCGGCCAAGGGTGGCGCGGTCCTTGATGATGCTCAGTGTTCCGAAAGCTCCCCGGTGGTTCGTCTTTGCTATTCGGATGGCGAATATTTGATTCGTGAACGTCCTAATGGTGATTCCGTTCCGGAGCGCCATGAGGATCAGTCGCGTGCCGGTTAACCGATGGCGTAGAACCATTCTCTCCAGGGGATGTGACCAAGGAGAGTGCCGGCAGGGGGAACATGGACAGGGGGCAAGTTGCGGACGCTATGTGTGATCGTCGATCAATGGGCGGCATACGTCGCCCAGAAAAGTCCCGAATATCCGACGGCTGTCATTTCGTCTGGTCTTGTATTGGCGGCGAACCCTGCTGCTCGCCTCAGCGGGGTGAGCCAGAACATGAAACGTCGTGATGCTCAAGCAGTCTGCCCGTCTGTCCAGATCTGTGATCACGACCCCGAATCCGATGCCCGCTCCTTCCAGAAAGTTCTCGATGTCGTCGACAGATTCGTCCCACGGGTCGAAGTGGCCGAGCCGGGAACATGTCTGTTCCCAACGATCGGCCCAGCTCGATACCACGGAGGTGAGGAGTCATTAGCAGCACAGTTGCTCGACGCGATCGAGTCAGTTCTGGAATCAGAAGGTGATCACGGTCCTCTGGTCGGGGTTGGCGTTGCTGGTGGCCCACGCATGGCAGCGATAGTCGCACTCGATTCGATACGAAGAAGACGGAGACATATCGAATCGGATAGAGCTCCACGTGTCCTGCCCGAGGGAACAGATGCTGGTTTCGTGGGCCCGTTGTCCATCGGCCACATCGGATCCATCGTTGGATCAGAAACGGTAGGTCTTCTGAGAAGCTTGGGGATCAGGACGATGGGTGACTTCGCCAACCTGCCGCCCAAGGATGTACTCGCCCGATTCGGGACTGCTGCACTCGATGCACACCGACTGGCAAACGGTGAGGACAGGGATCAGTTGAACCCGGCCGAACACGAATCGGCCCAACGGGCGGAACGGGCCATGGAACCGCCTGTGGAAACAGTGGACCAGGTCGGATTCATCGCCAAGACGATGGCTGACGATCTAGTCGGAGACCTGAAACGACGAGGTCTGACCGCGGGAGGGATTCTGATCACCGTCGAGATGGAGACAGGTAGATCTATTGAGAGGATCTGGCGCACCGAGAGAACGTTTTCGGTTGTCGCCATCACCCAACGGGTCCGATGGCAACTCGAAGGTTGGTTGGCTTCGGGCAAGAGTCGGTCGGTAATCCAAGGTGGGATCTCCTTGCTCCGGTTGGAACCACTAGGAGTTCGACCGGACAGAGGAGAACAGATCGGCTTCTGGGGAGGAACCGATCAGCGTGATGTGCACGTGATGAATGGGATTGCTCGTATCCAAGGACTTTTCGGACATGACTCGGTCAAGGTGCTCACACCCAAGGGAGGCAGATCCCCGGTAGACGCGTACCAACTCGTTATGGCAGAACAGGACGCTTCTTCCCCAAGGGCTGCTGGGGCTGTTGGGTCAGCTGGGCCATGGCCGGGCTCTATCCCGGCGCCCTCGCCGTCACTCACTTGGCGACAACCGGTACCAGCAGTTGTGGTCGACCAACTGGGTGATCTGGTGGGAGTGAGTGGAAGGGGAGTCATTACGTCTCCACCAGCATTCGTTTCAATAGCCGATGGACCAAAGATGACTGTGAAGGCATGGTCAGGTCCATGGTGTATCGATGAGCGATGGTGGGATCCGCTGCTCCACCGCAGAAAGGCTCGGATTCAGGTTCTACTGGTTCCGTCGGATGGCGTGAATGCTCAGGACTCGTCTCGTGAGCGGACACGTTCCATCGAAAAGGACGAGTCTGCTCACCCAAGTCGAATGTCAGGACACCTGCTCACCTTGGAGGGCGGCCGATGGTGGGTCGAGGCGACTTACGACTGAGGAATCACGCAATCGGTGACTGACCCAATCCTGAGAAAGACAATGGGCGAGGCCGTATTTCCTGAACGGATTCTCGAACACAGACCACATCAGGCAATAAACACACTCATGGGAAAGCGAATCCTGAGAGAATGACAACGCGATAAATAGCCAACGCCGAGGGAACCTCATGACTAATTCCGCTACCGAACCCAACTCCGCTCTAGAAGGCGCAGGATCACGAATCCTCGTCGTCGAGGACGAGGCTGCACTTGCAGACGGCGTGGCCCGAGGCCTGCGGGCAGAGGGGTTCGAGGTAGAAGTCGCCTACGACGGGCTGACCGGTCTGGACAAAGCACGGGGAACCGATATCGACCTCGTCATCTTGGACATAATGCTGCCCGGGCTGAACGGTTACCGCGTGTGCCGGACACTGCGTGCAGAGGGGGTCGGAACCCCGATCCTCATGCTGACTGCCAAGTCGGGGGAGTACGACGAGGCCGAAGCGCTCGACACCGGTGCTGACGATTTCCTGTCAAAGCCGTTCTCGTTCGTGGTGCTAGTCGCCCGGGTCAGAGCACTGTTGCGACGCTCCGTCGACGGAAAAGCACAGCCGTTGGTCATTGGCGACCTGATGCTCGACCCACTCGCCCGAACCTGTTCCAGAGCAGGCCAACAGGTTTCGTTGACCACACGTGAGTATGAACTGCTCGAAGCGCTCATGCGCAAGCCGGGGCAGGTCGTGGCCAAGAGCGAGCTACTGGACCGGGTGTGGGGTACTGACTTCGAAGGAGACCCGAACGTCGTAGAGGTATACGTCGGATACCTACGACGCAAGATCGATCGTCCATTCGGAAGGAACGACATCGAGACCGTCCGGGGAGTCGGGTATCGGATCAAGCAGGATCCGACAGCGCCCTGAATGGGATCGTGACCGCAACCGGAAAGTCGTCATTCAGAGTCCGGGTACTCGGATCCGTACGGTTCAGGCTCGCCCTGACCGTCTTCCTCATCGTGGGCATATCCATGCTCATCGGCGGCACGCTGTTGGTGAAATGGGTCGAGATCACGCTTCTAAACGACGTCCGTGAACGCAACGAACATGTGGTGTCGTACCTGGCCGAGCAACTGGCCAAGGGCCACATACCCCGCGAGTTGTTCGCTCCGGTATTGGAAGGTGAGGCGCGTGACGAGGTTCTCAATTCGCTCCTGGGGGTATCGGCCAATACCCGTGACGTCTTGGAGAACACGTACTTCTATCTGGAAGGCCGGGGCCTGACCGACCTCAACTTCGATGTCGACTCCCAAGGCCGTGTCGGACTGTTCGGCAGAACAGGACCTCCGCCCAAGGTGGCCGAGCACTCCTTGGATGTTTCAACCAAGGTGGACACGATCCAAGGGACGCTCACACTTCACGCTGTCACCCCCACCACCGAGATCGAACGATCCGTGGGAGCGCTCAGGGGAGCGCTGGTGTTGACCCTTCCGATTCTCGCCATGTCAGCCGGAATCATGACGTGGTTCATCACAGGTCGGGCGCTCGCTCCGGTGGCAGCGATGACGCGGCGGGTGCGCGAGCTCTCCGCAACCAATTTGGACGCAAGGGTGCCGATCCCCCCGACTTCGGACGAGATCGCACAGTTGGCCGTGACGATGAACGAGATGCTCGATCGACTTCAGCACGCGTCGATCGCTCAGCGTCAGTTCGTGTCAGACGCGAGCCATGAACTTCGCTCGCCCGTGGCGTCCATTCGTGCCCAACTCGAGACCGCCCTTCAGTATCCCGACAAAGTCGATTGGCCTGAGGTCGCCAGGATCGTCCTGGTCGAGGACGCGAGGCTCGAACATCTCGTGGGGAACCTCCTGGCAATGGCAAGACTCGAGGAAGGCCGCATGGGTCCCCGTTCCGAGATCGATCTAGATGAGCTCATCATGATCCAGACGAAACGGATGATGGGGGTGAAGCTAGACCTCTCGGGAGTTTCGGGTGGAAGGGTCTGGGGCAACCCGGATGAGTTGACGAGTGTCATCAGGAACCTGCTCGATAACGCTGCCCGCTACGCGACGTCTCGGATCGCGGTCTCTGTTTCTGACCAAGGTCCGTGGGTAACCATGACTGTCAGTGATGACGGGCCGGGAATAGCGCCTGAGCATCGTGACAAGGTCTTCCAACGTTTTGCCCGACTGCAGGAAGGGCGTGAGCGAGACATGGGTGGGACCGGTCTCGGCCTCGCTCTGTCCAAACGGATAGTCGAGCAACACAACGGCGAAATATTCGTAGAGGAGAACGAGCCCCACGGGGCGCGCTTCATAGTCAGGCTTCCATCGGTTGAGTGGACCGGATCGCATCCCGTGGTGGAGATGGAGTCTGTCGAATACGACACGGGTGGAGTCGAACCGGGTGACGGACCCGGAACGGGAATCTGAACAGCAGCCTCAGCCTGAGACGCTGCGGCTGAGGAACCTCTCGAAGGTTGGCTTGGGCATGGGAGGGGAATAGAAGAACCCCTGAACCATGTCGCAGCCTTCGCGGATCAGGAAGTCGCGTTGTACGTCGGTCTCCACGCCTTCGGCGACGGTGTCGATGCCCAAGCCTTGGGCCAGAGACAGGATCGCTCGGGTGATCGTCTCTGAACGACCATTACCAAGGTCATGAACGAAGCGTCGGTCGACCTTGAGTGTGTGCAGCGGCAGTGACTGAAGATACGACAGAGATGAATAGCCTGTTCCGAAATCGTCAAGGGCCACGAAGAACCCCAGATCATCGAGGGTTCGCAGTCTGGTAGCGGTCGCTTCCATATCGCGCATCAACAAGGACTCGGTGAGTTCCAGTTCGAGTTGATCTGGCAGGACACCAGCGTTCTCGATCGTGGCGACGAGTCGTTGGACAAAACCTCTCATCTCGAACTCTCCTGCGGAGATGTTGACCGAGATACGTGCATCCGCAGGCATGATGCCGCGCGAGTTCCAATCCGACAGATCAGCTGCGACCGTCGTCAGGACCATGTCGCTGATGCTCGATATCGCACCGGTTGCTTCTGCAGATGGAATGAAGATCGACGGTGGGACCGGTCCCCGTTCGGGGTGCGTCCAGCGCACTAGTGCCTCGGCCGCGGCCAGGGCACCGGTCCGTAGATCGATGATCGGCTGGTAGTGGACCTCCAACTCGCGCTGGGCAGCGGCTCGGCGGAGGTCGCGGTCGAGGGTCAGACCGCTACGGATGGTCTCGTCGATCATTGCGTCGTACAGACGGATCCGGTTACGGCCTTCCCTCCGTGCTGCACGACGGGCGGCGTCAGCGGTGCGCAGAATCTCGTGCGCGTCCAAGGTGCCGAGCGGGAACCGCGAAACACCAATCGAGCTCGTGAAGCGCAATTCGACGCCGAGGTGCTGGATCGGTGTCTCGATGCGGCGTTGGAGTTCATCGGCCAGACGTCGCATCTTGCCGTCGAACTGCAGACTCGATCCGGAACCAGTTGTTATGAACAGGAACTCATCGACGCCGATGCGACCGATCTCCACGTGTCTGAAGCCCAAGTCGTTGAATCGGTCAGCCAACTCTGTGAGTACGAAGTCGCCGACCCCGGTGCCGAAAGTGTCATTGATGCTTCGGAAGTCGTCGAGGTCAACGTGCAGGACACCGATACGTGAGGGTTTCTCGCCAGTGACCTCGGCAATAGCGCCGTATCCGCTGGCGAGTTCCTCGAGTCGTTCTACCGTTCGGGGTCGGGTCATGAGTCCCGTGAGCGGATCGGTCGACCGTAGTTCTTCGAGTTTCTCCTGTATCAGGAGTTGTTCTGTCCGGTCAGTTACGACGATTACCAGTGAATCGGGTGCACCTGTTTGATCGCTGATCGGTTCGATCTTCACGTTGACCGAGCGGATCTCTCCCTCGGACCTCCGATTGCCCAGGCCATGGAGACGGAGTCCTTCAACTGCGAAGGAGTTCCCGGATCTGATCGCGATTACCTCAGGTGAGGAATCGGTTGGGATCGGAGTCCCCGTTCTGTCCAGCCAAGTCCAGGGAGCGTCGAAAATGCTTCGCCCGATCAACTGGTCGAAGGGTCGGTCCACCAACTGCTCAAGGCTGTCGTTGACGTGGCGGATGGTTCCGTCGAGGTCGACGACAGCTACTCCGTCCTCAACCGATGACAGTGCCGCATTGAGAACCTGATTGCTCTGGGCCGTGCGCGTGTTGGCTTGGGCCACCTCGCTCAGGTCTCTGCTGATGACGATTACCTTGCGGCCTGCAGGGTTCCCTTCGGAGTCTCCTTCAACGTTTGCATCCTCAAGGAAGAAGGTGAGCTCGACTGGAATTGAAGCATTGCCCGGCTGGCTGAAACCGCTCGCCACTGTGAGTGGCCCTCCACCCCTTAGCCTCGTGGCCAGAAGTCGCCAACCATCGCTCGACATCTGCGGATCCAGAAGAGTTCTGATCGTCGTGCCGATCAATTCCTTGGAAGGACGACCCAAGAGACGTGCTGCCGGTTTGGTGAGGTCGATGATCACGCCATCGTTGGGATCAAGGCTGAGTATGCCCTCGCGAAGATACGAGCCCATACGGGTCAACGTATTCCTCGACTCGACCAACACAGGCAACTCCGATGCACGGAAAAACGCAAGGCCGGGAGTGTCCCCGACCTCTGCGCAAGGATACGTTCCACTCGACGCATGACCGCGGATCGTGGCGGGGAAATTATTGAGAGTGACTTATTTCGGATTTGCGTGTGCTGCTACCTGAGTCGTCCAGCAGCTGTCGCGGCTTCCTCAGCCCGGATCAGTTGTTGGTCGACGATCTCTAGTCCCGCGTCCCAGAAACCCGGGTCGGTCAGGTCACAATCGACAATCGAGCCCAATTCAGCCGGGGTCATAGAGCCGCCTGCAGCGAGGAGCTCGAGGTACGCGGGTACGAATTCGTCACCGCGTTCTACATAGCGGGCATAGACAGACAGGGCGAGTAGCTGTCCGTATGCATAGGCGTACACGTAGCCGGGAGTGCCGATGAAATGGGGAATGTAGCTCCACCAGGTCGAGTAGCCATCGGTGAGTTCGACCGAATCGCCGAGCATTGCTGATTGGGACGCAATCCAGAGTTCACCGAAGCGATCGACTGACAACTCGCCTTCGTCACGACGTGCAGTATGAACCGAGTCCTCGAACCGGTTCATGGCGACTTGTCGGAACACTGTCGCTATCGAATCCTCCAGAGTCGACGCGAGCAGAGTGAAACGCGCGTTGGGGTCATCGAGACGATCCAACAGGGCTGCGTTCGTGACGGCCTCGCCGAACACCGAGGCCGTCTCGGCGAGAGTGAGCGGTGTCGACTGATGGAATACACCTTGTTCGCGAGCCAAGTATGCATGCAATCCGTGGCCCAGTTCGTGGGCGAGTGTTGCGACGTCACGGCTGCGACTGGTCCAGTTCAACAGGACATAGGGATGATGAGATGGCACTGTGTAAGCGCAGAAGGCGCCCGGCCGCTTACCCGGAGATGCAGGGGCGTCGATCCAGTTGTTGTCGAAGAACATCTTGGCTGTATCTGCGAGCTGGGGAGAGAAGCTGTTGTATGCGTCGAGCACGATCTCCTTGGCTTCGGCCCAACCGATGGTCGTGTCGGATGAAGCAACCGATGCCATTCGGTCATAGTCCGAGATCTTGTCGAGTCCCAGCACCTTGGACTTGAGGGAATACCAGCGTTGTGGGATGTCATATCTGGCCACCACGGACTCGACCAGCGATTGCACCGACTCATCCGTCGCCTCATTGTCCAGGTTTCGAGCCGAAATCCACGACGGGTAGCCGCGGAGGCGATCGTCGACGGACTTGTCGAGCAGGAGCGTGTTGAACACGAACGCCCGGGTCTTGAGACCAGGCTCGAGTCCCTTGGTGACCGCCTCGGCAGACACTCGACGTGCGTCTCGGTCGGGGCTTGCCAGAAGGCTGAGTGCCTGTTCGATACCAACGGACACAGGCGCGCCGTCTTCGGATCCAACGAGTTCGCCCGGTAGCTCAACCGAGATTGCTGATGTCTGTTCATCGAAGAGCCGTACCCACGCAGAGGAACCGCTGACGGACTTCTCGGTGAGTAGTTTCTCCTCCGGTTCGCTCAACAGGTGATCACGGTATCTGCGGGCGGAGCGCAGATGATGAGCGCAGAAATCCAGTCTTGGATCAGTGAGGAGTTCGTCGCAGCGGTCCTGGTCCATTTCGGCCCACTCGAGTTCTAGGAACACGAGCTTGGTGGCCATCGTGGTCGACCGTTCCTGCACCTTCATCATCAGCGCGCCGCGCTCGGGGTCGAGGGTGTTTTCGGAGAACCGCAACATCGCGTAGTAGCCAACTCGGCCCAAGGAGTCCTGGATCGCGGCGAGCGATGTCATAGCAGCAGCGAGAGCACCGGCGTCCATGGTGCTGATGGTTCCACGCAGTTCAGCGAGTGAGTCGATGCCGACCTCGCTGGTGTCGAGGAGGTCATCCACCGAATGACCGTCCAACAGGGTTTCCAGATCCCAGTGGATACCTTGCGCGCTCAGATCTGCCTCTGTGGCATCTGAGTCGGAGGGGATGTCGGCGGACGTCACGTTGTTCACGTCAACGAGGGTACAGGGATGCGCATAACATCCGGTCCGCAGGCGTTGACGTAGCGGGGGGGCCAATGAGCTACAAGCACATACTGTTCGAAAAGCGTGACCACATTGGGTATGTGACTCTGAACAGACCCGACCAGATGAACGCGTTCACCGCGACAATGGCGTTCGAACTCATGGACGTGTTCGACCAGACCGACGCTGATGACGATGTAAAGGTCGTGGTCGTCACGGGCTCCGGGAGAGCCTTCTGCGCAGGTGCAGACCTGTCATCGGGCGGGGGAAGCTTCGATATCGCCAAGGCGGTCGGATCAGGTTCTGGAGACAAGGCCAACGATGACGGTGGTTCTCCATCCGCGCCGGTGTGGCCGATGGTCACCGACGACCGTGGTCGTAGTGCACCTGCAGACCTGGGTGGACTGCTCGTGTTGCGGATCTATCGGTCACTCAAGCCTGTTATCGCAGCGATCAACGGTTCGGCAGTCGGTGTGGGAATCACGATGACCTTGCCAATGGACGTGAGGCTGTCCGTTGACGGATCCAAGATCGGATTCGTGTTCAACCGCCGAGGTATCTCGATCGACGGCGCAGCGAGTTGGTTCCTTCCACGCATAGTCGGGATAGGTCGAGCGCTCGAGTGGGTGAACACCGGACGCGTGTTCAGAGCTTCCGATGCGCTGTCGGCCGGGTTGGTCAGCGAGGTGCTTCCGGACAGCGCGGCGGTGGTTGCACGCGCGGAAGAAATTGCACGCGAAATCATCGACAATTGCGCTCCGGTCTCTGTCGCAGTGTCACGCAGACTTCTCTGGGACGCGCTTGGTGATCCCGACCCGACCATGGGTCACAATCGTGAGTCGACAGCGTTGTTACACAGGGGTATGTCTGCGGATGTGCGAGCAGGAGTAGAGGCCTTCTTGGCGAAAACTCCGCCGCAGTTCGTCGACCGTGTCAGTTCCTCAGAAGAGGTCCGTCGGCCCTGATCTCCAAGATGTCGGCACTGAGCGCTTCTGTGAGCGGCCACGACTGAACCATGTCGGCGACTCCGCCTCCACCGTGAAGACCTTCGTCACGGGACCGAACTGTGTCGTTCAACTCTGTCCGGTGAACCCGGTAACTGAGTCCGGGATCGAAACAGTCCATCTGTGGCAACGGTGCCGAATCAGAAGTGGGGGAGTCGATCTGGTACCTGAAAACGACGGCATCGGAATCTCGGATGAAGGCCAACGCCGCTCTGGAGCCGTCTGTCCCATCGGTGGGTGAAATCAGACGGGTCAGCTTTCCGAACTGGACCAGATCCCGTGTCCGTTTGGCCATCTCGACAGATGCCCTGAGCACGTCGCTTTCTCCGTCGGTCAGCGATGTCAGATCCAAGTCGATTCCGAACCGGGCGGACAGAGCAACAGCACACGCGAAACCAAGTGGCCGTTCACCCCAACGCGTCACATGGGCGGCGACTGCTGATGCTGGGAAGAAATGGAGACACGCCCATTGCATTCGGATACGAGTAACGGGATCGGTGTTGTCCGAGGTCCAGAACTCGTGGAAGTAACGAAGTGTTCCGTGATCGCTGCGCCCACCTCCCGAAGCGCACAACATCAGGTCGACCGAAGGGTGCGCTTCTGCCACGCGCCGCATCACATCCCAAGTGCGATGCACGCCATCGACGAACAGATTCGATTGACGATCCCTCGGCAGCGCACCACTACCGGGATCAGTGATTGGGCGGTTCGCATCCCACTTGACGTACGAGGTCGACGGTGCCGATGCCAAGGTCTGATCAATGACGTTGCTCTCGAAATCCGTGACCTCGGACAGCAACGGATCGAGATACAACTGATTCCGGTGAAGAGCAGGGTCATGCCCGTCGCGAACCACCCAGTCGGGATGATCGTCGTAGAGGCGACTACGCTGATTGACCATTTCCGGCTCCACCCAGATTCCGAAACGGATGCCGGCTTGTTCAGCGGTTTCAGCCAGTGAATCCAAGCCATTGGGGAGTTTGTTGGTATTGATCTCCCAATCCCCGAGACCCTGCTCGTCGTCATTGCGGGGATGTTCGCTACCGAACCATCCGTCGTCCAACAAGAACACCTCGGCATCGAGTTCAGCGCTCTGTTTGATCAACCCCTTGATCCGGTCCTCGTCGAAGTCGAAGAACGTGGCTTCCCAGTTGTTGGCCACGATCGCTCGACTCTGTTCGGGGTCACGCAATACCCGTGCCCTGGTCCAACTGTGGAACGCATCGGTCATGGCCGATCTTCCATCACTCCAGATCCAGGCAACCGTGGGCGTGACAAATCGTTGCCCCGGCTCCAACAGGTACTCGGCGCCATAGGGGTTGGCGCCCGCTGTCAATACGACCTCAGAAGGTGACCCGGGTTCTGGCTTGGGGCGTACATCGACGCGGAACCTGGTGTTTCCACCCCAAGCGATAGACATTCCAATCGTGGTACCTGAATCCTCGTGGCTTGGCCCATCGGGACACAGCATCAGCATTGGTGCGCGCTGCAGATGTGGCTGCACGCCACCGAGGCTCGACAGTGTGCGTATACCCGGGTGGAGTCCTTCTGTTGTCCAACGCCATTCATCGGCCCAACCGCTTCCACCGAATTGGATCAGTTCCGCTTCGGGCGCGGCGAGCAACAACTGACACGCCGAGTCGTAGTCGTGGAGGAGAACGGGGCCAGATTCCCCATGTTCGATCTCCACCCATTGTTCGATGATCCCGGAATCGTGGTGAGTTCTGAAGTTGTGCTCGACGTTGAAGTCGAACAGTTCATCTCGGCACTCGATCTTGAGATGCTCACCGTCGGGCAACGCGGTTCTGGTCAATGCTTGTGCGCGCAACCTGGTGGTGAGGGTCCCATCCGCGTGTGTGACTCGTAGAGCCGCCTCTCGGAATGGGTCGGCTGAGCCCCATGTCCGGTAGGCGAGCGGATAGAACGCGAGAGGGACTTCGACCTGTGCGGTATGACCATTCGGACCCAGGCCGACTTGTGCCAACTGCCCGTCGTCCCTGACCGCCCAGGTCAACCCCCATCCGTGGGCATCCACATGGATGGTCTCACCTGTGCGTAGCTCCTGACGCAGAGCATCGGTCGATTCCTGATCATTTGACATGACGACACCGTCTCAATAGTTGATCGAACATGTGTTCTTGTATGATTGGTGGGATGGGTTTCAGTAATCCGGGAATCCCATGGTCAGAGATGGAACGCCGCCTATCGGACCAGTGGGATCTGGTCGATCCTATGGCTTCTGGTCATCGGAACAGGTCGAGTTCGCGTCCACCCGGGGACGGCGGAGATTCACCCGCATGGTCACAGCACAGAGATGTCTATGAGGCCCCCGAAGGGCTGTTGGAAGAGTTGGCTCACCGGGTCGTGGCGGCGACAAAACCCGACCAGCCGAAGGTCCCATACGCCGAACTCCACTGTCACTCGGCATTCAGCTTTCTTGACGGTGCCTCATATCCCGAAGCGCTGATGGAAGAAGCGGCCAGGTTGGGGATCGATGCCCTGGCGATCACCGATCACCACGGTCTCTATGGCGCTGTCAGGTTCGCCGAGGCTTCCCGGGTGCTTGGAGTGCCGAGCATCTTCGGGACAGAGATAACGCTCAATGGGACCACCGCCCGTAACGGGTGTGAGGACCCTGATGGGAAGCACCTGGTCGTACTGGCCAAGAACCCCAGGGGATATGCACAACTCTCGGCGCTCTTGTCCGAGGCTCAGATGGCGGGGGAGAAGGGGCGCCCACAACTTTCGTTTGCGACAGTGGCTGAGGCGGCTTCGGGTGGAGCGCGCGGCAATTGGGCGGTTCTCACCGGCTGTCGTAAGGGACTGGTGCCAGCTGCGTTGACCGATGAGAAAGGTGGAGAAGCGTCAGACAAAGGGGGAGCTCGCGCAGCTGAACGCAATCTGCGGGCACTGACGGCAGCCTTTGGAACAGACAACACATTCGTCGAGTTGTGGGATCACGGGGACCCGACCGACGGTGAACGCAATGAGGTTCTTCTACGAGTCGCTCGACTTTGTGGAACCAAGGTGGTGGCCACGAACAATGTTCATTACGCCAAACCATCCGATCGTCTTCTGGCTAGTGCCCTCAGCGCCATCCGGGCGGGTTGTGCCATGGAACAGATCGACTCTTGGATCGCTGCTGCCGGTTCGGCACACCTGCGATCCGGATACGAGCAGCAACAACGTTTCGCACGGTTCCCCGGAGCGGTCGCAACGGCATACGAACTAGGTCTCGACTGCTCGTTCGACCTGGCACTGGTTGCACCCAACCTGCCTCCGTATCCGTGCCCCGATTATCCAGAGGGTCATCATCACGCCGGCCGGGCCATGAACGAGATGGAGTATCTGCGCCACCTGGCTCATCAGGGGGCCGTCAAACGGTACGGGCCGCGCCACGCGGAGCGTATCGGCGGGGCATGGCGACAGATAGATCATGAACTCGACTTGATCGAGTCGCTTGGTTTCCCCGGCTACTTCCTAGTGGTGTGGGACATCGTCGAGTTCTGTCACCGCAGCGATATCTACTGTCAGGGCAGAGGATCAGCCGCCAATTCGGCAGTATGTTTCGCTCTGGGTATAACGAAGGCCGATGCGGTGCGACTCGGACTGCTCTTCGAGCGGTTCATGTCTCCCGAACGTGATGGGCCACCTGACATAGATCTCGATATCGAGTCCGGTAGGCGTGAAGAGGTCATTCAATACGTCTACGAACGCTATGGCCGTAGCCACGCGGCGCAGGTGGCGAACGTGATCACTTACCGGGCACGTTCCGCCGTGCGGGACGCATCCCGGGCACTTGGGTTCTCCGCTGGGCAACAGGATGCCTGGGCGAAGCGGGTAGATCGTTGGAGCGGCATACCCGATCCGGATGAGTCGCAGATTCCATATCCGGTCACTGATCTGGCGGGTCGCCTGTTGGGACTCCCACGTCATCTGGGGATTCATTCGGGTGGAATGGTCATGTGCGACCGTCCGGTGATCGAGGTCTGTCCGACCGAATGGGCCCGCATGGAGGGGCGGTCGGTATTGCAGTGGGACAAGGACGATTGCGCGTCGGCGGGGCTTGTGAAATTCGATCTGCTCGGTCTTGGGATGTTGACCGCTCTCCACAAGGCCGTCGACTTGATCTTCGAGCATCACGGAGTCCAGGTGGATCTGGCCGAGATCCCCCAGGAGGACGAGGTCTATGACATGTTGTGTCAGGCGGATTCGATAGGGGTGTTCCAAGTCGAGTCCCGGGCGCAGATGGCGACCCTTCCCAGGCTGCGCCCGCGTTGTTTCTATGACCTGGTGGTCGAGGTCGCGCTCATCAGACCCGGTCCGATCCAGGGCGGATCAGTCCATCCCTATATCCGCCGGCGTAAAGGGCAGGAGCCAGTCACCTACCTTCACCCGCTGCTCGAGAAGTCCCTGGCCAAAACGTTGGGCGTCCCCCTGTTCCAAGAGCAGTTGATGCAGATGGTCATCGACGTCGCTGACTTCACACCGGGGGATGCGGACAAGCTTCGACAGGCAATGGGATCCAAGCGTTCCGAGCGCCGTATGGAGAAACTGCATGAACGGTTCGTCCAAGGGACTGCAGCCAACGGGATCGAACCAGGGATCGCAGATCAGATCTGGGCCAAGCTCGCTGCGTTTGCCAATTACGGGTTCCCGGAATCCCACTCGGTCAGCTTCGCTTATCTGGTCTACGCGTCGGCTTGGATCAAGTGCCATTACCCGGCAGCGTTCTGCGCAGCGTTGCTCAACTCGCAACCCATGGGTTTCTACTCGCCCCAGAGCTTGGTCCAAGACGCTCGTCGACACGGGGTGACCGTGCACAAACCAGATGTGAATTTCTCTGACTGGTGCGCCACCTTGGAACCGCTTCCTGATGGGACAACATCGGTGAGGCTGGGTATCTCATCGGTTCGCTCGATCGGGGAGGAGCCGGCCAAGCGAATCGCCGAGGGCAGACCATATGAGAGCGTGGAGGACCTGTTCCGACGCTGCGACTTGGACCGCCGGATACTCGAGTCCCTCGCCACCGCGGATGCATTTGCTTCGATTGGTTCAGTGACGGGTGACCGAAGAGGAGATCTCTGGTTGGCCGGTGCGGTCGCTAGGAATCGTTCGGATCAACTGCCGGGAATGGTGTTGGGCGGCGACGTACCGCAGTTGCCGGGGATGAGCGACTGGGAGGAGATGGTGGCTGATCTGTGGGCCACGGGGATCTCCCCGGCGGGCCATCCGATCGAGTTCCTGCGGGCAGATCTTTCAAGACGTGGGGCCGTGCGTTCAGTTGATCTGCGGACCATGGACGATGGTTCCAAGGTCGTGATCGCTGGTCTGGTAACGCATCGGCAGAGGCCAGCAACAGCAGCGGGAATCACGTTTGTGAACTTGGAGGATGAAACCGGCTTCACCAATGTCGTGGTGTCCGGCGGGGCTTGGAAGCGTTACAGATCTGTGCTGGTCGCCGAACCCGCATTGTTGGTGACCGGTCGACTCGAACGAAACGAGGACGATGTGATCAATGTGGTTCTAGAACGTGTCTGGGGGATGCCGGTAGTCGTGCCGTCCCGCTCCAGAGATTTCCGCTGAGGGTGACCCTCGGAGAGACCCGGGAACTACTCAGAACCCGTCCAGAGATCGTTCCAAAATCCGTCGCAACATTGTTGACGAGGTCCGCTTTGTGTAGGGGAGATACGCGACCTCCACTCCGACTTCAGCGAAGTCGCTCTCCAACTTGTCGCCCTTGTCAGTGCCCTTCCAGTCGTCGCCCTTGATGATCACGTTGAAACGCAGGCGTTCCCACATCTCGAGTTTGTGGGTCACGTCTTCCACGACGGCTTCGTCTAC
>JAGQSZ010000157.1 GCA_020439285.1 Microthrixaceae bacterium
TCCACTCGGATTTCATCAACTCTTGGCATCAGGACTCCTTGGAAAAGGAAATAGCCCAGTGCCTACGGCGCAACGTCACCTGTTCGTTGTCATCGAACCGCGGTGAGGAGTTTCTCTTCGAGGGCTACTGAACCCGACAGCTCCCCTGCGTCGGCGCAGTTCCCAGGGTAGACGAATCAGCCCTTGGACACCTTGATCCGACCCTTCATGCCAGCCTTCGGCGTGCCATGAAGGCTGCAATAGAACGGTATTTCGCCCTCGGAGTCCAAGGTGATGCTCGCTGAGTCCTTGGGTTGGAGCTTCGACACGGGGATCTCTTCGAAGTCACCTTTTTGGGCAGGGATCACATTGTGGGGATTCCGCCCGGTGTTCTCGAAGACGATCTCGGTTCCCGGCGAGACGATGATGTTCTCAGGCACGTAGACGTTGTCGCGTGTGTCGACCACGACTTTCTTCTTACCTGTCTGGTCGACCCATGACTTCTCAGGAATGGTTGGCAACCCTGCCGGTCCGCTGTTGGCGTTGTCAGCGTTGTTGTCCGATCCACCACAACCGACTAGGAGCACTGCTACAGCTAGCGCCAATACGACTGTTCGGAGGGTTCGGGATCTCATGTGATCAACATAGACCCAGTGCCGCGAGTTGGCCCATTGCAGACACACCTTGGACGGCATCGGACCTCAATGCCTCAGTGGGGACAGCCCACGGGCGTAAGGGACTGGTCAGCCTCGGTCGACCTCAGGCCCAGGCGTACCGTCGGGAAGCCTCTCTTGGACCCTCGCCGTGCCAATATCCAGTTTCGCTTTCGCACCTGCAACGGCTTGGCTGTCCGTTCCATCTGCTCCTGAGGGTGTTGCATCCGCGCCGCTCCGGTCGCTGGTGAACAGCAGCGTTCCAGCCGTCGTTACGGCAACTACCACGCCGATTGCTGGGATCATGAGCCGGTTCCGGAACCGCTTCTTCTTCTTTTCCAGCAACTGGACGCCTTCGACCATCATCCGGCGCAGTTCGTCCTCCACCTCACGCTTGGAGCATTCGGTCACGTGCGAGAGCGTGTTCAGGTCCCCATATCGGAGCGGGACGGCAGTACCCGGGCTTATGTCGCGCATCATGTAGACCAGCGACAAATAGTTGGACAACAGGTCCCGGCGAGTCAGGTGGTCATCTGCCAGCCGGACCGAATGCCGGCCAACTGCCAACACGCCTTCATCAAGATCGAGAACCAGGGTGGAGCGATCGGGAATGATCGCGCTGGTCTCGATGCCGTATAGCCCAGTTAGCGCAGCCAGATCACGATCGATCGTTGCTCGATGCCCTGTCTCAATCTCAAGCAGTTCGAGCGGCGACCAACTATCCCCAAGTGCAGCAGCCGCCTCATCAAGGGTGTAGCCCTGATCAATACGTGTCTGGGCCAGTAATTGGCCAAGTCGTCGCGGCGGAACCATCAACTCTCTTGGAACCAGGGATCCATGCATTCGTCGCGCCTCCTCGACGTTCATCACCGGCACGGGAGACAGGATCATGTTGCCCGCACCATCATCTACGTGATGTATTCGACCCCTCTCAGCTCCTCCTTGAGTTTTCGTCAACTTTCTGGATGTCCTTCTGAACCACCTGTCACGCAGTGAGCGCGCCCTTTAGTCCAGCCGGTTGGGGCCACTTAGACTGGGCGTCATGAGCAATACTCCGGGCTCCCCCGCCGGCGGACCAGTGTCAGCCCTGCCTTCGGTCCTCGCACGGGTAATTGCCTTCGCGTCGATCTTCGTGGGAGCCGGCGCCGGTGGGTTGATAGGGCACGCATTTGCTGATCTGGGCGGCTTCAGCGGGTTGATGATCGGGGTCATCACCTTCGCGTCGATGCTTCTAGGAGCTGGAGGTGTCGCAGTCGTAGCGGTCCTCACCCTTAGAGCATTCGGTGAGTGGGAAACGATCCGCAGCGATAATCAATGACCGGCGACGATGCGACACCGGCAGATCTGGTTGACCTCGCGCTTCAAGCGGTCCGAGCTGCGTCTGAACTGATCCATGACCGTCGCCCCGGACGCTTGCAGGTCAACCAGAAGTCGACGGCAACTGACAATGTCACCGACATGGACCTTGCATCAGAGTCACTCATTCGCTCCGTCATCGCGTCATCTAGGCCTTGGGATCGCTTCGTCGGAGAAGAATCGGCGCAGGATTCATCCAAGTTGGCCGTCGGCGGGACCGAACTGGCCCGCTCCCGGGAAGCGAACGAAGTCACCTGGATCGTCGACCCGATCGACGGCACTACGAACTATCTATATGACCTTCCCGGCTACAACGTCTCAATCGCGGCAGCGATCGGCGACGAAGTGGTGGCCGGTGTCGTAGCAGATCCGGCACATGGCCGTATCTACAGCGCGACTCTTGGGGGCGGAGCGTTCTGCAACGGTTCCCCAATCGACGCGACTACGAGCGTCACGCCAAAGAAGCTCACCTTGGATCGGGCTTTGATCGCGACCGGTTTCGCATACTTACCAGCAACACGCGCGAAACAAGGGCGAGTCGTCGCAGAGTTGTTGCCCAGGGTCAGGGACATCCGTCGTTTCGGGGCGGCCGCGCTGGACCTGTGTCACGTCGCAGCCGGACGAGTTGATGGGTACTTCGAGGTCGGGCTGGCTCAGTGGGACGTTGCTGCCGGAGCACTCATCGCCCGCGAAGCAGGAGCAATGGTCGAGTCGCTCCGTGGCGGCCCTGCCATGCCCACCTCGGTGGTCGCGGCGAAACCCGAGATTCTGGAGCAGTTGCAAGAACTCTTGGATGACTTGGGCGCTGGCACCGTCAACCAACCCGGCGCGTGAACCACGGGTCGTTGTGACCATTCAACCCTCGGATGCATGCGCAATCGTCAGCGATAGGCGAGAATTGTCATGTGCACACACGAATTCTCTACGTCGAGGATGACGAACGGATCAGGAGCTCAGTGAAACTGGCTCTCGAGGACGAGGGCTGGGCAGTCAACGAAGCCGAGACGGGCGAGGACGCCATTACTAGTTTCCGACGCAGCCCCACAGATGTCGTCCTGATCGACATCATGTTGCCGGGAATCGACGGTTTCGAAGTGTGCCGCTCCATCCGGCGCGACAGTGACGTTCCGATCATCATGGTCACCGCACGTGCAGACACCCACGATGTCGTTGCGGGACTTGAAGCCGGGGCCGACGACTACATGACCAAGCCGTTGCAGCCCAAGGAATTGTCGGCACGCATTCGTGCGCTTCTGCGCCGGGCGCGGCCCGCTCAGCCGGGCAACGCTCGGCTTCGGTTCGGCGACCTGGAGATAGTCCCCCAGGAAGGGACCGTCAGCAGGGACGGTAGGCCGGTCCACCTGACAAAAACCGAGTTCAGGTTGCTAGTCGAACTGGCTGACAGCCCGGGCAAAGTCTTCTCCCGAGAGGACCTGCTCGAAAGGGTTTGGGGTCACGATGTCTTTGGCGACGGGCGCCTGGTGGATGTCCACGTACGTCGTCTGCGCACCAAGGTCGAACCAGATCCAGCCAACCCGCGTCACGTGGTGACTGTCAGAGGCCTCGGATACAGGCTGCAACCTTGAGCGGACTTCGCAAGTGACCCACCCGATGAGCGCCGCCAGCACAAAGGCGACCACTCCGAGCACCGTTACGGGCAGACGATTCGCGACCCTCGGTGTTCGAGGCCGCATCGTCATGGCTGTGACTCTGGCTGCCTTGACCGTCTCAGCAGGTGTGACCCTCGCGACTATCACTGTCGGTCGTGGCACGTTGTTGGAGTCACGGGAGTCGAGCATCATTCGACAAGCCGAGACCAACGCCAAGACCGTTGGTGGCAGCTTGGCCACCGGAAGCACCTCTACCAGCGACATCCAAACCGTTCTCAGTTCGCTTCCGTACACCGGCTACCCCTCGGTGATCCTTGGCGCCAATGGCCCAGGCCAAGAGTCAACGAGCGTCTCGTTGAACGCCAAGTACGGCACCGACATCCTTCCGAAGGCACTTCTCAAAGCAGTCACCGAGGACGGCGAGAGCCGCATCATGCGGTTCCGATCCAAGGGAACCCCACTCGTTGCAGTGGGAATCGCGGTGCCTGACGTAGACGCGAGCTACTTCCAGATCCACGACATCGGCGATATCGATGCCGCCCTCACCAAGATTCGAATCGGCCTTATCGCAGTCACGATCGCGTCGACGATCCTCGCGATCATTCTCGGGTATTGGTCAAGCGGTTATGCGCTCCGACCGCTGCGTCGCATCAGTGACGCCGCCAAGGAGGTCACGCTTGGACAGATGGACACCCGCATCAACTACCGGGAATACGAAAACGATGCGGAACTCGCGCCGTTGGTCGCCAACTTCAACGACATGCTCTCGGCACTCCAGGACCGGATAGACAGAGACGCCCGATTCGCAAGCGATGTGAGCCACGAGCTCCGCTCCCCACTCACGACCCTCAATGCGTCGGTGGAGGTACTCCAGAACTCGAAGGACTCATTGCCCGAGCGTTCGCAAACGGCGTTGGATCTGTTGACCCTCGACATGAAGCGCTTCACCCAACTCGTTGAGGACCTACTCGAGATCTCTCGCTTCGACGCCGGGGCTGTTCGCCTCGATCTCGACACCGTTGCGCTCGTACCCACCTTGGAGAGGGCCGTTCGGATGGCGTCGGTTGCACCGATTCCGGTCTCAGCCGAAGAGGACGTCGCGGACCTCGTAATCGCATGTGACAAGAGACGGTTGGTCCGTGTGATCACCAACTTCATCGACAACGCAGCGAAGTACGCGGACGGAGCGACAGCAGTAACGGTCGGAATGGGACGCGAACCTGATACCGAGCTCGGCACGCTCGGCACTGTCGAAATCGGTGTCGAGGACCAAGGGCCAGGCGTACCAGTCGAGCAGCGGTCACATATTTTCGACCGCTTCAACAGGGGCGACCAGGGAGGAAGTCGAGGTATCGACCTCGGTGTTGGGCTCGGCTTGGCACTCGCTGCAGAACATGCACGTCTCCAAGGCGGAAGTGTCTGGGTCGAAGATCGTCACGACGGCGGCCAAGGCTCCCGATTCGTTCTCGAATTGCCGATCATCGAACCCGTTGACCCCGAGGAGTTGGATGCCATGACTGGGGGCAACCCACTGGACCTTTCACAGATCACTGGACAGGTCCCAGCTGTACGAATACAGGAGGCTCCCGGGGGGTCTGCATGAGGTTACGAACAAAACGACGGGCTCGGATCAGCACCGCAATCATCTCCGCATGCACCTTGACAGTCATGTTGATGTCTAGCTGCGGGATATCACTGGACAAGTCGCCGCGAGCGATCCAACCGGCAACCTCGACAACCACCACGATCGACATGCCATCGATAAACGCGGCGGTCTCCAACCTTTATTTCGTCCTCGACGAATCCTTGATTCCAGTTCCGACAAAGGTTCCAGATCGCGCCACTTCTACATTGATTTCAGAGTTACTGAAGCCAATTCCGAAATCCGATGAGCAACTACCCATCCGGTCCGCCATCCCTACGGGCACGAAACTGCTCTCCGCCACTACGCGAGGAACGCTGCTGACAATCGATCTATCCGAGGAGTTCGACAACCTCGTGGGACTGTCCAGACAGCGAGCACTCTCGCAGATCGTCTTCACCGTCACAGACATCGGTGCGTCTTCAGAAGCGACGTCGGTACGCGAGGTCAAGTTCCAGATCGCTGGTGAGGACATTCAAGTGGCGAGCCCTGTCCGAGGAGACGTTCCCAGTGCAGGCGTTTGTGACTTCAAGGGACTGTTGGCCACCAAGGATCAGTTGACCGACGCCACAATCCCCGATGACGAAACCCGCCAGGAACTGATCGATGCCCTCGATGACCGGCGAACATCACTCGATCGGATATGCGGCAAGTGACTCCAGTGACAGATCAGGAAGCAAAGAACGGCTTGGCCACCGATTCGTAGAACTCCAGATCCACCTGCTTGGTTCGGTTGACCAGGTCGACCAGAGGCACGTGGGTGATCGTGTCGGCCTTCAACGCAACCATTACGTTCCACGCGCCTGCCGCAGCAGCGTCGGCAGCAGCGATCCCATAACGAGTAGCAAGGACTCTGTCGAAGGCGGTGGGTGTGCCGCCGCGCTGGATGTACCCGAGCGTCGTCACGCGGGATTCGATCCCTGTCCTGCGCTCGATTTCTTGGGCGATGACCTCACCGATTCCGCCAAGCCGGCGATGACCGAACTGGTCCATCTCATAGTCGGGCATGTCGAGGGTGCCTTCGATCGGCACCGCTCCCTCGGCGACAACCACGATCGACGCGAACCGTTTTCCGGCGTGGCGCCTGAGTAGGGCTTGGCTTACCTCTTCGATATCGAAGGGGACTTCGGGGATCAACGTCATGGTCGCTCCGCCAGCAATCCCAGCTCGGACTGCTATGTGACCCGTGTGACGACCCATCACCTCGATGACCATCACTCGGTCGTGAGCCTCTGCGGTGGTGTGCAAACGGTCGATAGCGGCGCTCGCCACATGGACGGCCGTATCGAAACCGAAGGTGAGTTCGGTCGCGTCAA
>JAGQSZ010000158.1 GCA_020439285.1 Microthrixaceae bacterium
GTCATCAAGCAGCCCCACCAGAACCGGGCGTTCCCGATGAGGTCATCGAGAACCTACTCATCGGCCACTCGCTCAAGCGCGCCACCGGTTGATCACGGCACGCTAGTCGCCGCAGTGTCCTCGGCAGGGTCGACCCGCCGGAACTCCTCAACCAACGGACCAGCAGCAGCCGGGCGAGCCCATCGGTCCCCGACACCCCGTTGACGCATCTCCACCGAGAACCCCACGGAATCCAGATCAGCGAGAAGACCCGCCGCCGCCTAGCCGTATGGTTTTGTGAAACAGGTTGTCAGGAGCCTGTCTCACAAACTTGACGAGCGCAGTCCCTACGAGGAATGTCTTGGAGAGACAGGTTCGCAGCGGTCGCCGGACGACTAGCACCGACGTGCGACGTGATAGGGCTGTCATACACATGGGAACCGCTGGCCGCCACTGACGCGGTGGGTCCTGTGCCCATCAGACCGGCGGGTCCGACGACTGCCGCGATGAGTACTCCAACAACGATGCCGATTGCCACTACGAAGCGATGCACTACGGAGACCTCGTCACGCGCCACCAAGAGTCGTCGACCTTGGCATCATCGAGGCACGACTGGATCTCATCAACGCTATCGACAAAGCGAGCTGGCAGCCGCACCCCGTGAACCTCGACATAGTGCGCCAGCCCCTCCGGCCAGATGAACCGCCCATCAGTCAGCTCAATCGAACCGTTTCGCTCACCGCAGAGTCGACAGGTCGAGAAACCCATGTAGGCGCGAGCGAGCACTCCCTGCCTCAGGTGCATCAGCACGCGCTGCCGTTCCTCCTGGTCCCAGGTCACGTCCACGAACGCCTCGACAGACGGCCACGGGTCTGACGCTGACCCTGCCCAATAGCCGATGCGAATCAGCTCCATCACCCACCCCCTGGGGAGTAGGTGATCCAGCGACCACCGGCGTCCAGGACTGGCACACCCCGACTATTGACATAGAAGTCCACTGTTGGTGCCCGTACGGCCACTCCAAGCTCGTCGGCGAGTGCCTGAGTGAATCTGCCGGTCGGGCATCCCGTGCTGCACGACAACAAGCGAATGTCCTGACCAGCCCAGCTCGGGGTGCTCCGGATCGCGGCCGCTGCTTCTGATGGACTCAGCAGGTTGCCGACATCGTCGTAGATGCCAGTGGGGGTGCCATGAGCCACAACGTCGTGGAATCCATCGACTGGCTTCGCCCGACGCCCAGCCCTGATCGCATCTTCCCAGTTGTCGCCGAGCACCGTCCGACCGCTCAGTGTCGCTCGTGGGGTAACAAGTGACACCACCGCCCCGTCGTCAAACACCGGGCCGGAAGCCCCGACGCTACCAGGGAAAACGGCCGCTCGGCCAGCGACGGCAGAGGCGATCTCGGGGTTGATGGGCGCGACGGCGTTCTGGTTTCCGGTGGCCGCGCCCGCGGACGCGGTCGGGGCCACCAGGCCGACGACCGCAACGAGCATGACGAGAAGAGCCAGACACGTCGGGCGCCAGCGGTGAGACCGGGCCGCAGGGCGCGTGTGCGGATCGTCGAATGAGATGTTGATTGACAACAGCGGTTCCTTAAAGGACCTGAGGACAGAAAGGAGCGCCACCGGACTAGAGGCCATCACCACGGCCCAGATCACGATTCGCTGACCCGATCTAACGTCTGCCCAACTAGCGTCAGGACCATTGCACCGTCCCCTGACACCAGGGGGTGCCCCGAGTCGAATCCTGGCTCGTCCGCCGCTAGGTCGTCAGTGAATCCCCACTCCTCGCCGCGCCGCTCAAGAACCAGACAGAGGTCGCCAGTCCACACGTGGAGGATGTACGCCATCATCGCCACACTACTAGGGTCTGTGATAGCGCCAGTCCACACGTGGAGGATGTACGAGTTCTCCGATTCGGTGAGCTCCACACGGGAAGCCGGCCAGCCAGATTCAATCCACTGTTTGACCTGCCGTCCTGAACGGGCATCGGTCGCCGGTCCTTCAGTCCACTCAGTCACTGAAGACCTATTGACCAGAAGCCCGATCGCGAATGACCGTACGACCGCCAGGATCGATCTCGATGGTGTGTCTCCGGCTCGTAGCCGTGATGGAACCATCCGTGTGCCGAATGATGTTGTCCGCCTGAGGTGGGTACATCCTGCCGTCTGGAGCCAACCCGGGATTCGGGTTCCGAGGCACGCCGCTGTGGGCGTCCTCGACTTCGTCCAGCGTTCTGGACAACAGACCCAGAGCGTCATCGGCGTTTTCTGGTCGCGGACCCTGTCGCAACCGGTTGAAGACCTCGTCCAGCCGATCTGCTCTGGAGAGTGGCCCGCTTGGGGTAACAAGTGAGCGCGCGGACGTCGTGCGCGTACCAACCGACTCGGCTCCTACCCCGGGCGACCCACCTGTATCGACGATGACCTGGGGAAACGCGCCCTCTGAGAGGACCGGCGTACTTGCATCGACGAGCGAACCAACGGGCGCGTCGTACTCAAGGCTGGGTCTGCTAGAGGCGAGTACGGAGGGTGCCAGCGCAGGCTGGTGATCACCCCCGATCAACAGAGCGTCGCTCACCTCGACGCGCGTCGTAAACGCCGAGACCTTTGACCCCGTCGCACTAGCGGCTAGGACGGCAACGCTCGCCACTGCGAACACGCCAAGAAGGAGGGCGGCCACGACGCTGCACAGCCCTGCCCTGGCACCTACCTTCAGCCCATGCTCGGTCACACCCACTACCTGAACTCCTCAGACGTTGACGCGAAGGAGATCGTCGGTCCGTAGTCCCCATTCGCCGAGGTCGTGACGCGAACGTGGAAGCGACGATCCGGATAGGTCTCCGCGAGCAAGCAACGCCAAGATGACGCGATAGCAACCGCAAGGTCCCCCAGGGCACGATCCGCGAGAACGTCCTCGTCCTCGACCTCGAAGAGATCCCAGAGGTGCAGATGGTTCACCACGCTCTCGATCTCAGGAACATCACCGTCGAGCTGCTCCCACCACTCCTCGAAGCTGGAATGGCTGAACCGCTCCCGCAGGAGGACGCAGCCGCGAAAATCGATCAAGTCCGGCCGAAGAACCTTGGCAACGGCTAGCGCACCGGCAAGACCGACACGGACGCCGACGAAGTCGAGCAACCCAGGCCTCCCTTCATAGGAAGCTGTCCAGGCGGCCGCGTCGGGCAGCTCAAGAGGGTCCACTGGATCGGGGGTCATCTCGGAATCTCGTCTGGTCGAGCTGGCCGCACCGTTGAACCAGGCCGGACGAAGACCTCTCCGGTGGTCGGGTTCACGTGCCGCTCGAACTCGACGACGTGGGGCGGGTCGGCACACCTCCGTGACTCCGGCCCGTGACGTCCACTCGTAGCACGGGCAGTCCGTCAGGCCCGTAGACCTGATAGTGACTTACCGATCCATCGGCACCTCGGCGGACCAGCACCTCATCGGGTGCGGCATTGCGAGGGAACCTTCCCGTGACCTGCCGACCCTGGCGAACCAAGTCATCCGCCGCACCTACCGCATGTGGGGTAACAAGTCCGGCCCCCGGGCTCTGGAGAGCGCGACAAACACAGCCGGGCTTACCGGCAGGGTCGGCCGAACTCGTGATCGCGTCGCTGGTCCCCAGGACCTTGTCCGAAGGTGGACCACGAGCGACGTGGCGTTCGGCACCCGCGGACGTGCACGCAACGCTAGAACGCTCGTCGTAGTTGTGCAGTTTCCCATTGACATCGACTTCTGCTTCGCGAGCAACCTGGTCAGCACCCGCCGCTGGTTCGTCATCAGCCGCCGTAGCCGAGCGAGCCGCCAGGTTGTCGTACGCATGCGGCGCCTTCTCCGCCAGCGTCGCGTGCGCAGCCCCTGGCGATGCCATGACCACAGCCGCGAGCAAGGCAAGCATGAAGGCGGCGCGCCCGCCCGGACCAGGTCAAGTGGACGGACGTCGACCACTAGCTGACCTCGTTGACCCGAAAGTCTCGTGGGCTCGCAGCCACGATCATCTCGGCGAGGGGCCGACGCACAAGGATCTGCCGAAAGGCCTTCCAACCATCGCCGAACCACTCAGGGCTCGCAACCACGTCGACGTCTCCGAGTGCCGGGATGATGCGAAGCGGCGGCAAGTAGCCGAACGCAAGCGGCATCCACCGCCATACTCCGCACTCGGCGCACCGAGTGCCGTCGGTCCCATGCTGGGCGACGGCGGCAGCGCGCAAGTCGTCGGGATCGAACCACGCGTCGCCAATTGTAGGGATCACGATCTGGGCAGCATCGCCAGGCGACGTACCGTGCCAATCGATATCACGCAGCTCGATGTCAAACCGATCCGCTGCGGTTGCCGCCAGCTTCCGCTCAAGGCAGATAACGTCGAACTGCCAGTTGGGGATCCATGCCCCTTCGACACCCTTCGTGAAGCCCTTGCGCTCCAGCACCAGCGAGCCGCACTGCGGATGCCGGGGCACACCGCAGGAATGGCACCAGCCGTCTTCGCCGAACATCGGCGTTAGCCCCCATGAAGCTTCGGGCCAGGGCCATCCCCGGTTGCGCTTCCATCGGAGTTCTACGAAATCGCTCATCCGAGTCCCAGTGCTCTGAGGATTTCGGGATAGTCGGCGTAGATCTGGCGTGCAGCAGCCTCGACCTGAGCCCTTGTCGCCATCCCGGTACCGGTAGGCCCATACGGAATCTCTTGGCGCCACGCGTTCGTGAACTGTTGGTGTTCAGCTCTGGTTACAACGATCGAAGCCCAGTCGTCGGTGTTGCCGCCCATGACGTTCGCGAATCGACGCTCGATCAAGTGATGGGCCTGAATCTCGCCGCCGAGACCTCTTGTTGCGGCCTGTTGCGCCCGATACGACTGGATTCCGGAGCCCGAGTGGGCAAGGTCATCGAAGGCGCTTACCGCACGTGGGGTTTTTGCTAGGAGCGCGGTTTCGTCGACGGTTTTGATGATTTGTTTCATTTTGGCGATGGCTGCTTTGCCGATGCCGAGGGTGATGTAGTTGGTGAGTCCGCCGCCTATGAAGGTTCCGATGCAGTAGGCGTAGGTGTTGTAGTTGTCGTGGTCGTCGTTGGGGGTGAGGAGGCAGTCACCCATGTTCGATCCGGTGAGGACTTCTCCGAGGCTGACGGCGAAGTAGCTGAGGGCTTTGGTGTCGTGTTCGGTGAAGAGCTGGGATATGGAGGTCCAGATCTCGTGGCCGAAGTTGTAGACGGAGTCCCAGGTGTTTTGGAGGTTGTCGCAGCTCCAGCCGTCGGGTATGACCCGGTTGATTCCGTCAGCGCCACTCCAATCCGAGGAACTATCGACATCAATCGCGAGTGGATGGAAATCCGTTGGGTAGACCGTGAAGCGGTAATGGACCGAGTCGCTCCAGTTCGACAGCCACGAATCCGTAAGCCCACTAGTCACCGGATGCTGGGTTACGACGTGCACCGAATTCCGGTTCACGTTCTGTCCCGCCCAACCAGCGCCGAGTCCGTCGAGCACAGGCGCCGAATTATTCGGAAAATTGTCCCCAGCGGTGATGTACAAGCCTGTCTTCGCTGAATCATTCACCGCGTAACTCAACGCGTTATCGATCAACGTCCACTTCGAATGACCTACCGGATCCGCCCCAGCGATGATCACGTTCCCAGTAACCGCCGGTGACCACGCCGCTTTCGCATTCGCGAGATAGCTCGTGAACACGACCGCCGGGGTATCACCAGTGTCGCCGATCACCAACGCCCGGAACTCCGAAAAGTACGCCGTTGATTTACTGGCCCACTGCGACCCAGAGAGGTATTCCACGGTGAAACCAAGACCGTTGAGATACTGAGCCTCATGAGAGTTCGACAGAACTGACTCCGTCATGATCAGAACCTTGTTCTGAGAACCAGCCGACACCGGTGCCGTCTCCAACCCGACCGAAAGAACCCCAAAAACGGCCAAGAAAACGACCAGCCTCACCGTCCAGTGACACTTCCGCTGTATCCGCAACCCACTCCGACACACGGCATTCCGGTTCATCGCCAAAGCTTCCTTACCGCTCGTGGGCCATCGAACTCGGCAGCGGACTGACAACCAAAAGTTTCCGGAGTTAGAGATCAGACATTGGAGTCTGGAACCCCAACTCTGTTTCATGCAACACGAGTCGGCACAAATATCAGTTCGGCTAAACAGGCCAATAGACCCTTTCGAACTCTTGATGGTCGGACGACTTATCGATTGTCGCAACTGATGAAACCCCACAATGCAGGTTGGTGCGTCGATCCTGTCAGGTGCCGCCAAGCGTCCTTGAACTCTTGATCCGCGTGCACTCATCAAAAACTACAGCGGCGCCCGCGTCCACCGCAGTAACCGATGCCCTCACATGATGGTGGACCGGTCGCTCAACCGTTTTGCTCACGGTTCGATGCTGGCGGAGAAGCAGGGGATCCAGTGGATGATCGCGGATTCAACCATGGAGTTGTATCAAGCGAA
>JAGQSZ010000159.1 GCA_020439285.1 Microthrixaceae bacterium
CGAAGCGGAGTTGTCCAACGAGCCTTGTCCTCCGTTGGGCTGCTTCGATCGAGAGCCCACCAATCCAGGAGATACCAAGGACGGCGACCGCTACACATATCGCCGCAGGGATCAGCCCGAGGGTGGAAAAGCCGAGGGGCCAGAACAGAACCTTGCCGAGTGTCGTCATCGGTGACCAGGCGATGAGCCCGTCGAGTTCGGCAACCGACAGGGCACACAGCACGAGTGCCACGGCGATCAGGATCCGTGAGTCGACCTTGCGCGAGGCTGCGAGGAACGCCGTGCCAAAGGCTCCCGCAGCAGCTACTGCGCCGAAGAGAACGCCACAGGAGATGAAAGCAGCGTTGCCGCCGGGCATGCGCTGAGCGAACAACAAGCCCGCCAGGGCACCGGCAGCTGCCGCTCCGAGTGCGCCGTAGCCGAGAGTGCCGACACTCGGACGCAACAGGACCTTGCCACGAGGAACCGGCGCGAGCAGAAGATTGTGGACATCAGCTGGTTCCAGAGCAATGGGACCCCCACGGGAGCCCGACCGGGCGCCGAGAAGAATCATCACGCCTGCGATGAGTCCCGCCCACCGTGGCCCCCACCGTGTGACTCGATCGAGATCAGTGGCACTGAGTACCGAGTCACCAATCAGCCCCGAGGCGAAGATCACCAACACGATGGAGCCGAGTGCTGTGGTGTAGACGCGATATGCGAGATCGCCCCACGCGACGTTGCCGATCCGTCGTGCCCGCCTGACCGCGCGCAGTTGGTCTACCGCAGCTATGCCAAGTGAATTGGTCTGATCAGAAGGGCTTGTACCAAGGAGGGTGCTCAACGTTGAGCGATACTAACGCGCTATGCGCTCAGCGAAGAAGGCCGCCACCACAGCGGAATGCTTTGAGTTTCTTCGTCGTAGAGGCGTAGCCAAGCAACGAGACTTATCGGGTCGGCGATCTCGCTCGGATGATGCGATTTCATCGCCGCTGCGAACACATTGGGCAAGACCTCGAACGCCAGACTGAACGCCCAGCGAGTCAGCCTCCACCACGAGACCGGGTTCCGCAGCCGGCGTTGTGCCCGGAGGATTGTGAGACTCCCGATCACGGTGAACCAGCCCAGCACTATCAGCGCCAACAGGGCTCCAACGAGGTATTGGAATCGTGAACCGCCCGTTGCTCGATGTACATCGAACGCCACAGTTTTGTGTTCGACTTCTTCGGCCAGGTGCCACATGAACAGAGTTGTGATGACCGGGTCCGCGTCCATGAACAGTTCGTTCGAGTGACGCTCGGTCCAGCGGGCCATCGAGAACGCAACGGTCTCAGCTCCTGCGGACAGGCTCACAGCCAACTTCCGCGACGCTGCGGATTCGAAACGACGGAAGAACCAGCGCATCATCTTCTCGGTCCGAACAAGACCCGGAACTTCGCTACACAACAACTTGTTGAACCTACGGTGTTGCCGCTGGTGTGAGACCTCTTGATCGATCAACCATCGGGCCTGATCAGCAAGCTCCGGCGGCAAGTCGACGATGGTTGATCTGATGCTGCGCGCCACGAAGGGCTCGAGGAACGGCATCATCAACGAGACCGCATTCGCAGCTGCGGAGACTTCGGGCATCCGCGGGGTCCAACACAGGATTGACTCCTCCGGATATTCGAAGGTGACCCGTCGCATCGTAAGTCCTTGAGAGCCGCTGGAGCTGCTGGTGCTATCGGCCCTGCTGATGGCGGGACTCTGTTCACTCAAGGACACGATCTGAGGCTATCGGCGTGCCCGGTTGGTTCCACCCGGATCGATTCCTCGACTCGACGGTCCCGGTGGGCAGGATACGCGAGCTAGCGGGACGGTTTTGTGCGTATTGTTTCATTCATGACCGGGGGCAAATTCGAATACGGCGGCATCCACCATCTAGCGCTGGTATGTCGAGACATGGACGAAACAGTTGAGTTCTACTCGGGTGTGCTCGGAATGCCACTCGTGAGAACCATCGAGTTGCCCTTTGGGCTCGGCAAGCACTTCTTCTTCGACTGTGGTGGCGGGGACCATCTGGCGTTCTTCTGGTTTCCGGATTCGCCACCGCCAGCACCGGGGATCGCCACACCGGTCAACCGGCCTGATCGCGGACCATTGACGAGCGCCATCGGGTCCATGAATCACGTTGCGTTCAACGTTCCGGCCGACCGGATTGACCAATACCGTGAGCGTCTCGAAGCCGCCGGGGTCGACTGCACCGAGGTCGCGAACCACGATGAGAGCGAAATCGGTATCTCAGAGGAGATGCACCCTGGGGTGTTCATCCGCTCGATCTATTTCGTGGGTCCCGACGGCATCCTGTTGGAGTTCGCGGCTTGGACCACACCCGAGAGCCTTGCGGCCGAAGCGGACATGAGAGCTCGGGAGCTGTCGGTCAACTGATTCAGTCGTCGCCGGAGTCGAGAAGCCCAGCGGATGCTGCAACCGCAGTAGCGACACCCGCCGCTCGCTCTACAACTGCCGCGAAATAGTGCTCGGCGACTGACGCCTGACCTGGAAGAGGTGGCGTCCCCATGGAATTGATCAGGGCCGTCGGATACTCGGACGGATCGATCTCCTCTGGATCAGGCGGTTCGGGGGCTGCACGCCAGAACTCTGCTGGTGGCGCGGCCTTGGCCTGCTTCCCCGGTTGACGACGCCCTTTGCTGCGACGGCGGCCGCTCATGAGGAAGCTCCTTGTGTAGATCTCGGTGGAAGCTGTATCATTAAAACAAAAACAGCGACATCACCAATTGACGTCTGCTCGGTCGACTCGACGTCTTCGGGATCGGTCGAGCGGAAGTCCTGCGCCGTCTGTTCCCGTACGCGCTCATCATCAGAGGACTCGGTCATCAACAGGTCATCGCGCAAGCCGAGCGCAGTTCGTAGCTGCTGTGCATCGAGATCGGCCAGCGAACTCGACTTCGGAAGCACCAGGTCCGCGATGTGTCGCTTACCGGACACGACTTCTTCGACTCGCTCGTCAACAGTTCCGGGGCAAACCAGTCGATGCGACACGACTGTTCTGGTCTGGCCTATTCGCCATGCACGGTCACGGGCCTGATCTTCGACCGCTGGGTTCCACCAACGGTCATAGAGCACCACGTGGCTAGCAGCGGTCAGGTTCAAGCCGGTGCCGCCGGCCTTCAACGAAAGGACGAGAGCGCCGGCGCCTTCACCGTTTTGGAAGTCCTCGATGATCTTGTCACGCACGCCACGCGACAATCCGCCGTGGTAGCAGTCGACCTTGGTGCCGGTGAACTCGCTGAGATGTTCTGCGAGTTTCACACCCCATGACGCGAAGTGTGTGAACACCAGGATTCGTTCGTCCGCGGCGAATACGGCTTCGACTATTTCCTCGAGTCGTGCCAACTTGCCGGAACGCCCGGCGAGTGGCTTGTCGTCGGCCTGATATGCGACTGGGTGGTTGCAGATCTGTTTGAGGGCCGTGATGGCCGCAAGAACAGCGCCCTTGCGAGGCTCTTCGCCACTGGCGGAATCCTGTTCCGCGACCAGGTTGTCGAGCACTGCTTGGTAAAGACCGATCTGTTCGGCGGTCATGGAGCAGTGATCGAGTTGATCGATACGTTCCGGAAGTTCCTTTGCCACCTCGGGCTCGCTCTTGGTGCGACGGAACACGAGCAGACCGTTCAGTGCCCGCAAGGCGCTCTCGGCACTCTTCTTGGAAGATCCGTTGGTGGTGGAGAGTTGAGCCACGAAACTCGGACGTGTGCCGACAAGGCCAGGGTTCGTGAAGTCGAGGATCGACCAGAGGTCACTCAAACCGTTCTCGATAGGTGTACCGGTCAGAGCAATCCTGACCCGTGACGGAATCCGCCGAAGCTGTTGACTGGTCTCGTTCGCCGGGTTCTTGATCGCCTGAGCCTCGTCGAGAACCATGCGATCCCAGTTGACCTTGGAGAGGGCCTCTACATCTCGAACTGCTGTCCCATAAGTCGTGATGATTATGTCTTTGCCCGCGATCGCCTTTTCGAAAGCAGTCTCGGATGAGCGGGACGCTCCGTGGTGGACCAGCACCTTCATATCGGGGGTGAACTTCGCCGCTTCTGATGCCCAGTTGCCGACAACGGCCGGGGGAGCGATCACCAACGCCGGGCCCGAACCCGCGGTCCGGGCGATGTGGGCGAGCATTGTCGGTGTCTTGCCGAGACCCATGTCCAACGCCAGACAGCCACCAAGTTCGACCGAATCGAGGAAACCCAACCAAGACACGGCTTCGCCCTGATAGGACCGGAGTTCCCCGTTGAAGCCGTCTGGTTTGGTGATGGGCTCTTTGGAGATCTGGGCCGACTTTGCCAACAGGTCGGCAGCCCAACTGGATCCTCCGACGCTGACCCCACCGGCGAGCGGTGAAGCGTCGAGTCCCATGGCGAAACGAAGGACTTCGGCGCCTGTGAGCTGTTTGGTCTTCTCACGTTCGGCGAGCACAGCCGCTGCTTGTGCGAGATCAGCCCTGTCCACCTCTACCCACTGGCCGCGACTGCGGATGAGAGGGCGCGCTTCGCGAGCCAACTCCGCGATCTGAGCGGCGCTCAACTCGACGTCGTCGAACACAGCGGACCAACGGACATCGGCGAGCTGGTTCGCTCCGACAACCGAAGGATCCTTCGCGATTGCGTCCAAACGAAGCGCCGGGGTTGCCTTCTTTCGGCTAAGTGCAGGAACGCGAACGTCGAACCCTGCGGCAGCAGCCCTAGGTCCTGTCTCGCTCATCAATTCCCAAGCTTCGTCCTGGCTGATGATCACTTCGCCACGGCGCGCTGCTCCCGGACGTTTGAGCACCGGGATCAGTCGCTCCAGTCTGGCGAGTTCGTCAGCCAGGTGACGCTTTGGGCGGCTCTCGATAAGAGCAACTTCCAATGGCACCAGCTTCCCGTCAGGGTCGGGACCCTGGACAGACAAGAACCATGCGCCGTCGGAATCAGGAGCTTGGAGTTGAACAACAAGGCGTGCATCCGACGGTGTCGTAACGGGGTTGGACCAACGGTCCATGCGACGACTGATCTCGGTTGCAGCCTTGGTCGGCGCCTCGAAACTTGAGCCGTCGAGCCGGGTCAACAGCGACTCACTGATGGTGACCTGATCAACCGGATTCGGAGGTGCCGCCGGCAGCGTCAGACGACTCGCGGCGTCAGTAGCGATTGCGTTGACGATCGCGCCCAGCACGTTCATGGTGAGTTGACGGGGTTCGGTGCGTTCAAGCGCGGTCAACGGACCTGGCATTGCAGCAGCAAGGTTCTTGATCTGGGTCTCGCTCAGCAGAGCCGGAGCCCAACGAACCGACAATTCGACCTTGGCCTCTTCACCCTCAGGTGTGCGGCCACGACGACGGCTCCTGACAGTTGGGACGATCTGCCCGGCGGCAACCTTGCGCACAGCAAGAATCGCGACGCGGCCGAGCCAAGTGACACTGGAACCGATTGCTTCATTGTCGTCATGTCCCGCGCCGACGTTGGCCAGCCAACCGAGCGCATCAACGATGGGAAGAGCCAGCGCCGGTGCAGCAGCACCAGAAGGCAGCTTCACCGGTGGATGAGTGGCCCAACCACTTGCGACCACGCCCGCTCTGTTCAACATGTCTTGCAGTTCCGCGGCCGACGCCGGTGCTGCTGCCGGACCGGCAGCCCAGATGACCAGCCTGCCAGCGGCCCAGGAGGCCTGGAGTCGAACCTCGCCAGCGGATTCGAGCAGAAGCGGATCCTGTCCGGATTCGGTGTCGCCGAGGAGTCGGGCGAGAGCGGCCTCTAGACGGTCCCGTTCGAGTTCGAAGTCGGCGACGACTTGATCTCGTTCCGGGCCGTTGATTCGCCTGACCGCTTCCAAGGACTCATCGGTGAAATGCAGGAGTCGTTCGAGTGACCAACGCCAGGCTTCTGGATAGTCAGCGAGCATCTGCAGTTGTGCCGGTGACGCCTCCGCAGCGGCGGCTGCCTCGACTGCGAACTCGAATCCGGACGGAGGTGGTCCCTCCTGAGCGCGCTCGTCGTGGGGCGCGTCACCAGAATCGGTGGTCTCCGCCATCGGGTATTCACTCGTCTCGTTAGCTTCGTACATTTCTCCCCGGCGGCTCTGCGCTGGATGGGTACTTGGTGTTTGAACTTGGTCCTGCGAAAGGTCGGCGGATCCTTACAATCCGCTGACCGGGGATCATCGATCCTTGTTCGTCACCACCGGAGATACCCCGATGGTTCCTTGGTCCCGGTATTGCTACCGGCTTCCTTCCCGACTGCTGATCCCGTGTGTCGGTCCAAGCGCTCCCGGGTGGTCCGTCACCTGCCGGACCTTTCGCTGAGCGTGGATATGTCGTCAATAATAACAGGGTCGCTGTGCAATGTGTGAACCAAAGTTC
>JAGQSZ010000160.1 GCA_020439285.1 Microthrixaceae bacterium
TACACCTTGGCGATCGTGCGTGACGATCTGACCAAGGGTCGTGAAGGGCAGACCGAGACCCGAACGGTTGCTGGCGTCACAGCCACATGTGTCGGCCAGACCGGCAGTGGGTTGATCTCGGGTGCAGGTAGAACTGATCGAGTGGTTGCATGTTCTACGCCATCGATAAACACCAAGGTGCGTTTCTTCGACCGGAGCGGGGATGGGCCCGGCGTCATCGAAGAAACCCTGAGCTGGGCTGTAAAGGGTTAGTCCCGTTTGATGACCAGTCGTTGATCTAACTCAATGTCGCTCAACGTTTGGGGTGAGCTGGCGCCCGGCCAGTACACATCCACCCGTGCGATTGGCTTGCGTCGCTTGCCGAAACCCAAGTGCAACTCGGCCGGCTTCTGCGATTCGTATGATCCGCCCGAAGTAATCCAACCGACTCTCGGTCCAGCCTGCTGATCGACTTTGGCCTCGTTGTCCTCGAACACTTCGACCCTTGCTCCCTCGCCATGTCTGTTACCCGGGTTTGTTGTGTCCTCGAGGCGGATGGTTAGCCATGAGCTGTTGGATGCGGAGTCGTTGCGGTAGAGGATCGGTGCTTCGTTGCTCTGAGCAATCAGGATGTCCAAGTCACCGTCATTGTCGAAATCGAAGGGGACCAGAGCGTGTCCGAGACCGTTGTCTGTGATTCCGACTTGTTTGGCAACGTCCATCCAGTTGCCTTTGTTGTCCACCATCCAGAAGCGGGTTGGGTCGCTGTAGAACCTCGTCATGAACTGTTGATAGGGATTGGAAGCGTCGTCCGCGCTGTTTGGATCTTGACCTGTCGATGGCTTCATTCGGTAGCCGTTGGTCATCGCCACTTGTTTCGTGCCTCTGTTGGTGAAGTCCTCCACGGCAATGCCCCAACCCCAGCCACCGTCGCGAAGACCGGACTTCGAAGTGTCGTCCCGGAACGTTCCATCCCCGTTGTTGACGTACAGACGGTTACCGGAACACCCAACGAGTGAACCCCCAACCGGGCAACGATCACCCGGCTTTCCATAGGAGATCGAACTCATCAACCAGTCGGGCAACCCATCACCGTTCACGTCGGTAATGACGGACCCCATGGCGTTCTCATCGGTTCGGGGGAAAGCCTCGGCTGAGACGTCCTCGAAACGTTGCCCCTCAATGTTTCGATAGATACGACTGCTGCAACCATCGCCGGTGATCGCCAGGTCCTGATGTCCATCGCCGTCGTAGTCGAGGAAGACGCCGGTAAATGCGAGCACCCGATCCAGTTGAAGTCCCCACGCTTCAGTGCCGTCGGTGAAGTGACCGGATCCGTCGTTGATGAACAGGCGACTCAATGAACCGGGGTTGCTCGATGTTGGACTTGCTTTGTAGCCATGGTCCCGGCGCGACTGTTCGACTTCGTCCATCAACTGGCTGACTGTGCATGCATCTAGTTGTGAAGGATCATCCAATCCGCGTTCTTCGGCGAGTTTGTAGGCGTCGGTGGCGTAATCGCTGAGGCCGTCGGTGTACCACTGCAACACCAACACATCGAGCGTCCCGTCGCCGTTGACGTCACCAACACTCACCCCGTGCATCTGAGCGACTTCTCTATCAGCGGGCAGGGTGGGAAATACGATTCCGCGCTCGATACTCGCGTCGCTGAATGTGCCGTCACCATTGCATATGTACAAGCGGTTCTGACCACGACCGAAAGCAGTCGTCAGCAGGTCCAAGTGTCCGTCACCGTCGGCATCGAAGAATGCAGCAGCAGATGATCCGTAGGTCGGTTCGGGCTCAGCCAAGCCCGCGTCGGCTGTGCTATCACGGAATGTGCCGTCACCGTTGTTGATGTACAAGATGTTTGGCAGACCCGCTCTGGTGACGAATATGTCGTCGAAGCCATCGTCGTTGACATCAGCAACCGCAGCACCAGACGTCATTGAATCCTCGCCGAAGAACGGCCGTGGTGACTGCTTGGCCGTTAGACCAGCTTGTTTGGAGACGTTGGTGAAGTGCAGTCCTTGGGTGTCTATTTGCTTTCTATCGTGGACAGTCCCGGAATCGGAGTTCGATTCAGATGGCGATTTGGAAGTCGTGCAAGAGGTCGACAAAAGCACCAGCGCAGCGACCGCGAGTGCCGCTTTGATCAACAAGCTACGTGTGCCTTGGGCGCTCCGGTTGCTGCTTCTGTTGGGTGTGCTACTTAGCCGCCGACCTAGTCGTTTACGTTGACTGTCCATCATCGGCCGACCTTCTGGCGTTCGACTTGCAACCACTCGTCTGCCCGAGGCGCGTCGGTCGTCTGGGTGGAGCCGTCGGGCCACCGAATTGATATGGCCTTGATGTCTGCCGTGGCTCCCAAGCCGAAATGGGCGCCCGCAGGGCCAGAGGACTGGTACGAACTTTCAGCCCCGATCCGCTGGACCCAGGCCCTGCCGTCGGCCGATTCGACGGTTACCGTCGCCCCGACTCCAGCCGTGTTTAACGACGTGGCGTCCTTGAGTCGAACACCCAGCCAGTGGTTGGTGTTGGACGTGGTGTTCATCAACAAAGACGGAGCACGGGTGGCGTCAATGATGAGCAGGTCCATCCTGCCGTTGCCATCGAAGTCGGCTGGTATGACGGCACGGCCCCAAGTTGGGTCTGGCCTGCCAGTGGTGATCGATTCGATCATCGTCGACCGCATCGGTGCGGACCCGGCGCCGACCCATAGGTAGTCGGGGCTGCTCGACCAGTCGAACGGTGGTTGATCGCTGGGGTTGGCCTTGGCCCACCAGCCCTGCACCGTCCGTGTACCTGTCGCGGCATATAGATCGTCGAAGGAATCGTTGTTCAAGTCTGCAGCGCCGATACCCCAGGTCCATCCTGAGTACTGCACCATCTGATCTTCGGATTGATCAGCGAAATGTCCAGTGCCGTCGTTGACCATCACACGGTTGGAAGAACAGGAGTAGCCGGAGACCTCTGTGGAGCACCGGCCAGACGCTGATGGGAATGCTGCACCGCCAAGAACTATGTCTACGACACCATCGCTGTTCAGATCAGCCGTGGCTACTCCGGTGGCATAGGCCACCTGATCGAAACCTGACCCTTTGGTTGCGTCCACAAAAGTGCCGCTGTCATTGTGTAACACCTTCGTGGTGCAACCATCGCCTGTGATTATCAGATCGTCCCAACCGTCGCCGTCCAGGTCCACGAAACGCGCCGAAGCTACCGATAGACGTGACGGATCGACTCCCAAGCGTTGGGTAGCGTCCTCCAAGCCCGTGCCTGTGTTGCGAAGAAGCACTGTGCCCGAGGCCGCTGGCGGTAGTCCGTCGACAAGTGCTCTGGCTGAATCGCTACAGACATCGTCAGCGGTGATCTTGTCGTCAGCAAGGGTGCGGTGAATCCTGTCGGGTTCGGCTGCCAGCAACAACAGGTCGATGTTGCCGTCGTGGTCGAAGTCGGTCGCTGCGACCCCGACGGAGAGCGAGCTTTGCGATGAGTTTTCGGATCTTTCCGCAAGCGAAGAGATACCCCATCGGCTCGACTCGTCAGTAAATCGTCCCGAGTCGTCGCCGGTCATCAAGCGGTTAGGAGTCCCAGGCATGCCGAGTTCAACAAGGTCGAGATTGCCGTCGCCGTTGAGATCGACGAGCATCGCGGCCGTCGATCCGCCATTGATCGCGGTGTCGGTGGGCACGTCGCTCAGGCCGGCATCAACTGTGATGTCGGTGAACGTCGATCCGTCGTTGCGGTAGAGAACGTTCGGGTAACCGACTCGGGTCACGAAGATGTCGGGGCGTCCATCGTTGTTGACGTCGCCGACTGCGGCACCGCCGATCTTGAAGTTCTGTCGTTCTCCGAGTCCGTAGCGTGCGTGGGGCAGGGTGAGCCCCATCTCTGTGGCCTTGTCTACGAGTTGTAGTCCGGCGAGTTCGTCTGGAGTGGCGGGCTGGCTCGGGGCCGTGATCTCAGCATCACTATCGGGGTCGACCACGGTCATGTTGGTCACTCGGGCGTCGAGCGGTGCGGGCGTTAGCTGCTTGCGGTTGGTGTCTAAGGCTCCACTGATCAGATAGAAGTCCTTGACCCGCGTCACGGTGAAGTAGTCATCTATCGCTACTGTGCCGCCCGTGCCACGGACGTTTCCTTTGATCCGTACTGCCAACTCGGGTGGGGTCTGAGGACCGTCGTCAGGCTTGATGACCGTCACCGTCGCCTTGTCGAACTGGTACGCCACTTCCATCGGCGGCGGCGTGTTCTTGTCCTTGGCTAGCAGCCTGATGGCCCGGTCAACACTTGAAAGGCGTTGTCCTGTGACGCCTGCAGACGCCAACTCGGAGTCGAGTGTCGATACTGCTAGGGCCTCGATCGCCAGGTCTGTCGCTGCATCGGCCGCGATCTTCTTGGCGAGTTCGGGAGTGAGTTTGAACGCGGATCGTGTAGCGGAATCGTCGAGTTCGACCTTGGGTAGAACATCGGCGTTGAGAGTGACTTCGGACCGTCGGTCCAACGCTGACGCGGTGGCTGATCCGGGGGATTCGAAACTGCGGGTGGAGCTGAGTCCAAATACGACACCAGCTGAGACGATCAGGGCTGCAGCAGTCATGCCTGCTTGACGGGTGGTGAAAGCGAGGACGGTTGGACGTGCGGTGACCGCAGCGGCGGTCCGAGCATTGATCATGGGAACGAACGGACACATAACGACTAGCCCAGCCAGAATCCCCACCTTTGTTCCGAACTCGGTGGTCTGAGCCGAAACGAACACGGCGGACGCAACCGCAACAGAGAAACCGAAGATCACCTTGCCGCGGGCGGTGCTAGGCGACGCCTTGGGGTCGGTGATCATGTAGAACAGGAAGACCATGACCTCGGGCGACGCGACCAAGGTGAACCAGTAGGCCCAGCCGTCGAGCGGACCGATGTGCCAGTTCGCTGTTATCGCGTGCCCGCTCAAGGTGATAACGCTTATGAGCGCGGCAAAGGTGACCCAGAACGAGATCGCCATTCCCATCTGCCCGACCTGCAATGTGATCGCGATGCTGCCGACCAGGATGACCGCGAATGCGATGCCGAGTCCCAGACTCCACGGACCCCACCACAGGATCTGAGGGTCCACGCGCTGTTCTCCGAGTGCGATGAACACCATGACCAACATGAAGTTGGACGGGTTGAAGATGTGGGCTCCCCGCCAACGGATCACGTACTTGGACGCGACAGCGAGAGCCGAAGTTGCGGCGAAGATGTACCAGCCGCGCATCGACCACCAGTCGCCGTGCTCGGTCCCAGGGATTCGCAGGACGAGAGCGACACCGTTGCCGGTCAACAGAGCGCTTGCCGGCCAGGCGATCACCCTCTGTCGTTTGAAGGTGACCGCAAATTCGACTGCGCCGGCGGCCAGCAACGAAACCAGGATCTGAGCGATCGACAGGTTGAAGTTGAACGTGACCTGGCCCAGCACATGCAGGGTGCTGGTGACCACGGATAGCCGCAACCGCGGATCCCTGATCTTGGGCAGCACAACCGGATAGCCAGCGAATGATCGTTGGCTTGACCGGTCGGTGTCAGCGTTTGCGATGTCCGACGGATCTTCGGTTATGTCGGTGTCGCTCGTGTCGCTGTCGGTCACGTCTCTAGAGGTTCACTTCAACGCGTTGCCGTAACCGTGTTCGACGATCACCTTGCCGCGTTCCCAGTGCTCGGCCCTGTCCTCTGGAGTCCAGGTCGCTAGCCCGTCGACGTAGCGGTTGAACATGCAGAATGTCGCGGCGATCAACACGGTGTCGTGGATCTCGGTATCGGTCGCGCCCTCAGCCCGTGCTGCTTCTACTGCTTCGGTCGTGACTGCCTTGCCACCCTGTTGCACCTGGCCAGCGATAACCAACAAGGCCTTCATCTTCGGTGACACCGGCGCCGAGTCGGGGTCATCGACCACACAGTCAACGGTCTCCATGCCGCCATCAAGTTGATGCGCCGCGAAGGTGCTGTGCGAATCGCAGCAGTACTTGCAGTCGTTGAGACGCGACACGCGGGCCGCAATCAACTCACGTTCGCCACGGGTCAACGTGTTGTCGCCGCGTAGTAACACGTTGGCCAGGTGATTCAACGGCTCTGCTGTCTCCGGGCGAAACAGCATCGGTCCGCGGATTCCGGGGACGCCTTCTGGCAGATCGATATGTGGCATGGAGTTCTCCGTGTTCGTTCTGTTGAGCAGGTCAGCCAGAGTTACGGCAAGGCATTCACATAGCCGTGTTCGACGATCATCTTGCCGCTTTCCAGGTGGGCTTCACGTTCTGGCGGTGCCCAGGTTGCTAGCCCATCCACATAGCGGTTGAA
>JAGQSZ010000161.1 GCA_020439285.1 Microthrixaceae bacterium
TCGGGCGCCAAGTTGCTCGCCACGATGCTCAACGAGCTCGAGCGCACCGGCGGACGCTACGGCCTGCAGACCATGTGCGAAGGTGGCGGGCTCGCCAACGCGACCATCATCGAGCGACTCGGCTGAGTCAGCACTGTCTGACAAGACAGCTGTAAGTACACGGCTCAGTGCCTCCGGTACGCTGGTATCGGAGGCACTTCCGCGTATGGACCAGGCAACCGACGAGATCCACGATGAGGACGCCGGTCACGACGGTCCGGGCGACCGCCCGTCCAAGGCGTCGCCTGTACCGTTCTGGGCGCGCTTGGTGTTGTGGCTAGTCGGGATAGCAGCTGTTTCGGCAGCCCTGATCCTGACCACATCGGTTCCCGCTGGAACTGTCATCCCGGCGATGATCCTGGGTGCGCTCATCTTGCGGGTCGGGTATTTCGTCCTGCAACAGCTGGCCACTCCTCCCCCGCCACCACCTGATCCGGGCACGTTGCGGAAGGTCCGCCTTACCTACCGGTGCTCGGTTTGTGGAACCGAGGTCAGGATGACCGCCGCCACCAACGAGGATCCGGAACCGCCGCGCCATTGCATGGAGGACATGGATCTGGTGGCGCCGCTCTACGAGTGACCCGAGTGACACGCGGGCCAGACTCGCTCGAGCAAAAACTGATCCATCGTCGCGAACGCTCCTGGGGATCACCGTCGATATGCTGGCGAGCAGTGACCGGTTACCGCTCCAAGGAGGCGCGACATGGGGGAATACGACGTTCGGATGGTGGTCCTGTCCACCGATGACCTCGAAGAGTCGATCAAGTTCTACACAGAGACCCTGGGTATGGCTCTCAAGTTCCGCGACGGATCCCATTTCGCCGCCATCGACGGAGGTTCGGTAACTATCGCTCTGGCCACCGCGATCGACCACCCGATGCCGGGCAAGGTGGTCGTCGGGATCAAGACCGACGACGTTGACGGTGCCGCCGAAGCGATCGAAGCGAGTGGCGGTGGGATCGTCAAAGGTCCTTACAACGATGCACACGAACGACGCGCCGTGGTCTATGACAACAAGGGCAACAGCTTGGTGTTCTACAAGCCCCTCGCCCAGTAAGCAGCTGGGGACCGACTCCGCAGGCATCGCCCGGTGAGCTCAACCAATCCGTCTGTGGGCCCGCGGATCGTGGTGGCCGACGATGACCGGGCAATCCGGGAGTCGTTGGTGCGCCTGCTCGAACTCGAGGGGTATCAAGCGGACGGTGTCGACAACGGAGCAGCGGCGCTCGAAGCGGTCCGCACCCGTGAAGTGGATCTGCTGATCCTGGATGTGATGATGCCCGGAGTCGACGGTCTGAGCACTTGTCGCGTCCTGCGTAGCGAGGGTGTGCCCATTCCGATTCTGATGCTGACTGCTCGCAGCCAGACCTCGGATCGTGTCGCCGGACTCGACGCCGGCGCGGACGACTATTTGGCCAAGCCTTTTGATCCGGCCGAGTTGCTTGCAAGGGTCCGGGCACTGCTTCGCCGTCTTCAGATTCCCGCTGCTCCCGCCACCAAGTCCCAGGTGATCGAGGTGGCGGACCTCCGGTTGGACCAGGGCGCTAGACGGTGCTGGCGCGGCGGTACCGAAATTCCTCTGACTCGTATCGAGTTCGACCTTCTTGAACTGCTGATGACCAATGAGGGCATCGTCCTGTCCCGATCGTTGATCTACGAGCGGATCTGGAGCTACGACTTCGGACCGGACTCGAAGAACTTGGCCGTTTACATCAGCTACTTGCGACGCAAGATCGATGACGGAAACCCGGAACCACTGATTCAAACGGTTCGCGGCGTCGGGTACGTTCTCCGCCACGAGTGAGGTCCGCTGATGAGCCTGCGTCTGAAACTGATTGTGGCGATGGTCGCCTTGACGATCGCGGCGACCGGGCTCGTCGGAGTCGCGACCTATCGATCGGCGGCCCGTGAACTCCACGATCAGATCGATCGTTCGTTGACCCATGCGGTTGACGAACTCAACGGGCTCCCATTGGGACTCGACGAGGAGCGGCCAAGAGCTGGCAGAGCGCTACGGTCGCTGCGCAATTTCAGAGCACCCAGTGACGTGGTGCTTCAGGCGATCGGTCCCCGGGGAAACGTTGCGCTCTCCACCGACGTCGAGTTACCGGTGTCCGATCTGGATATCGAACTTGCCGGCTCGACCGGCTCCCGTCGGGAACTTCGAACCGTCACGGTCTCGGATCAGGACTACCGGATGCTTACGGCGTCGATCGGACAGCAGCGCGGCGCCGTACAGGCAGCACGATCCCTCGAAGAGGTCCACTCGATTCTCTCTGGACTATCCAGACGCATTGTTGTGGCTGCAACAGTCCTCGCCGGGGTAGCCGCGCTGTTGGGCGCTCTGATCGCCGGACAGTTAACAAAGCGGTTGACCCGGCTGACACTCGCCGCCGAAGAGGTTGCTTCGACAGCTGACCCATCGGTCAGAGTTCCAGATTCGGGCAGCGACGAAACCGGACGCTTGGCAAAGTCGTTCAACGCCATGTTGATGGCGCTCACCTCTGCCCGTGAGGATCAACAACGGCTTGTGGAGAACGCCGCGCATGAACTCCGAACGCCTCTAACAAGCCTTCGAACCAATGTATTCGCACTGTCGAATTCGGAATCGATCGACCCGGAACAGCGTCGACGGATCCTCGATGACCTAACGACCGAGGCCCAAGAGTTGACCACCTTGATGGACGAGGTGATCGAACTGGCTACCTTCCGCAGGGACACCGAGCCCGCAACGACGATCGATCTTGGCGCCTTGGTGGAATCAACGGCGAACCGTGTGGCCAATCGGACCGGCCGTTCAATCGAGGTTCGAGTGGATTCATCGTTCGTGCAGGGACGACCGACTTCGTTGGCGCGTGCCGTTTCCAACCTGATCGAGAACTCGGTGAAGTTCGATTCGAGTGGCTACCCGATAGTCGTTGAATGCTCCGGAGGTCAGGTGACAGTGGCCGACCGAGGCCCGGGAATTCCACAGACCGACCTGCCATACATCTTCGACCGCTTCTACCGGGCCGACGATGCACGATCCAGACCCGGCTCTGGACTCGGACTGTCGATCGTGGATGAAATCGTCCGGGCACACGGCGGCACAACCGGCGCATGGAACCAACCAGAAGGCGGTGCTGTCGTGGGCTTTTCCCTTCCCGTGATTCCGCCTGTTCCTTCGGGACCACCGGTTCCTCCGCCGTTCAACGGCTGACCCGGCAATCCGGTCGAAATCAGCGGCAAGTCAAGCCGACTTCGCGGTTTCTAACCGTTTTCCAACCTTTCTCGAACAATTCCCTCACCTGGGGATCCGATCATCGTCATTGCGGCACCACAAGCCGAACCGCTCGAGATCCGGAACTGGTTCCGATCCGAGTCAATGAACATCCGATCCAAGGAGCAGATGGAAATGTCGAAGATTCGTAAGTCACTGGCAACTGCAGGAGTGACAACAGCACTATTCGCTGGAGCAGCGGGTGGCGTGGTTCTGATCGCCCCCGGTTTCGCTGGCGCGCAGGAGGACGGTTCGACGACCACGACCGTCGCGAAGTCAGACTCGAAGTCGGATTCCAAGTCGTCCACCAAGGAGACCGTCACAAAGGACTTGGAGAAGCTCGCCCAGCGCCGCACGGAGCGACTTACCGAGACGCTCAAACCGCTGGTGGATGATGGGACGATCACCCAAGCACAGTCTGACGCAGTGGTGAAGAAGCTCGTCGGCGACGAGGACACTTGGGCACGAAAGGGCCGTCGCATCAACCGCTCCATCTTCAGGTTCAGTGAGGCGGCCGAGGCCCTAGGAATGACCACCGAGGACCTCAAGGCTCAGGTGCAAGAAGGCAAGACTCTCGCCCAGATCGCTGAGTCGAAGGGTGTTTCCACTGACGATCTCGCAGCTGCCATGGTGAAGGGAACCAAGACCGCACTCGACAAGTCAGTTGCCGACGGGAAGCTGACTCAGGCCGAAGCCGACGAGCGCCTCGCCAAGGCCACCGAGCGTGTCCAAAAGACGATCAACAGCACCTCGCTCGACTTGAAGGTGGAGAGAATGGGTCGGATGCACAGGCGGTTGAATCAGGACAAGTCCGAGAGCAACTCCACCGAGAAGCCTGCGGACAAGTCAACGGCCGACTCGAGCGGCAGCTGAGTCATTCACGGTCCGCCCCGGAGCACCACCAAGACGTCCGGCTGATTCGGATGCGGACCTCAGCGACAACCCTTGGGGATCCCTATTTGAAGCGAAATGGAATTGACCGCTCCGTACACCAGCGCGTTAGTTCGAGAGAAGCTTCGGAAGATTCCCGCATCGGCGCCGATGCCGCAAGTCGAAACGAGCGGCCACTGTTGTCAGTCAAATAGCAGACTGGGGAGCTGGCGTCGAAGCTACCGACAGCTCCATACCCGATATGCGACCACCATCGGTTCCGGACGTCCATACTATGAATCTGATGTGATGAGAAGCTCCTACGCTGCCCGAACGGGTTGGTCACCGATAGCTCATCCTCAGATATCTCAATCGACGATCTCGTCAGTCCAACTAAGACTTCTAAGAACAGAATCGCTGGCAATAAAGTCATTCCAATGAGCATGAACTTGTTGGAAAATGATTGTGTCAACAGCCCCAATATCGTAAAGAGACTGAGGAATACGGCAATCCAGAAATGTATCGCGAAGGAACCAAAGCGCGCCCTCAAAACCGAGCTGCCCATGGGATAGCTACTGAAATCGGATCTGGTACCGATCCTTGTATTTGAAGGCTTATTCGATCGTCGCGTCACGCTAAATCCCAATTCTGGCTTCTGGTTTATCTTCCATGAATCGCTGACTTATTGGCTATTTGCCCTCTGTGTTCCTAATTTGCTGACGTCTATATATTTCGAAATCGTTTAGAATATCTACCCATGAAGCCGACCTTGATTCGAACGCCATCACAACTGGTCTAAGCAGAGGTAGCGCTACGATTTCTTCGATATGACGATCTGAAGGGCCCAAGAGGAGGAATGGAGAAGTGATTGGGAGCATTCCAGATCGAATTCGCATCTCACCGAATTGAACTACTTCGGACCATTCCCACATGCGCGTCCAGAAGATGGTCTGGATGGTTATGCCCCGGTCATCCAATTCTATTTTCGAGAGCCACGCCCTCATCGCAGCAAATAGAAGAAATAGCGATGCTCCAATCATCCATGAAGCATTGGCTGCTCCGATTTCGGACGAGACAGCGAGCGCCGAGACGAACAATGCAGATCCGAGCAAGCTAAACAGTCCTACCAGCATCAATCGTCGACCAAGCGGAGCGAACCTCAAAGCACTTCTCTCTTCTGGGTAGATACGAGGACCAACAGGTCCGCAAGCTGCCATTGCACTTCAGTAGTGCCTACTCCTCCACCGTCTGCCCACATGTAAGGTCCAATCGATAGGCGTCCGGTGCGGCCTAGTTGTGTACTCGGCATCCTCAGAATACTGACGCCGCAACAGTCGACCCTTATGCGACCTTACCAGACGGCTGGTGACCCTAAAGAAACCGATCAGTTTCTTTAGGGTCAGGTAGGATGTGGGCCATGGACGCAAAGCAATTTGCCGACACGCAGTTCGGTCGAGCGCGCTTAACTCCCGGTCCACACGGCTATGTGGCCTACGCCCCACGCTCGATCCCTCGAACCGTCGATATCTCATCAGGGAACCTTCTCCGCCTGGCAGATGCCGAAGCGGCCCTCGGAAGGCTTGCTGGAGCAGGACGCCTACTCCCCGACCCTCACCTTCTGGTCAGGCCCTATCTCCGCCGGGAAGCGGTAGCGTCCACTCGAATTGAGGGCACTCAGGCATCGCTGTTCGATGTGTTCGATGCCGAAGCCAACGGGCAGCCGCTGACTGCTGACGTCGAGGAAGTGGTCAACTATGTCAGGGCGATGGAGATGGGGCTTCTTCGGCTTGAAACCCTGCCAATGAGCACGAGGCTCATTCGCGAGATGCACGGGGTGATCTTGGCGGGCGTCCGCGGCCGCGATCGTCAACCCGGCGAGATCCGCTCAACACAGAACTGGATCGGACCGCCGGGGGCCACCATCGACACGGCGACATTCGTCCCGCCTCCCCCTGACGATCTAGGTGATCTCCTGAGTGACCTTGAGCGATTTGTTCATGAGCCGCCTGAGCTGCCGCCACTGGTGCAGGCGGCACTCATCCACTACCAGTTCGAGACGATTCACCCCTTTCTTG
>JAGQSZ010000162.1 GCA_020439285.1 Microthrixaceae bacterium
TCACGCGCCCAAAAACAGAGACGGGCTACTGTCATCGCAGTTGAAGGACGCCTTGATCAGCGCAGCCCGCGAGTCCGCCCGGGTTGTCCTGACCTGACCTCGGTCACCGAAGACCCTAACTTGGCCATATGAGCCATCCCGACTGGTACGAAGTCATAATCGAGATCCCCCAAGGGTCGCGCAACAAGTACGAGATCGATCACAACAGCGATGCGATCTGGCTTGACCGACACCTCTTCTCAAGGACGGTGTATCCAGCAGACTATGGCTTCTTTCCAGACACCCTGTCCGAGGACGGCGATCCTTTGGACGCACTCGTGTTATTGGATGCGCCAACTTTCCCTGGCTGCCATGTAAGGGCACGTCCAATTGGAGTGCTCGAGATGACAGACGAGGCCGGCAGGGATCTGAAGGTTCTATGTGTCCCCCATGGCGACCCGCGTTGGGACAGCTATCAAGACGTTGAGGACGCACCCGACCACCTCCTTGCTGAGATCCATCACTTCTTCACGGTCTACAAGGACCTGGAGCCGGGCAAGAGCAGCATCGTCAAGGACTGGGAAGGTCGGGAAGCTGCGATCAATGCGATCATCGATGCGCAAAATCGGCATACCCCCTGATCTACAGTCCTGCCAGGCCAACCCCGCACGACTGCCAATCACCACACTGAATCAGGTGTCGGATGCTTTGGCAGAGCCCCAATCAGGAATAGTCTGCCCCTATGTCAGTGGACTTTGCAGCAGTCATGTCATGGGTCATCATCGGCCTCGTGATCGTCATCCTCTATGTCGTCGGCCTTTGGAGCCTGTTCAAGAAGATGGGCCAGCCTGGCTGGGTCGGCATCGTTCCGGTGCTCGACACATATGTCATCTACAAGTTGGCCGGCCGTGACTGGTGGTGGCTTCTCCTGCTACTCGTCCCATGTCTCAGCTTCATCGTTGCGTGGATGATGGCTTCTGACCTAGCCAAACTCTTCGGCAAGGACATCGGCTGGACGCTCCTACTGTTCTTCTTCTTCCCAATTGGCGCAATGATCCTCGCCTATGGCGACTCCACTTACGTTGGCCCAAAGGAACGAATCATCTGAGCTTTGCGGCACTGACGCAAGGTCAGTCGGCTACAACGCAGGCAACTCTCTCTACACCTAGGTTGTCTGGCTCTCAGGGTCTAGTTCATCATCGCTAGCTACGTCGTCGACCTGTACCGACACCTCAGCGGCTTTGAACTTGAGTTCACGACGTGCCACAGCCTCTATCGCCAGCTCATCAGGTTCGGCCAAGTTGCGCCCAGTCAGGCTACGCGGCCAAAAACCGTCAGCAAGCACTGCTGAGATCTCTGTGGAGTAGACGAACATCATTCCCAGCAGATAGCTCCACGACAGAAGCCCCAACACAACGGCGAATGCCCCATAAGTGTCGGATGCGTTTTTCACAACCCTGTCGACATAGACGCTCCCGAGGCTGAACAGGCCCCACCATCCGAGCGCCGTAGCAATCGCGCCCGGCAGCAGTTCCTTCAACGTGAGCTGGCGTGCGCAGAGGATCTTGTGGAGGGCGAGAAACGCAAAAGCACCAGCGGCAATTGCCATGAGCGCCGCAATAGTGCTGCGCCAAGGATCAGCCAGAGACGTCGCAAGCACATAGCTTCCGAGCCCTGAAATACCGGCACAGGCAACAATTACAAGTGCTCCACCTGCTGCCCGTAGACGCCGCGGGACCCAAGGGGGACGCTTGAAGCGAGGGACATTCCACACCGTATTGACGACCTCTTGCAGCATGTCCAAAAGGCCGAGACCTGCCCAGAACGCCATGAGAATCGAGATAACAAGCACAGATGTGCTCCCGCTTAGCGGATCCGTGTCCTGAAGATTGCTACCAAGGACCGGAATGCTCGACAACGCCGAATCGATCAGTGTCTCGCGCAGCTTCGGGTTGTCCTTCAATACGATCCCAAGGACCGAAACCGATGCCAACAAGAGTGGGAACATCGAGAAGAACCCGTTATATGCCAGCAGTTTCGCAAGTTGAGAACCGCGGTCGTCCTCGTACTTCTTGAACACGCCATTCACGACGGCAAGGGGTGGAATGGTCCGCTGGCGATAATCCAGTCGGTCCATGACCACATTGATTCGTTCTGAAAGTCCCTCAAACAACGCTGGCATCCTATTAGTCGACTCACAGGCTCCGACAGCAACCCCACCAATTGCACCAGCTAGCTTGGTCCGGTGAGTTTTCAGCCCAACGCTTTTGACCCCTCCAGCCAACCTGTCCAAGGTCACGCACAGCCACAGGTCCAATCCCCTGGGTGGGCCGCTCAGGTCCTGAATGGATACAAGATCTACGGCAGTGAGGACAGCGAGGTACGTGCGCTCAACGGAGTGACGGTGGGTTTCGAATCAGCCCGCTTCACCGCGATCATGGGTCCGTCCGGGTCTGGAAAATCGACGCTGATGCAGTGTGCCGCCGGGCTTGACAAGCTGACGTCCGGCGATGCGATCATCGGCGATGTCAATATTTCCCGATTGAACGAGAAGGCGCTCACTCTATTGAGGCGTGAGCGTGTCGGGTTCATCTTCCAGCAGTTCAATCTGCTGCCAGTGCTGAGCGCAGAGGAAAACATCCTCTTCCCTTTGACCCTCGCCGGGCGAGAACCCGACAAGGCCTGGATGGATCATGTGATTGACACGGTGGGATTGAGGGACCGCCTGTCGCACAAACCTTCAGAACTCTCCGGAGGTCAACAGCAACGTGTGGCCGTGGCCCGAGCACTTGTAGAGCGCCCTCAAATCATCTTTGCTGACGAACCAACAGGCAACCTGGACTCACACTCATCAGCCGAGATTCTCGCATTCATGCGCAATGCTGTGATCGAGTTCGGACAAACCGTAGTGATGGTCACCCACGACCCAGTTGCTGCATCGCACGCATCAAGGGTCTTGTTCCTCTCGGATGGACTGATCGTCGATGAACTGCTCGAACCCACCAGAGATTCCATTCTCGACAAGATGCGGAATCTGGGCGGCTGATTCGTGTTTTCATACTCACTCAAGTCTCTTCGGGCGAACCTCACACGGTTTGTCGCCACTTCCCTAGCAATCATTCTTGGTATCGGGTTCCTCGCTGCCGGACTTATGCTCACCGACGCCGTTCGGGTGGGCCTCACAGGGAACGTCGAGCAGCGATACGAGCACGTGGATCTTGCTGTGGTCTCCTCCGATATGACGGTGGACATATCACAACTCCAAGGCATCCCGGCTGCCTACGTGAAAAAGGTTCGCAGCCATGATGGTGTCGCCGCGGCCGCTGGTGAAATGTCGGCGGTGGTCAGGGTTCTGAAGTCTGATGGAACCGTTGGCAACCTGCGGACCATGGGACGCAACTGGATTGATGACGACAAACTCAATCCGTTGGAGCTAACCAAAGGCCGAGCTCCGAAATCAGACAACGAAGTCGTCCTGAGCGTCGACGCAGCAAAATCAGCAGAGGCTGACGTCGGAGATCAGGTCGATCTTGAAACACCAATCGGGCCGCGCACAGCCAAGGTGGTGGGCATATCACACTTCGGCTCCGCTGACGCGCTTGATGATGGAGGCACCGTCTCGTTCGCAGAGAGCACCGCTACAGAGGTTCTCAATGCTGGAACATCAACGGTCGACGACATCATTCTGCGAGCGTCAGGCGATGTGGACAGCCTCAAACAATCGCTACAGAAGTCACTTCCAACGAATGTCAAAGTTCAGACTCGAGCGCAGCTGATTCAGGACGTCACCAAGTCGAGCCTTGCGTTCATCAGATTCTTGCGTCCGGTTCTGCAGGGCTTCGCATACCTAGCGATGTTCGTGTCTGGGTTCGTCATCTTCAATACCTTCTCGGTAGTCGTTACGCAGCGATACCGGGAACTCGCTCTAATCAGGGCCATTGGCGGCACACCCAAGCAGGTCCGTCGGTCCCTTATTACAGAAGGCCTCGGTATTGGCGTCGGCTCCAGCGCCATTGGCATCGTGCTCGGCGCTGCTCTCGGTAAGAGTCTTCAGTTGATACTCGGCAAGTTCGATCTGTCTCTACCCGGAAACGGGGTGAAGATCACCCTTGGAACGGTCATTCTGTCGATGATCGTCGGCACCGTTGTGACACTCCTTTCGGTGATCGTCCCTGCCTTTAGAGCTGGTCGCACCAAACCTGTCGAAGCGATGAGACAGTCAGCGGTTGACACATCAGGAACCTCGAAGGCCCGCGCATACATCGGCGGCGCGTTTCTAGTTGTTGCTCTGGGACTGCTGGCAGTCAACAAGCTAACGAAACCGCACTGGTTCTTCCTTGGGCCAGGTGCGCTCTTGTTGTTCGTGGGTCTATTCATTGCCGGGCCGCTACTCGCACGCTTGATCGGCAAGCTCATTCGACCAGTCCTGTCTCTCACCGGGCTGACGGGCCGGATCGCGGCCGACAACGTTGTCAGGAACCCCAAACGAACGGCTACCACAGCCAATGCACTGGTAATCGGGTTGTTCCTAGTGACCCTCGTGACAGTCTCGGGCGAGGCGCTCAAGACCGCGACGGTCGATCAACTCAACAAACTCTCGTCATCGGACTTCATAGTCGCTTCCGAATCAGCAATTGCTCCAACGCTCGTTGACAAGATCGACAAGGTGAAGGGAGTGACGGCCACAGCCCCAGTGAAGTCCATTCCGATCACCTCAGAAAGCGGGCAGGTCCTGTACATATCGGGGGCTGACTTCGAAAAGCTTCGCGACACAACCGGGATCAAGATCACTGAGGGATCTCTCGAGGAGGTCACGAACGGAGACGGTATGGCGAGTGCCGACTATTCCGCGCTGGGAGGCTCTGGGGGGTCCTCATCGCAGTTCAGTCGAATTGGCGAATCGCAGACGTTCACGACCTTTGACGGCAAGTCAATCACCCTGACCATCTCGGCCATGTTCGAAGCAAAGATTGACTCGCTCTTCTTGGGCGATGTGGTAAGTCCCCAGACCTTTGACAGACTCGCTGGGGACAAGCCCGTAAGCCAGATATTCATCCGAGTTGAGCCAGGCAAAGCAGATGAAGTCGGTCCACGACTTGACAAGGCAATCCGGGGATACACCAGTGTGCAAGTGGTCCCAGGGAACTTCATTGGTCAAACAGTCGGCAAGGTGTTCGACTTCCTTATCGGAGCAGTCAACGCTCTGCTAGCGATGAGCGTGATAGTTGCACTCGTAGGAATTGTGAACACAATGACCTTGTCGATCTTCGAGCGCAGGGCCGAACTGGGGCTCGTGAGGGCCCTGGGCATGACCAAAGGTCAGGTTGCTTCGATGGTGCGGTCTGAGGCCGTGCTCATGGGATTGATGGGGACCGTAATCGGCATGTCGTCGGGTGTGTTCCTGAGCTGGATACTTGTCTCGAGCATCCCCGAGGTGGAAATAGGCCTCTCGTTCAACTGGGCGAGGGTTGGCCTCATCTTCGTGGTCGGGCTCCTCGTTGGGGTCCTCGCATCCATCCTCCCCGCACGGCGTGCGACCAAGCTCGACATGCTCGACGCAATCCGTTCTGAGTAGAGAGAAAATAAATCCCTTGCCATCAACACATTGTCAATCGCTAGTGTCGCATCCGTGATGAACCAACGACTAGATGAAGTGTGGGCCGAGATCGTCCGGATGAACCCGGGTGAGACCGAATTCCACCAAGCCACCAAAGAAGTACTCGGCTCGCTATCGCCAGTTCTCGAGAAGAACCCGGAGTTTGCCCGCCTCAAGATGCTTCAGAGGATGGCCGAACCAGACCGTCAGATCATCTTCCGGGTTCCGTGGCTGGATGACCGGGGCGAGGTCCACATCAACCGTGGATACCGCGTCGAGTTCAACAGCGCACTGGGCCCGTACAAGGGTGGTCTGCGCTTCCATCCGACGGTGACCCTCGGAACGATCAAGTTCCTGGGATTCGAGCAGATCTTCAAGAACGCCCTCACCGGCCTCCCCATCGGTGGAGCCAAGGGTGGGTCGAACTTCGATCCCAAGGGTCGCTCCGATGATGAGATCATGAGGTTCTGTCAGAGCTTCATGACCGAGCTGTACCGTCACCTAGGCGAGCACACTGATGTTCCCGCCGGTGACATCGGCGTCGGTGGACGCGAGATCG
>JAGQSZ010000163.1 GCA_020439285.1 Microthrixaceae bacterium
ACCCGTGACCTTGGTGGCGCCCACATCGAGTACTTCAGGGGCATATCCAATCCTGTTGGATGCAAGGTCGGACCGACCGCCACACCCGATGAAGTACTGGGAATCTGTGAGGCGCTCAACCCGGACCGCATCCCGGGACGGCTCACACTTGTTTCACGCATGGGCGCCGACAAAGTCCGTGACGCCCTGCCACCTCTGTTGCAGGCAGTGAAGAGTTCGGGCCATCCGGTTGTTAGGGCGTGTGACCCGATGCACGGCAACACCTACACATCCGAAACCGGTCACAAGACCAGGCACTTCGACGCGATCATCAACGAAATCGGCGGGTTCTTCGCCGCCCATGAGGCCGAGGGAACCTGGCCCGGTGGGGTGCACGTCGAATTGACCGGAGACAACGTCACCGAATGCGTCGGCGGTTCCGATGAACTCGGCGACAGCGACCTGGGCCTCCGCTACGAGACCATGTGTGATCCACGTCTGAACGGCCGTCAGTCGCTCGACTTGGCCTTCGATGTGGCCGAGTTGCTGCGCGCATCGACCTGACAGTCACGACACGGTTGCCCATCGGCTGAACTGGCCGCTGAATCGCCCGCTACCGGGTTGCGTCAGTACTCCCGCGGGAGCGTTTCAGGTGTGGCCGGCCTGCCATCAGAACCCTTGGGATGGTCATTGTCGAACCATTCGGGGCCTGGCCACATCCAACCATCGCTGACCGGCGGGTTCTCATTGGCCCTCGCGAATCCATCCTTGTGGTGGTAGTCACGGTAATCATCACCGGTGCGGGGCCTACCTGGCATCTGGAATCCGTCGCCGGAGTGACGGCCCTTCTTGGAGAACGGGCCGAACTTGGGTGTGTCAGAACCGGGAACCACGTTGACGTAGAAGGGACCGATCTCGACCTCTTTGATCTCTTGGACCGGCCACATTCCGTACAAGGCGGTCATCAGCATGAATGACGCCTCGTTGTCCTTGTGGCAGTAGCCGTAGACCCAGCGGAGCTGTGGTGCGTAGGCATCCATCGCAGCTCCCATTTCATAGGCGAGGGTGAACCCGACGGCCTGACGGCGATAGTCCTCGTGCACCCAAAGATCGAACAGGAAGCATTCGTCCTTGGCCAGGTGAATCGGCAGTAGGCCTCGTCTGCGGTCATCCGGCTCCGGTGAGCGAAGGGTCAGCCACATCTTTCCGATGGTCTTGTCGGTCGGTTTGTGGATCGCCAGGATCACCACCACGTCCCGCGCGAATGGGCCCTTCATCAGCTCCAAGCGTTCCGGCGTCTCGATCTGTCGCAGGTGGCGATCGGTGGGGTCCAAGACAACCTTGAACTCGAAGTCCTCACCGGCTGGCGGCTTCTCATCAGCGATCAACGGGAGCGGCCTTGCGAGAATGATGCACTCGGTTACCCGAGGCTTGTAGCCGTCTACTTTGCCCTTGACCTTGTCAACCAGTGACACCTTTGCCCCCTTGTCCGATCCCATGAGCACCGAGATCGGAGTGTTTTGAATCCCTCGCAAGGTATAGACGCTCAATAGCCGACGCAACTGCCGCGTCGGGTATCGAGGCTACCAAGCGATTTCGCGGAACGACTTCGCGGGGCGAAACTGACTCGGTTTGCGTTTGGCGATGAAACTCGAAAACATGGCGGTCGTGAGCAATACGGCCGAACCTCATCCGACCGCTGAGGCGCTGGTGCATGCCAGGCCAGCGGATCTTTCGAGCATCACGAGCGAAAGCCCGCCAACGCGTTTGATGGTTCTCGGTCTGACCCACCGCGACGGGTCGGTTCTCGGCTCGGAACTGTTCCGGGTCGGCCAAGAATGCGGCATCGCTGTCGAGACCATCAGGTCGTGCATGCGTCGTTTGGTAACTGAAGGTGTCTTCACCCGAGAGGGCGAAGGACGGGAAGCGACGTACACGGCGACACCGGCTGGTCATGCACAACTATCGGTCAATGAGCAGCGCCACCTGTTGGCCTATGCCCAGGACGCCGCAGGTCGTGGGTGGGATCGGCGTTGGCGAATCGTGTCCTTCGCCATCCCCGAATCAATGCGATCAGCCCGTGATTCGTTCCGTGATTTCATCCGCTCACTCGGTGGTGCCGACATTCAACCGGGCATGTACGTATCGCCGCATGACTGGACCGAGGAACTGACTGCTGAGGCCGAACGGCTTGGTATCTCCGAGAAGATCTGCACGCTGAGCACCGATGACCTGATCATCAACGGTGTCACCGACGTTCGTGAGATCGCTGCAACGCTGTGGCCCCTCGACGAGGTCGCCGAGCGCTACGGCAAGTTCATCGAGACCTACCAAGGCGTACCCGAGGAACTGTTGGCGATGCGACGTCGGGGCGAGACACTCACCGAACACGACTTCCTGCCGGGCGCGCTCAACATTGCGATCAGGTTCAACGAGTGCTTCGAACTCGATCCCCTGTTGCCACCCGAGTTGTTGCCACGGCCATGGCCCGGCCGCGAGGCACGAAAGATTCTCGCCAACTGTCGTAAGCACGGCGTGCTCGCACGCCAGGACAAGGATGGTCCCGCGTTGTTCAGGGTGTTCGACGACGCGATCTCACACCTGCCCTGATCGGGGCAGGCTCGGGCACGAGCCCCTCAGGCGATTGTCGGCTGTATCAGTCGCCTGTTGGCCGCAGCACGTTTGGTCCGATACATGAGGTGATCCGCTCGTGACAGCAGCTCACCGCTCGATTCGCCGTCTTCAGCCAGGGCCATACCTAGGCTGATCGATACCGGAACATCGAAGGTGTTGATCTGGCAGAACGATTCGAAGATCCGTTCCCGGATCATGTCGAGTTGGCTGAGGTCGTCAACATCGGGACAAACGATGACGAACTCGTCGCCGCCGAGTCGTGCGATGACGTCCACGGCCCGGACACTCGAACGGAGTGCTTCGGCGACTGAGCAGAGCAGGTCGTCTCCGGCGTTGTGACCCCGCAGATCGTTCACCATCTTGAAGTTGTCGAGGTCGCCGTAGAACACGGCAACTCGGCCGCTGGTACGCCTATCAGCGAGACAGGTGTCCAATGCCCGGTACAGCTCAGCTCGGTTCATCAGTCCGGTTAGAGGATCCGTAGTTGCTTGTTCCTGCAGGCTGCGTTCAGCCCGACAGCGCCAGATCGTCGACATGAGAGTCGTGACGAGCACCTTTACCAGGTCCAGGTTGGCGTCGTCCCAGCGTGCCGCGGAGCCCTTGAAGGTGAAGCGTCCCACGCCCCACGGCGACTCGTCGGAGAGCGGGAACTCTACAACTGCGCGTACGCCATCGACGATCATCAGGTCACGCAGAAGTGACCTGGGCACGTCCTCCATGCGCAGACTCACGTGCAACATCGACGATGAAAGAATCTCGCGTGGCCAGAGTTGTTCGAATCCGTCGACGTGGGCCGCGGCGTGACGTTCAGGCCAGATGGCGCCGAGCTCCATCCGACCAGCAGTTTCCCAACCCATGGAGAACGACGACGCGTTCACTATGCCTACGAGTTGCTCCAAGAAGTAGGTGACGACCTTGTCGACCTCTGGCCACGACACGGCTGAACACGCAGTAGACGCCTCGCGGATCAAGGTCTCGATGCTTCTGCGTCGGGCGATTACTTCGCCTCGGTCAGCAATCTGACGGATCGAGATGATCAACCAGGTGCCTCCTGGTCCCTCGAATGTGGTGCCCTTGATCTCGGCATCGACCCAGGTGCCGTTGGGTCCCTTGACCCGGAACGCAGTGGGCAGGTGATAGCCGGTGACACGTGCGGCCTCGTTGAAGGCACCGAGGGCGGAGTCGAGGTCTTCTGGGTGCACGAACTCCCAGATCGATTCCTTTAGCGTTTCCTCTGGGGTCAGGCCGACGAGTTGTTCAACGGTGCCACCCACATATCGGATGTCGCCCATGGGGTCCACGACCAGTTGGACATCAGGACTGTGATCCGAGGCCAACTGGGCGAAAAGGCCGGCCTCCGCTAGATCTGCGGCATCACCACGCGAACAGTCTCCGCTGCTCTCATTCACTTGGTGGTGGTTGCTTTCCATCCAGCTTCCTGCATTCGACTAGTCCAGTTGCATACACAATCGGCATGAGCCGTCGGATTCTGAACATTATGTGAATGCTCGGCAGGTTCCGCGCGGTACCGCCACAGGCTCTCAGACGAGATGGTCGACGAACTTCTCGAGTTGGCGCAGGTTGCGGCATTCGAATGTGCCGTCACAGTGGGTACCGTATTCGCCGACGATCGAGTCGCCGGTGTCCCAGTAGGCCTTTGGTTCCGGGTTCAGCCAGTACACATGGCGTGCCTTCTTGCGGATTTCCTTGATCACCCAACTCTGCGACGCGTGATAGTTGTTGCGTGCGTCGCCGAGTATGAGCACCGTGGACTTCGATGTGATCTCGTTGCCCCACTTCTGCCAGAACACCTCGAAAGCGTGACCGTAATCAGAGTGTCCGTCGACCCAGACCACATCAGCTTCGCTGTTGACCCTGGCAATCGCCTCGACGATGTCCTCGGTCCCTTCGAAGAAGCGTGTGACCTCGTCGATTCCGTCGATGAACACGAAACTGCGCACCCGGGAGAACTGACTCGAAATCGCGTACACCAGGTGAAGCGTGAACCTGGCGAACGCCGCTACCGAGCCGGAGATATCAGCGATCACGAAAATCTCGGGTTTGTAGGGCCGCGGGTACTTGTACTTCGGCTCTGCTGGCACGCCGCCGTAGCTGAGCGAGTGCCGCACAGTGGACCTGAAATCAAGGGCGCCCTTGCGTCCGTGGCGACGCTTCCGAGCTAGACGGACTGCTAGGCGCCGCGTCAGAGGCTGCAGGGCCTTGCGGAGGACCGCCATTTCTTCACGGCTCGCGTGCATGAAGTCGATGTCCTCGGGAAGAGGTTTGCGCAATGTCTTGGACATTGCCTCGACTCCCCGATCAGCCACCAACCGGCGACGGATCTCTGCTTCGATCTCCTTGCGGAACTCCTCGATCCGGCTCTCGAAGTCGTCCCTCATGAGCCGTTCTTCGAGTGAGGTTGGGGGCTCAGGTGACTGCTCAGATGCCTGTTGCATCAGCTTTTCGAGCACACCCTCTAGGTCCAGGTTCCGCAGCGTCCGATAGAGGTAGTAGGTGCCGCCAACAGGACGACCCGGTTCCATACCTGCGTACCGGCGCACGGCTTGGCGTGCCATGGCACGCATCATCGCCTGATCACCCCGTTGCAGGGACTTGAAGAGCATTTCGGCTAGTTCTTCGGGGGTCAGCGCCTCGGCAGATGAACCCTGACCCTCGGGTCCTTCCTGGGCTCCTTGAAGCGCGTCCTCGAGTTCCTCGGGCAGGGCGAGCAACTCTGCTGCTTCGGGGTCCAAAGCGAATCGGGATCCGCGTAGAGCGAAGTAGACCTCGAAGATGGTCTCGAATGCCCGCCAGTGAGCGTGGTTCTTTACCAGGGTCGCCGCGAGGGCATATTTGAAGGCCTCGCGATCCCCCAAGGGAATGTGGCGTACTGCCTCCATCGCATCGAGGTTCTCGGTCAGCGATACGGGAAGGCCAGCGGCACGTAGCTCGATGATGAAACCCGACAGCAGGTCAACGAGTGACTCGCCGACGGCATCGGCCGCAGCCTGATCCGCCGCCAGTGAAGCGTCGTCCAGTGCTATTGCGCTGTCTGTTGAGTTGTCCGTTGGACTATCCACTCGACCGGCCTTCGATCACGAAGATGTCGACAGTGGCGAGCTCTTGTCGAACGACTTGCGCTCCGCGGTCAGTTCCTTGACTGCCTTGGCGATGTCGCTCTGGTACTTGAGCAAGATGTTGATCGTGTTGGCCGCGGTCTCGGCATCGACCTGTTCGACGCCCAACAGGACCAGGGTTCGTGCCCAGTCCAAGGTTTCTGAAACAGACGGGGCCTTCTTGAGTTCCAACTGTCTGATCGAACGAACCACCCGAGCGATCTGATCCGCTAGGGACTCGGTCAGGTCCGGAACCTTGGTGAGAACGATTTCCTTCTCGCGCTCCATGTCCGGGTAGTCGACATGCAGGTAGAGACAG
>JAGQSZ010000164.1 GCA_020439285.1 Microthrixaceae bacterium
GTCGAAGTGCTCGCGGATGTAGGAGACCACTTGGGCGATCCGTTCGGGTGCCAGTAGAGCGTTCTCCTTGTCGATCGCGCTCACCTGCTTGTCCGTGATCGAGTCCGGCATCTTGATCGTGTTCACGTAGTCGATGCGGAACGGCAGCACGTTCTTGTCGGTGATGGCGTCGACGATCGTGTACGTGTGCAGCTTGTCGCCGAACGCCTGCTCGGTGGTCCGTAGTTGCGGGTTGCCCCCGCTTACCGAATTGGCTGCGAAGATCGGCGTTCCGGTGAACCCGAAAAGGTGGTAGCGCTGAAATGCCTTGGTGATCGCCGTGTGCATCTCTCCGAACTGCGAGCGGTGGCACTCGTCGAAGATGATCACGACATGGTCGTCATAGATCCTGTGACCCTTGTTGGCTGTGATGAAGGTGCTCAACTTCTGGATCGTGGTGATGATGATCCGGGCGTTCGGGTCTTCGAGTTGCTCTTTGAGTACCCGGGTGGACGTGTTCGAGTTGGCCGCGCCCTTCTGGAAGCGGTCGTACTCGGCCATGGTCTGGTAGTCGAGATCCTTGCGGTCGACGACGAACAGAACCTTGTCGATCCCGTCCAGCTTGGTCGCCAGTTGAGCTGTCTTGAAGCTGGTGAGCGTCTTGCCCGAACCGGTCGTATGCCAGATATAGCCGCCCCCGGCGACCGTGCCCCATTGTTTGTAATTGGTCGAGACCTGAATACGACCGAGGATCTGCTCGGTCGCGACGATCTGATAGGGACGCATTACCAGCAGCATTCGATCAACTGTCAGCACGCAGTAGCGGGTCAGGATATTCAACAGCGTGTGCTTGGCGAAGAACGTCTTGGAGAACCCGACCAGGTCCTCGATCGGCTTGTTCGTGGAATCGGCCCACCAACTGGTGAACGCGAAGCTGTTGGAGGTTTTCCGGGCCCGCCTCGACCCGGTCCGTTCGTTCAGGTGCTGAGCACGGACTGTGTTGGCGTAGTACTTGGTCAGGGTGCCGTTGCTGATCACGAACAGCTGCACGTATTCGAAGAGCCCTGATCCCGCCCAGAAACTGTCACGCTGATAGCGGTCGATCTGGTTGAAGGCCTCACGGATGTCCACTCCTCGGCGCTTCAGTTCGACATGCACCATCGGCAAGCCGTTTACCAACACGGTCACGTCGTAGCGGTTGGCGTAGGTGCCCTCGGACTCGTATTGGTTGATCACCTGGAGACGGTTGTTGTGAATGTTCGTCTTGTCGATCAGCGCGATGTTCTTGGTGGTCCCATCATCACGCTTCAGGAGTTGGATGTGATCCTCTTGGATCCGGACGGTCTTCTCGATGATGCCGTCCCTGTCGCCAGCGATTCGTTCACGGAAGAACCGGGCCCACTCTGTGTCAGAGAACGTGATGCCGTTCAGCGCTTCGAGTTGGGACCGCAGGTTGGCCAGAAGCTCCTCCTCGCTGGTGATCGACAGATACTCATAGGCCTGCCCGCGGAGCAGGTCGATGAACGCCTGTTCCAGGTCGGCCTCGGACTGGTAGCTGGCCATCGGAGCCGGGTCGGTAATGAACTCCGCGACCACCGTGCTCTGCGAACTGAACGCGATCGGCTCGTAACGGTGTGCGGAAGCGTCGGTCATCGTTCGGTCCAGACACGCAGCGGGATGTGTCGGGCCGCGTGGACGAAGTCCGTGTCGGCGTCGCTACGGTAGGCCAAGGACCAGATGTTGGTGTCGACCAGCACGAGGCTCAACCGCTAAGCCCGAGCTTGTGGTCGTGGTGACTGCGCTCGGCCTTGTAGTCGTGGTAGGGGTTCCAGTCATCGATCGTGTGGAAGTGTTCGATGATCTTCGCCTGGGTACGCCGGGCGAAGTACTCCTCAAGCGCGACAGTCACGGTCGCCGTCTTGGGTCTCTCGCCGCCGATGGCGAGAGCCCGCTCCAAGAGCTCGGGGTCGATGGCTCGGTTCGTGTCCATGTTGTGCACCTCCTCACGCAAAAGGGTACCTATTCAATGGGTCAGCGATTACGCCGCTTCTTCGAAAGTCAACAGTCGATCCCGGTAGTACTCGTATTGCTTGCGTCGAGCTGCAAGCTCAGCTGGCAAGCCAACCGACAGGTCGTTTACGAGAGCGTCGAACTTGTCGAGGATCGCAACGATCCGCTCTTGTTCGGCGAGCGGCGGTACCGGGAGTCGAACCTGTCTAATCCCGGTCAGAGACAGCCGCTTCACTTTCGCCCTGGCCACGAAACGACTCTTCTCAGCGTGATAGGCCGCCGTCTGGAGGTAGTAGGCCACGAACTTGGGGTTCATCGAATGGCGGAAGCCATAGCAACCGTCATGGATTGCAACGTTGGTGTCCCCGAGCCATGCAGTGGCCTTGCCGACGTCCTCAACGGTCTCGCCGACCTCCGCTATGACGACGTCGCCCGGTTGAGCGAAGCGCAGGGTGGGTTCCATCTCGGCCCGAACGCGGGTGACAGTATTGGTTGCCGCGATTCCATACTCTGTGTAGAGCTCGCCGTAGTGGATTGCTGGAAGACCGAGGCCGTCGTATACGTAGTCTCCTTTTGTGAACCTCCGGCCGCGGTAGATCTCGCCCAGTTCACCGATCGGAATCAAAGGAACTGAATCATCGAAGGCCATGAGCGAGTCGCGGTAGTGCGCGAGTTGGAAGTGCCTAGCTTCCAGCTCCGCTTCCAGCTCCGCTTCCAGCGACTGGAACAGATCTAAGACTCGAACGATCTCCTGCTGGACCGTGATCGGCGGTACCGGTATGCGAAACGCTGAATAAGTAGATATCCACTGTCGTGCATGGTCTTGCGGCGAGTAGCGGACCAACTGCATGGCGTACCAGATGTACCGCAGACTTGCTGGAGCTTCGCTGCGCAAGGCGAGCATCTTCATGGCTGACGATTTAGCTTTGAAAGGGAAGTTGACCCACTTGGATGCTGTCGTGAAATCGTCGAAGATGATCACTGGATTGGCTGGAGAAGCTGCGTAGACACCGCTCGTTTCATCGGTGTAGCCGAGGATAAATGTCTGTCCGGCGGTCAGAACGGGTATTGGATTATTGGGGTCGTATGTTGTTGACGACACTAGGTATTTCGTTGGTTGCGTATAGACGAGCAGGTCACCAAGTGCCCGGTACTCGACCCCATTGGGGCAGTGTTGCTGGATCAGGTCATCGATTCGGCTCATGTGAAGAAGTCCTCGTCGATTTCCACAACTCGGTAGGTTCGCTGTACCTGCACTCCAACGCCGTACTCGATCATCAGCTCGGTCAGGCGCTGGCCGTCGATAAGAACGATGCTCGGCTGGGCAGCGTATGCATACTCTCTGGCGCCCGTGCTGAAACGACTGGTAGTGATGAACACCCCGCGGTCGGTCTTGCCACTGAGTGCACCGACAAATGCTTGAACCTCTGGGCGGCGGACGGGGTTAGCTGGTGAATAACGCTTCGCCTGGACGTAGACCTTGCCGAGGCCGAGCACGTCCTGATCGATGACACCGTCGATCCCGCCGTCGTTTGTCAGATCGGTGGTAGCTCCACGTCCTCCAACGCCGCCGTAGCCCATCGCCAGCAGTAGCGTGACAACAGCGCCCTCGAAGAACGCGGGATCCTGCTCCACCAACCGCGACAACAGCTCGGATGCCACCTCCTCGTGGATGCGAGCTACGCCCTGCTCGACCTGCTCGTGTGGAGCAAGGACCGACACGTCATTGTCGATCTCGTCAACGTTGGTGGACTGAGGATCATCAAGTTCTGCGTGGATACTGCTGCTACCTCCAGAGCGTTTCTCCCACCACTCGTCGCCGGACTTGGCATGAGGCTTCAACTCGTGCTCGGTCAGTCCGTCGGGATGCGATGAGAGCAGGGCCATGCCTCGCTCGGTAATGACGTAGGTGGCGCGCCGAGGTCGTTGAATAGCTTCGACTCGATTCAAGAAGTGAATCGCCCAACTGATTCGATCCGCCGTCCGGGTAACCCGACCGGACGGCAGCATTTCGGTCCGTTGATCATCAGTCAGTCCGACCAGATCCGACACCGAGTTGCGGATCTCCCTGGTGGTCTTCTCGTCTCCGTTGGAGAGAATGGACAACACCGGGATCATGAAGCCCTCCCATGTCGGCATGCCTGTCATGGGTTCGCTCCTTTGAGATCATCGATGCGGATCATGCGTCCGTCGCTCCGAGTTCCTGCTCGATCTGTTCGATGGTCGGCAGGTTGGTGGCCAACGGTTCGGGCAGGTCCTTGACCAGGTCGTATTCGGACACACCGAGCGGGGCGGAAACGTTGCGAAGCGCGTACTCGGCGACGACCTCATCCTTCGTCTTGCATAGCAGCAGCCCGATAGTTGGCCCGTCAACCTCGTCCTTGACCTCACCGTCGATCGCTGCCATGTAGAAGCCGAGTTGGCCGACATGCTCGGGCTTGAACGCTGTGGCCTTGAGTTCGATGACCACGTAGCAGTGCAACTTGAGGTGGTAGAAGAGCAGATCGAGGAAAAGTCAGAGTCGCCGACCTTGAGGTTCACCTGCCGGCCGACATAGGCGAAACCAGCGCCAAGCTCGACTAGGAACCGAGCGACGTGGTCGACTAACGCCTGCTCGATCGCTCGTTCCTCGGCGTCCTTGCCGAGACCGAGGAAGTCGAGCTTGTACGGATCCTTCAACGCCTCCCGGGCAAGATCTGTCTGGGCCGCGGGAAGGGTGCGATCGAAGTTCGTGATGGACTTGCCGGATCGCTGCACTGAGCGGGTCTCGATGTGAGCCTCGAGGATCGCACGTGACCAACCATGTTTGAGGGCGGCCTCGGCGTACGCGAGGCGCTCGTCCGCTTGTTTCAGCTTGTGGAGCAGCACCAGATTGTGTCCCCACGGCAATTTCCCAACAGCTTGTTGGGAAATTGCGTCGATCGACCATGCCTCGGCGAATGCACGCATGTAGTCCAGGTTCGTACGCGAGAACCCTCGCATTTCTGGGAACGCATCTCGGAGGTCATGGGACAAACGCTGGGTGATCTTCGCGCCCCACCCCTCGCGGTCCTGTCGATTCAGAATGTCCGTGCCGATCTGCCAGTAGAGACGGATCAATTCGGTGTTCACGTTGACGGCAGCACGCTGTTGCGCTTCCTGCACCCTTGACTTGAGCTCCGCGAGCCATTCGCCGTATCCCTCCGGCGGATCGACCAGTGCAGGAGCCTTGCTCATCGGTTCGTCTCCAGGTCGGCGACGATCTCGTCGATCGCTGTCCGGAGCTCTGCCTGACGGGCAACGATGCGGGCGATCTCCGAGTTCAACTCGACGATGTCAATGACCTCACGGGTGTCCTCTTCCTCAACATACGAGGAGACCGAGAGGTTGTAGTCGTTGGCGGCGATCTCGGTGTTGTCGACCAGGCGGGCGAAGTGGTCCGCGTCAGTTCGAGCGATGAACGCGTCGAGCACTGCTTGTTGGTTCTCAGGGGTGAGCTTGTTCTTGTTCCCAGAACGAACGAACTGCGCTGTTGCGTCGATGAACAGGGTCTTGTTGTCGGCCTTCGACTTCTTCAGCACGATCACACAGGTGGCGATGGTCGTACCAAAGAACAGGTCTGGTGGCAGTTGGATTACCGTGTCGACGTAGTTGTTGTCGGTCAGGTACTTGCGGATCTTTTGCTCCGCGCCGCTTCGATACAACACTCCGGGGAACTCGACGATCGCTGCGGTGCCGTCCACGGCAAGCCAGTGGAGCATGTGCATCGTGAACGCAAGATCGGCCTTGCTCTTGGGGGCGAGCACCCCGGCTGGCGAAAAACGTGGGTCGTTGATGAGCAGCGGGTTGGCGTCGCCCTCCCACTTGGTGGAATAGGGCGGGTTCGAGACGATCGCCTCGAACGGTTCGTCATCCCAATGGGCCGGCTCGATCAGCGTGTCACCATGAGCGATATCGAACTTCTCGAAGTTGATGTCGTGCAGGAACATGTTGATCCGGCACAGGTTGTAGGTGGTGAGGTTCACCTCCTGGCCAAAGAACCCCTGCCGTACGTTCTCCTTG
>JAGQSZ010000165.1 GCA_020439285.1 Microthrixaceae bacterium
TTGCTTACGGGCTGGGGGCCGGGCTGGTGGTCATGACGCTCCCGTTGGCGGACATCGGGCCGTGGGGTTGGCGACTGACTTTCGTGGCAGCGGGCTGTTCCCTTCCGGTGGTACTGAACTGCCGCCGGTACCTGCCCGAAAGCCGTCGGTATCAGCTGATGGATCTCGACCGTTCGTCACATCACGCTAGTAACGAAACCGCTGACGCAACGGCAGAAGTTCGAAGCGGCAGCGGTTGGGGAACAACGGCTCGACGCCTGGCGATAGTCGGGGCGATCTTCGTGTTGATGAACGTGTTCCTAGCCCCGGCAAGCCAGTTGCAGAACGACTATCTGCGCACACAAGTTGGTTTCAGTGCATCGACGATGACGATCTTCATCCTGCTCACATCAACTCCCGGTGGAATCGGCGTCATCATGGGAGGCCGGGTCGCTGACCGCTACGGCCGACGATGGGCGATCATCCCGGGGTTGATGGCATTGGCGGTCTTCTACACCATCATGTTCGCCAGCACGGACGCCCTGTTGTGGTTCTCGGCGCTCACAGCATCGATCATCGGAGGCATGGCCGCCCCGGCGCTCGCTGTGATCACAGCAGAGCTGTTCCCTACCGTTCGCCGCGCAACGATTCGCGGCATGGTCACAGGTCTGGCCGTGGTGGGTTCGATCATCGGCTTGTTGATAGGTGGATGGCTCATCGACACGATCGGCTACGGCTCTGCCTTCACGATCCTTGGGGTGGCTCCGATTATTGCGACTGCAACAGCGTTCTTCCTGCCCAACACTCACCGTCGAGAGTTGGAAGAGACGAGCGTCTGAGATCGGGTCAGCGTTCGAGCAGGATCCTGCGCGCTTCAGCTAGGTCAGCGATTCGTTGAGCGGCGCCTACTCGATCTGCCCCGTGGTCGGGATGGGAGTGACGTAGCTGTCGGCGGAACGCTCGTTGGATCTCTGACCGGTTCGGCAACTTCGGCAGCGCAGATGGAAGTTCCATCGTTGGCGCCGCGGGCAGCGAAGCCACTCCCGCTCGGCGGTCCTTGGCGTTGGACTTCGTTGAGTCGAACCGCTGGTGGTCCATCGCTGGAGTCAGCTTCAACACATCGAGAGCCCACGTGACCGGATCACTGAACACATGCAGCCCGGATCTGGCATTGCCTGTCAGGAATCGGAGCAGGTCGGAGTCAGTTCCACCCGGGAAGCCCATCGCTCTACGCATCATTCTCATGACCACGTGACGAGCCTCATTCTCAATGGCCCCTGCCGAATAGACCGCTGTGAGAACGTGCTGGGCCGGGGTGGCCTTTTCGGACTCGAAATGGAATGACATCTGTTCGCCGGCTGACAACAACTTGTAGCTGATCCGCTGCAACCCGATGTGATCGACTTGGAACCTGTGACGCATCCGGGGTTGTGGGATCCGTCGGCCGTGGTCCACCTCGGTTATGAGTTGATCGAGGTCCACCTGGGTGTCGTCATCGAGCGACGACGAATACGTGGCGATTATCGCTCCGAGTAGCACCCCTCCCATTCCGGGTCCTGGGCCACATGGCAGTTTGCTTTCACCGAGTGCTATGCGCCGAGTCGGGGCGATGGGACGCGACACATACGCGTTCAACTCGGCTAGAACCATGGTCTGGAATTTATCGTGCCGGGCACCGCTTTGAAGGTCGACCAGGCACGCCGGTTGTCTACGGGGGTAAGAAATGGATCAGCAGGACCGTGCCGCAGTTGAACGTCTCAAGGCTGCTTGGACCGAGTTGACCGCTCCCGGCGGGGCGTTCGAGGTGGTCACTGAAGACGTCCGCGGTATTCCCATGCGGGTCTTCAAATCGGCGTTGCCGAACATGCGGTCCCTGTGGGAAATGGCTGGTCTCCACGGCGATAAGCCCTATGTCGTTTTTGAGGACGAGCAGTACTCATACGCTGAGATCGGAGCTCTCGTACGCTCGCTGGCCCACGTGTTGCGCGAAACCTACGGGGTTGGTTCGGGCGACCGGGTGGCAATTGCGATGCGCAACTATCCGGAGTGGATCGTTTCCTATTGGGCAACGATTTCGATCGGTGCTGCTGTTGTCGGGATGAACGCCTGGTGGACCGGACCCGAGTTGGCATACGCGCTCGAGGACTCGACTCCGAAGGTCCTGATTGCAGATCAGGAGCGCTTGGACGCGATCAAACCCGAACTCGCTGCGGTGAGAGAAAAGGCAGCACTGTCAATTATTGCGGTGCGAACCGAAGGCGAGTTGCCATCGGACGCTGTTGCTTGGTCAGACGTGGTGGATCCCGAGTCAGCCCCTGCCGGGCTGCCCGAAGCCACGATCGCCCCAGATGATGACGCAACGATCTTCTACACATCGGGGACCACCGGACGCCCCAAGGGCGCGCAGATCACTCACCGCGGATCAGTGCACAACATTTTCAACCTGATCTTCTGGACGATGGTCCAAGGAGCAGCCGAGGCAAAACGGCCGGCGGACGACACGACCGAAGCACCACCGTCGCTGCTGTCGACCGACGGACAAACGGTGTTCATGGCTCCCACTCCCCTGTTCCACGTCACGGCGTGCAACTGCTTGTTCCACCCAGCGACGATCGCTGGTGGCCGATTGGTGTTGATGTACAAGTGGGATGCCGCCAGGGCACTCGAGTTGATCGAGCGTGAACGGGTCACCAATTTCAGTGGGGTGCCAACCATGGGTCGTGAACTGATCCTGCACCCGGACTGGGCAACCAGGGACACGTCCTCGCTCAAGTCCATCGCCGGTGGCGGGGCGCCCATGCAACCTGACCTGGTGGAGAAGATCGAAAAGAAGCTGTCAGGATCCGCCCCATCCACTGGTTATGGCCTGACCGAGACCAGTGGCGTCGTGACGGTCAACAGCGCCCAGTACTACACGGCCAAACCTGTTTCATGTGGGCCGCTGGTCCCGACTCTCGAAGGCAAACTCGTTGACGAGACCGGCGCAGACCTGGAACCCGGCCCCGATGTGATCGGCCAACTGTGTGTTCGCGGACCTGTCGTGATCAAGGGCTACCTGAATCGTCCAGAGGCAACTGCCGAGGCGATCCAAGACGGTTGGTTCAATACAGGCGACATCGGGTTGATCGATTCCGACGGGTTCGTCACTCTTGTCGACCGGGCGAAGGACATGGTGTTGCGCGGCGGCGAGAACGTCTATTGCTCCGAGGTGGAAGCAGCTATTTACCGTCACCCGGCCGTGTTGGAAGCAGCGGTCTTCGGTATTCCCGATGAACGCCTTGGCGAGAAAGTTGCCGCTGTGATCGTGACAGCGACCGACGGCGAGCTTGATGAGCAGACACTGGTCGAGTTCATCGGCGCGGATCTAGCGAAGTTCAAGATCCCTGAGAGGGTCTGGTTCCGCACCGAGCCTCTGCCTCGCAACGCGAATGGGAAGTTCCTCAAGCGAGAGTTGCGGGATCAGATCCTGGCCTGAGCTTGGCGCTCGCACTTGCTTCCGCCCCAACTGCGTGACTTCTCGATTGTCACGGACAGCATCACGGGTCGATACTTATCCGCTCAGTCACTCAGCCTTGGATGTGCCATGGGCGTCGCCAGAACATTCCTCGCCGTGGCCTCGTCGTCAACTACATCAAGTTCGGCGATCCCGGGTGCTGAACTAATGCTCACTCCTTCTGCATTGAGTAGTTCATTATTGACGTGATGAATAGACACTCCCGGCAGATTGCGAGCACCCTCTTGACCGAAGAGAGCCCATCCATTTAGCCCGGTGCCATGGGAGAGACGGTAAGCAACCCCGTCCAGATCGTGGGCACGCCACGCACCCGCCCACTCCTGTGGTCTCAGGTAGCTATCACAGGTGCCGATCGCGTCAGTGATTCCAAATGAGGTATGCAGTTGTTTACTCCCCTGACCGGTTACATCCGCACATCGATAATTTGAGGGAACCTTGACCTTTACAGCGCGAAGTGAAGCAACCTCAGCCGCGGCGATGGGTGGAAGCACGTTGGGATCACCAGTCGGAACGACGTCACGCCAGATGGTCTCGAGCAGACAACCGAGCGGCGACTCGGCCAAGTAGCAGGTGCCGTATCCTGAGTGCCGGTTGAGATCGAAGCGGCCTTCGCCGGAGTTCGAGAACCACCAAGGAGCGGTAGCTCGCTCAGCTGCGGCAATCCGCCAGAGCTCCGTTCCCTTGTCACATCCGCTAGTCGGAAAAGCTGAGAGATCAACAAACGGGTGACGAAGCATCACCGGCCCGACCACACAGCTGCCTGAGCATTTGCCGCTGCAACAATCTGCTCCAGGCTGCTTTTATCAGCGAGCGCCTCCCACGGAGTGGAAGCATTGAGACGCCGGTTGGGTGTGGCCAGCCATCGGGCGGCAGCAAGACCGTCGCCGCTCACTAGCAACTCCGCAAGAACATCACGGAGCCCCGCCAGCACTTCCACGCCGCCACGCTCGCCAGATCGGAACTGTGCGAGTGGGTACACCCACCGCCCATTCTCGGTACGCACGCCGAGCACCGCCCCAGTCAATCGCCGCTTGTCCAAGGCCGTGGTCGAGATACCAAGAAGCTTTGAGGCCACGCCCGGCTTGACCACGGGGCCGAGCACGGCGGCCCATGGTGAGGCATAGCGACTTCGGGCCCCACGGATCATCCCTTCGGTCAGAGAGACAAGTATCTCTGCTTCGGCGGAGCCAATCAGGTCCTCAGAATGATCAGCCTTCAACTGGTCAAATAGCTCCGCCACGCTCACCCTCGCAGGCACCGTGTGCCTATTCGTGGGTGCTTGCTCGAACGTCAGCTTCAAATGTTGAGAAATATTCGCAACCATACCAACCAGCTTACGGCACTAGTTGCTATTCGGCTACCACTACTCCACTCCACTTGCTCATGAGGCTTTCGAAACCACCGACCTGACTCGCCACAATCAGCCCGCAACGTGACAGCCCAAGCAGAGCCACAGGGGTTAGTGCCTGGACTACGGAATCGATGTCTATCCGCCTATTTCTCGCATGGAGGGATCGCCAGACAGAGGACATTTGTGCATCAGTACATAGAGCGTCGCGCACGCCAGATCGTGGTTGCAGCGGCTTTGTCAAACCGTATGGGCGTCACTGTCACCACCAAGTCCCGCCGAGCGAGCTCTGATGATTGCTTGGGCGCGGTCTGCTACCTGCAACTTGGTCAACAAGTTGGACACATGATTGCGAACAGTTTTCGGTGAGACACCGAGACCACGCCCGATATCGGAGTTGTTGCAGCCCCGAGCAAGTAGGTCCAGAACTTCATGTTCTCTCGGCGTCAGTTCAGGGAACGTTTTCACCGGTGGTGGAGCAGCGAAGAACCTTTGCATCCGACGCGCTATTGCTGGTCCGAAGATGACTGCGCCGTTTGACACGGCGCGGATCGCTCCCACGACTTCTTCGTGGCCAGCGCCTTTGAGTAGGTAGCCGCATGCTCCGGCGCGCATCGCTGAGAACACGCTGTCCTCGTCATCGAACATTGTTAGGACAAGGACCCCAATGTGAGGACTTGCGGCCACCACTTGACGGGTCGCATCAATACCGTTGATACCTGGCATGTGAAGGTCCATGACCACAACATCTGGTTGCAGTTCAGCTGCCATCGCAACAGCCTCGTGCCCGTCAGAGGACTCACCGACGAACTCCAGAGACGGCTCGGTCGCCAGGACCGTTCGTAGTCCGTCTCTGAACATCGGGTGGTCATCAGCTATCAGGACTCTTATCGTCTCGTCGCTCACGCCAAACTCCTTGTCGAGGATGTGCGGGCCTCGTGTGTGCTGTGGGAGTCACATGTGGGCAGCCGGGCAACGACTTGGGCGCCGCCCAGTGGTGATCGCCCAAATCGAAGCGAACCGCCTAGCTCTGCTGCACGTTCCTGCATGGATACAGTGCCCAGGCCGCATTCGTACCCGCCGCTGAGGCCGACACCGTTGTCGTCCACGCAAAGTGTTAGGTCATCGTCGATGGCCAGTCTCA
>JAGQSZ010000166.1 GCA_020439285.1 Microthrixaceae bacterium
ATCCACGCGACTGAATACGAGTAGTCCTTATCGCCTTCGACCATCAGGTTCATGACCCCGTCAAGATCCCGGGTGCGATCTGTGTCGACCAAGAGGTAGGCCGACTCGACGGGCACCATCTGAATGGTCGCGTCGACCACTATTCCGGTCAGCCCCATGCCTCCGATGGTCGCCCAGAACAACTCGGAATCCTGTGTGGGCGTCAACTCACGCAGGTTGCCGTGGCCGTCTATCAGACGCATCGACAAGATGTGATTCCCCCAAGAGCCAGCCACGTGGTGGTTCTTACCGTGAACGTCTGCTGCGATTGCACCCCCGACCGTGACGAAACGCGTTCCGGGTGTGACAGGCACGAAGAGGCCGAGCGGAACGAACCACCGCATCAGGTCGTCCAAGCTGGTTCCCGCTGATGCCCTTACAACTCCGGATTCCAGGTCGGCTTCAATAATCCCGCTCTGACTCGGACCATCTGCTACCAAACCGCCGCCATTTTGGGCGCAATCGCCGTAGCTTCGCCCAAGGCCTCGCGCTATCACTCCTCGATCAGACGCCACTCCACCATCCGTGACCGCGTCCTTGGCGACTGACATCGGTACCAGCTGAGCGGCTGTGGGTGCGGTCCTTCCCCACCCCTTCATCATCGTCAGAACTGGTTTTCGCGACTCTTTGTGCTTCGAAGATGTTTGAGTCATGCGTACATACCTATCGCAAGTATCACGACCCAGAGTATGCCCATGAACTGCATCTGACGGTCGTGGAGGATTACATCCTCAGGTGCTGAACCCTTGCCTTGGTCGACCAGCAGCGCGTAGCGGAGCACCGCAATCAGGAAGGGAATTATTGACAGCTGCGCCCATGGCGAGGCTTCGGTCACGTTCGCCCGCTCGACTGCCCAAAGGCAGTAGCTCATGACCAGCGCAGCAACAGAGACATTGCGGATGAACCCCAGGTACTCCGTGCTGTACTCGCCCAGAGTAGGTCGCAACTCCGCGGCTCTTTCACCGAGCTCTTTCTTCTCCGCGAATCGCTTCGCCGCAGCGATGAACATCGAGCCGAACAGCGAGATCAACAAGAACCAGTCCGAAACTTCTACCTCTGCCGCGAAAGCGCCGCCCAAGAGCCGGAGAATGAACCCCGAGGACAGGATTACAAGGTCCAGGATTGCGATCCGTTTGAAAAGGAATGAGTAAGCAGTCGTCAAGACGGCGTACAACGCAACGATGAGCACCAGCGTCCGGTTGGCGCTGAGAGCTACGGCGAGCCCAACAAAGAACATGACCACGGCCATTGCGACCGCCACCGAAACAGGCAGCGCGCCCGATGCAATGGGCCTGAACCGTTTGGTTGGATGCTTGCGGTCCGACTCGACATCCAGAACGTCGTTGAGAAGGTAGGTAGCGGACGAAACCAGACAGAACGCAACAAAACCGACGATCGTCAACCGCAGCCTGTGGGCCTCGGTTATTACGCCGGCCGCAGCTGGGGCAACGAACACAAGAACGTTCTTTGCCCACTGCTTGGGTCGACAAGCCATCACCATCGCGATCGGCAGGCTTTGTCGCTTTGCTGTGGACTCAGGACTCAATGTGCACTCCGGTGCGTGGAAGGCTTTGCGGCTTGGTGGGCCGACCTCCCCAATCGGCACAGCAGAAAAGGATTCAACCGGTCACGAACCAGCTTCGGGGAGCCACTTGAGCATATCCACCTTGACCGGAAATCAATGAGATCAGCGCTCACGCCCTCTCACTCCCGGTCGGCTCTATCGGGCGGGGCGCCCGGCTGGTTCCGATCAAAGGTCGTTTCACTGTGTCGAGGACGTTCCCTGTCCACCCACGAGGGATTCAATCATGTCGGCCGTCGAGTCGCTGGCGTCAGCCACCACACGTCCCTGCGAAGCACGGTAGAGCCGGTCGTTCACAGCAACTCCCAACCCGTGAGATGGGACCATACGGACAAGGAGTACCTGAGCAGTACCGTCGCCCGATCGCAGTACCCGGTAGAGATCGTGGGCGGCAGTACCGGGATCTTGTGAGAGTTCGAGGTATCCGGCGTTTATCCCACGTCTGGTGAGCGCATCTACAAGGTCCGTCGCGATCGGCGCCTCCCCGTCCACTGCTACCAGAGGCGTGAGCGGCGAATAATGCCGCAGGAACTGACCCGGCGCGAGCGCGTCGTCGGCCTCGCTGGTTGTTTGTCGCTTCAGGACTTTGAGGTCACCGACTATGGAGCGGATCAAATCTGCTGATACGCCTCCTGGTCGTAAGAGCACCGGTGTTTCACCTGTGAGGTCCAAGACCGTGGACTCGACGCCAAGGGTCGTCGCCCCGGCGTCTAACAGCAGGTCATAGCGTCCCTGCAATTCCGATTCAACGTCGTCAGCACTAGTCGGGCTTATCCGGCCGAAGCGGTTGGCCGACGGTGCAGCGACGGGCACCCCCGCCGATTCCAATAGCCCAAGGGCAACTCGGTGTGCTGGGATCCGCAATGCCACGGTTGAGCGGTTCGCAGTGATTGAATCCGGTACCACGGGCGACTTGGCCACCACGAGGGTCAATGGCCCGGGCCAGAACTGCTCTATGAGCCGGTCAGCGACATCGGGCCAACGTGAAGACAGATCCCGCGCTTGTGCAGCAGCTGCTATGTGTACGATCAGAGGATCGGTAGAAGGGCGGCCCTTCGCTGCAAAGATTCGCTCTGTTGCTTCGGGGTCGAGAGCATGTGCGCCCAAGCCATAAACAGTCTCGGTCGGAAACGCCACGAGCCCACCTGCTCGGATGATGCGGCCAGCTTCGATGAGGACTGATCGGTCCGGATCTGCGACGTCGATCACCATCCGTCGGGCTCCGACGCCGGGATCGAAAGTGGTAGGTCTCTCTGGGCGCACGTGATGATGCTTGCAGAGTCGATCCTTCGCGGATTAATTCCCCGGCCATGAGACCTCCGAACCTGCTTACGAAACCCGTTCGGCGATCGACTCAACAGCAGCCTGTGTCACTGACACATCCACATTGGCTTAGTTTGGTCATCGATGGCCCCAACCACCGATTGGAATCCTGTCCTGCGGAGTCAGTTCGCCGAACCGTACTGGCAAGAGTTGCAACAATTCGTTGAACTCGAACGCGCCAAGGGACCCGTGTATCCCCCCAAGGATGAAGTCTTTGCTGCGCTTCACCGCACGCCGTTGTCGAAAGTCAAGGTCCTCATCCTTGGACAGGACCCATACCACGGGCCTGGTCAGGCCCATGGGCTGAGTTTCTCGGTCCGCGACGGTGTGCAGATACCGCCTTCGTTGCAGAACATCTACAAAGAACTCCATGACGATCTGGGACTCGTCGCACCGAGCAGTGGATGCCTGGAACCATGGGCGGATCAGGGAGTTCTGCTGTTGAACTCGACCCTGACTGTCCGTGCCGGTAACGCAGCGTCACACCAAGGAAAAGGGTGGGAACGCTTCACAGATGAGGTGATCCGTGTGGTCAACCAACACGCCGGCCACACGGTGTTCATGCTCTGGGGCGCGTCCGCCCGCAAGAAGGCTGAACTGGTGGATCGGTCCCGTCACACAATCATCGAGTCTCCTCACCCGTCGCCGCTGTCAGCCCATCGGGGATTTCTGGGGTCGCGGCCCTTCTCACGGGCCAACGAAGCGTTGATCAAAGCTGGGCGCGAACCAGTCGACTGGTCCCTCACCTAGCCGCACGACGGCGGCCCCAACGAGACAAACGAGTCAGTCGCCTGGCGGGATGCAACACCACCCGCGCTTTGCCAACTCATCTGCCAACGCCTCATCGGGAATGTTCAGTAACGATCGAGCATGAGTCTGTCGCTGTCTCTCAGCCACACGATCCTTGAATGCCGCCGTGGCACCTGAACCTTCGAGAAGTGCCAGATCACTATCAGTTGATTCACCGAACGATTCTCTGACCTGAACTCCGGCGTCGAGGCGCTCGATCAATTCATCGGCCTCGTCAACACTGAATCTGCCGTTTGCCTGTCGTTGGTTCAGCCCCAATTGATGCCTGGCCTCTCGGAAGGAATCGAATCCCAATTCCCCGAGCAGGTCGTTCAGTCTCTGCATCTGGCGTTGACCCGCCGGTGGCCCACTTGGTTGTCCGAAAGCCACGAAGTACTCCCTGATTACACACCCGGCGCGATTGCCGAGTCGATTGAGTGGGAAGGTCTGGCCTTCCGATATTCGTGGAATCTACCGGCTGGCAGTGACACCGAAATGGACTACTACTCCAGTGACGCGAGTGAAATGAGACCCAGCAGCACCGTAATCAGTCCAGATAGGTCCAGTCGGGCTGCTTACTGGCGTGGCGCTCGTCGTAGGTGACGGTGCCGTCGTCAGCTATGTCTTTGATGAGTGGTATCAGCACATCGCCGCGTCCCGTAGAGATTCCATCGAGTCGCTTTGTGAAGTCCTCGGGGAACGTTCTGAGGATGCTTGAAATGCAGATTTGTTCCTCGGTTCCCAGGTAGCACCGGTTGGCATCATTGACGCTCCGCAGGAGCGAGTTCATCTGAGCCAGGTCCGAGTCATCTCCGTGGCCCGACTCGATCTTCACCAAGTGTTCGGTGATGCCCAGTGACCCCTGCTTACACGGAGGGCACTGACCGCATGACTCGACCGACAGGAACCTGCTGACCTCGCGAGCAACGCTGACCATGTCCCTGGTGTCGTCGTAGATGACGAATCCTGCGGCACCCATACCGCTCCCTCGGAGCCTGAAGTCCTCATAAGTGAGCGGAACATCGAAATCGTGGGCAGCGAGAATCGGGTTCGATACACCTGACAGTGCTGCTTTGAACTGGCGGCCATCGAGTGGACCCCCGCACATTTCGAGCACCGACTCCAAGGGAGTTCCCATCGGCACCTCGTGCACTCCGGGCCGGACTACGTCACCGACGACAGTCACGGTGATGGTGCCAGGCGAGTCGATGGTGCCCATCGATCGGTACCAAGACGCACCCTTTTCGAGAATATGGGTGACCGAAGCGAGAGTTTCGACGTTGTTGATCAGCGTGGGGTTACTCACCGGCGGATCCATTCCCGGTGGCGTCGCCGATTCCCAACCCATCGGCACTGTGGCGAATAGGCCGTGCTGCCATGGCGCTAGTTGGCGCGGTAGAGGTTCCCGACCTTCGATGACCTCGAGCAGGGCCTTCTCCTCGCCGAAGAGGTACTCCTCAGGGCCCTCCACGATCGTGACCGTCAGATCTCCCAGCATTCCACTCTGTTCCATCTCGACAACAGCTGGCCTCAACCGATCGAGCACGGACGTGAAACTCGCCTTGGTAGCGAGGAAAACCTCGGTGGCGTCGACTGCGAGCGCAGCAATCGCCAACCCTTCAATCACCCTGAACGGATCGTTCAGCATCAGGACTCGGTCCTTGAAGGTGGCGGGCTCACCTTCGGCCCCGTTGGCGACCACGAAGTGTCTGCCCCCACCGGACCTGCGGATCGATGCCCACTTCGCGCCGGTCGGGAATCCGCCGCCACCGCGCCCTCGGAGTCCCGCAGCGGTTAGTTCCTCGATCGTTGCGTCGGGACCGAACCTGCGGGCCGTCGCCAAACCCATCCCTCCCCCGCTCGCCAGGTACTGCTCGAGTGTCAAGATCGGTTCTGCTGGTATGACGACGTTTACGCCTTCCATGTGATCTCCATGAGTTAGGGCCCGTTGGTGGTCATGTCGACCATATACCTGTCCCGTTGAGCACAGCTCGGAGGCCTGTACCCACACGTCATTTGCTTGGGTTCACGATGAGCCCAGCTGGTGTGACCTGAAGTAGAGTTCTTGTTGTTCCGGGTATGAACTTGCATACCGGTCGGAACCGCTGACGAACTCAATGGGCGACGAGTTCAAGCGTAAGTCGAAACGCCATTGGCCCATGATGGAGGTAATCGCGTGAGCACAACGAGTCCTACGAAGAAGGATCTTGTCGGGCCGACAAGAAAGCTCGGCATAGTTGC
>JAGQSZ010000015.1 GCA_020439285.1 Microthrixaceae bacterium
GGTCGTCCCGATTTGTGGGATGACGCTGAGTCAGCCCAGAAGCTCCAGCGCGAGTTCGCCGAACTGTCCGATGACATCGAGGTCTACGACTCCTTGGAATCCAAGGTCGATGACCTCGAGACTCTCCACGAACTCGCCCGTGAAGAGGGTGATGAGAGCTTGGAGTCCGAGATCGCATCGGATGTGGCTGCTATCGAACGCCGTTTCGACCAACTCGAACTCAGAGCGCTGTTCACTGGTGAGTACGACGAGAATGATGTGATCGTCGACCTCAACTCTGGTGCAGGCGGCGTGGATGCCCAGGACTGGGCCGAGATGCTCCTGCGCATGTATCTGCGTTGGGCCGAACGTCACGGTTTCGAGGTCGAACTCGAATCCGTCAATGAGGGAACCGAAGCCGGGATCTCCTCAGCAACGTTTCTCGTCAAGGGGCGTAACGCATACGGGCTGATGCGATCCGAACACGGGGTCCATCGCCTGGTGAGGATTTCGCCATTCGACAACAACGCCCGACGCCAGACGAGTTTCGCGTCCGTGAAGGTCACCCCGATGCTCGAAGACGTGGACTCCGAGATCCAGATCGATGACAAGGACCTGCGCATTGACGTGTACCGGTCCTCGGGAGCGGGCGGTCAGCACGTGAACGTGACCGACTCCGCAGTTCGGATCACCCACCTTCCAACCGGAATCGTTACCTCGTGTCAGAACGAGCGCTCTCAGCATCAGAACCGTGACCGTGCAATGACGGTGCTCAAGGCGAAGTTGTTGGACCTTGAGCGCGCCAAGCGGATGGACAAGATTTCTGAGATCACCGGTGACCAGTCTGCTGTCGATTTCGGGAGCCAGAGCCGGAACTACGTCCTCCATCCGTATCAACAGGTCAAGGACCTGCGTTCCGGGTACGAGGAGACCAATCCTTCGGCTGTGCTCGACGGCGAGATCGACGAGTTCATGGAGTCGTATCTCCGTTGGATGCGTGAGGAATCCGTCGCTAACCAGAGCTGATCTGGGTCTTGTACAGGCTTCATGGGTAGCTGAGATATCGCCCCGGAATCGTTTCAGGATTCACGTCAGCTACCCCGATGCGCGATATCGTCACATATCTGTAACAACGGAGCCGCGCCCGATTGCCGGTTCTAGCAACGCAGATCATCTAGGGCGTTACCGCCAAGCGATAGGGAAAACGTGATCAAGCTCGAGGACGTCTCGAAGATATACAAGGGTGAGCACATCGCACTCAGAGACGCCACCGTTGAGATCGAAAAAGGCGAGTTCGTATTCCTCGTTGGATCCTCTGGCTCAGGGAAGTCGACTTTCCTGCGCCTTCTGAATCGTGCCGAAATCGCCGACAAGGGCGTCATCTACGTGGCAGGAAAGGACATCGGCTCGCTCCCGTCGTACCGAGTTCCCTATCTCCGCCGCAATATCGGGACCGTCTTCCAGGACTTCAAGTTGTTGCCCAACAAGACGGTCTATGAGAACGTCGCCTTCGCTCTCGAAGCAATCGGCCGTCCCAAGTCCGCTATTCGCGAGGCGGTTCCCCAGATCCTCGACCTGGTGGGACTCGGACGTAAGGATGGCTCATACCCGCATGAACTCTCCGGTGGTGAGCAACAGCGCGTCTCGATCGCGCGTGCTTTCATCAACCGACCTCTGATCCTGTTGGCCGATGAGCCAACCGGAAACCTCGATCCGGCCACGTCGGTCGGCATCATGAAACTCCTCGACAGAATCAACCGCACCGGTACCACCGTGGTCATGGCGACACACGACCGCGGCATCGTCGACACGATGCGTCGCCGGGTGATCGAACTCGACCGTGGCCGGATCGTTCGCGATCAGGCTCGCGGCGTCTACGAATGAGCAGAAAGGCTCCGGACCAGATCTCGTGGCTATACGCCTTGACTATGTAGCAAAAGAGACCGGGTCGAACCTGGTCCGCAATATCACCCTCACGCTCGCTTCGGTTCTTACCGTTGCGATCGCGTTGGCGTTCGTGGGGGTCAGCTACCTGATCGGGGTTGGTATCGAGGGCAGCTTCGGCGGACTCCAATCAGATGTCCGGATGTTCGTCTACATGAACCCGACCGCGACCCAGGATCAGATCGACAGCGTCCGCAAAGCGCTCGAAAAGAGTCCTCAAGTGGATTCGATCGTGTTCCTCGATCAGGCCGAGACCTACAAGGAATTCAAGCGACTCTTCAAGGACCAGCCTGATTTCGTCGAGTCGATTGATCCCAAGGAGCTTCCCCAGAGTTTCCGGATCAAGCCGACTAGTACCGACAGCGAAGTCGTCTCTGCAGTCGGTAAACAGTTCGAGGACCTTCCGGGCGTCTACCGGGTCGAGTACGCATCAAAGCTCGCGTCCGATATCAAGCGGTCCCTGGACACCCTCAACGGTTGGATCACCAAGTTCGGTCTGGCACTCATCGCCGTTTCGGTGATGCTGATCTTCAACACGATTAGGACCGCAGTGTTCGCCCGTCGCCGCGAGATCGAAGTCATGAGGCTCGTCGGTGCGAGCAACTGGTTCATCCGCCTGCCGTTCATCGTCGAGGGAATGGTTCAAGGCTTGATCGGAGCGATCGTCGCATCCGGTCTCACTTGGTCATTCGACGTTCTCTGGAAGCGCAACTTCGTGAATCAGCGCGGCCTTGACCTGCTCAACAACATCACTTGGGAGTCCTCGAATTTGTGGATTGCAGTATTCACAGTTCTGACTGTTGGTGCTGTGGCTGGCGCAATCGGTTCTGGTGTCGCGGTCGGCCGTTACCTGAGAGTCTGAGTCACGTTCAGTCGCGATTAGGTCTTTTGGCCTATTTCCAATTGGTTCGGGATTGCCGATCTTGTCTGGATGGCACGTAGTTTCCGTCTTGAGCGTCGCATCCCGTGTACCGACGAACACGATGAACCTGAATCCGAGGCACGTCGATCGGCCCGGTCTGAACGAGGCGCCACACTTGTCGAATACGCGCTCCTAGTGGCGGTGTTTGCACTCCCTACCGCGGTTGCCATCAACTACATCCGTGACGTCTCCAAGGTGAAGATCGAGCACACAGCCGATGGGATCAGCGAACGTGATGTTCCCGGCTCCGGCGGTGACTGAGCACATGGTTAGTGGGCGGCGGGAAAATAGGGCCGAATGGCCCTACGGAAGCAACCCGAGACGTCCGATAACAATTACATGAGGACGTTGAGCACAAACCAGGACACCAGCTCAGCTGACGAGTTCGGGGTCTTGATGGAACCAGAGACCTACGTCACGAGTGTCCCGCGTGGACGTTCGGATGGACTCTTCGGTGCACTTGCTGGTGCCGTGTGTCGAATTGATTCCGTCAGGGCGCTGCCGCTCACAGCTGTGGAGGATCTCGGAAGTGGTCCCTGCATGTTCGAATACGACCCGTCCGAGGCGATTGCTCTCGATTCTGCTTTGGGCTGATTCGAGCGCACCGGATTCAGCGTTCACGCTGAGTTCCTGAGCAATTGAGCGCTCGGGTTAGAGCGACGGGCGCATGGCAACTAGTTTTGCTGCGGTTGGTCGCCGGAATCAGGCGGCCGGATTGTCTCAGGAGCCAAATGCCCGACCCAACCCAGCCAGTCGAGGTCAACTCGAATGCCCTAGCCAGTGCAGTGACCCCCGCGGCCACGCGGTTGCGGCGGCAAAGCCGCTCGTTCCGCTTGGTCATCGGATTGCTCGGTGCACTGATGGTTCTGGCCGGATGTTCCTCGGCTATGCGTCAACCGACTGACTACGGAGATATCAACGCCAAAGGCGAAGGCTTCTACGGAAACTTCATGTACGGATGCACCGGGGTGCAGCCCACCGATGGGAAGTACACGAACGCCAAACTCGGTTCCGAAGATTTCTGCAAGTGCATCTTCACCGGGTTGAAGAAGACTGTTGACTTCAGTGATGTCCGGGACTTCGAAGAAGCTCAGGCCGATGCCGATGAGGACAACCCCCCGACTGTTCCCAAGGGAATCGAAAAGGTGCGCAAGGACTGCGCTGAGGAGCACCGTGCCTAGGACCTAGGTGCCATCTCTGACTCAGTTGGGCGCCAACTTCTTGGGCTGAGGCAGACCGACGCGGATACTCGTCTCCGCACTTGATGGCCAACGTGACCGTGAGTTCTGGGCCAGTTTGTGCATCAACGCGATCGCTCCCGGGTCGGAGTCACCCGGTCGAGTGTCGATGCTGCCGTCGGCAATCATCCTGGAGATGATCTCTCGCCCGAGTTCGGTCCGCACGATCGTCAGGGTCCAGTCGGAGTTCTCGCCGATGCCGCCGCATGAGATATCTGCGTGTTCGGCAGCGAAGTCGGGGCACATGATGCAACCCTCGCGGGTCCAAGCGTGGCACTCCTTCAGGTTCACCTCGCGGTAACGGCCATCTGTCAGCCAGAGTTGGAAGACGCCCTTGATGTTCATCTTCACGATGTCTTGACGGCGTATCCCGTACTTCGTTTCGAAGAGTTCATCGAAGATTGAGTCGTCAAAGGTCTTTGAGCACAACAAACCCAAGTTGAATACGAATGGTTTCGAGATCTTCCCGACCTTGCGTGACCACATGACTGGAGGGACGCTGGACTGGCAGCTGGTTCCGACCAACGCCAATCGTTTGAAGCCGGCTTCGAGTGCTTCGTCGATGGCGAGAGTGTTCGCCGAATAGGTGTAGCGGCTCCCCGCAGATTCCAGGATCTGTTCGCGTGTCGAGGCCACACCCGGGCGTGGTCTCCAAGACCCAGCGTCGCCATCGAGAAACGAGGTCAGCGCAGCCTCGATGTAATCGTGCTCCAGAGCCCAGATGAGAATCGCCGAGACCAGACCGCCATCTTGGCCAGTCGAGTTGACGAAATCATCGGACGCCTTGGTCAACAAGATGTCGTGATAGATCCCGGCTGTTTCGTCCTCGTTTCTGATCCGGCCATTGAGGTGCATGTCCGCTTGGCCCTCCCACAGTCGGAACCGTGGGCAGGACCTGGTGCAACTGGTACAACCGTTGTGGCCGTGGATGCAGTCGTCGGGTCCGAGTTCATCTTCGAGATGGAACGGGTGGTAGCCGCCCTGTTCATGGTTGTATCCGAGTACGTCGTGGGGACACGCGATCACACAACCAGCGCAACCGGTACACAACCCGGTGTCCACCACCTCGGCTTTGAGCTCTTTCCATTGGAGCCGCCATCTCTGTGAGGCGGTCTCTTCGAGCCGTTCTTCTAGGTCTGACATGCCACTTGGATCAGCCATGAATCAAATGTAGTTCCGAAAGGTCTCGACTGGTCGGCCCCTATCGGACCAGTCAGGACTGCGGTTATAGATTGGGGCTATGGACCTGACCTACCCAACTGATGCCGAATCATTCAGAACAGAGATAAGGAATTGGTTGGCGGAGAATCTGCCGGAGAGATGGTTCGACGAGGACTTCTCGATGACAGCCGAGGAGAAGGCCGAGTTCAATGACGATTGGACTCGCAAGCTCTTCGAAGGCGGTTGGATCTGCGCGACATGGCCGAAGGAGTACGGCGGCAAGGGATTGACCACCATGCAGGGTGTCGTGCTTTCCGAGGAATTCGCCCGTGCCCGTGCGCCGATGAGAGCGGACTTCTTCGGAGACACTCTGGTCGGCCCGACGATCCTGATGAACGGCACCGAGGAACAAAAGAAGCACTTCCTGCCCAAAATCCTCGACGGTTCGATGCGTTGGTGTCAGGGCTTCTCCGAACCGGACTCCGGGTCCGATCTGGCTTCTCTGAAGACCACCGCTGTGCGTGACGGTGAGGAATGGGTGATCAACGGTCAGAAGGTTTGGACCACCCAGGCGCAGTTTGCCGACTACTGCTTCGTGTTGGCCCGAACCGATCCCGATGTGAAGAAACAGGCTGGGATCTCCTACCTGCTCGTGCCGATGAACCAACCCGGAGTTGAGGTTCGCGGCATCGTGCAGCCAGATGGGACAGATGAGTTCAACGAGGTGTTCTTCAACGATGCTCGTTGCCCGGCCGACAACGTTGTTGGTGGGTTGAACAACGGTTGGAAGGTCGCCAACGACACACTCGGGTTTGAGCGCGGCCTATCAGCTACCACGGGATATCGCCGTTTCGAACAGGAGTATTTCCTGATGGTCGAAAAGGCCAAGGACAACGGTGCGATCAACGATCCGCTGATTCGTCAAGGCTTGGCGCGCTACTACTCCAAGATCCAGATCATGCGTGTGAACGGACTCCGTTCGCTGACCCAGACCCTGCACGGCACAAAGGACATGGGTGTGATCGCCCTTGGGGCCACGAACAAGATGTTCTGGTCCGAGACCCACCAGGAAGCAATGCAACTGGCGCTGGCCATCTGGGGCGCCGAGTCGATGCTTTCAACGAGTGGCCCTGAGTCAGGGTCATGGCCTGCAGCCATGCGAGAGACCGGTCGTCCCACTTATCCGGTCAGCTTGATGATGCGCGCCTACTTCTTCTCACGATCCGAAACCATCTGGGGTGGTACGTCTCAGATCCAGCGCAACATCGTCGGTGAGCGGGTTCTGGGCCTGCCTCGCGAACCGAAGCCCGAAGCGACCAAGGTCTGAACGCCGTTGGGCCTCATTGTCAACCGATCCTCGGCTACTTGGCCCGTGCTCAGTCAACTATCAGGTGCGAAGGTATCGGATGACTTTGACGCCGGTAGTCTGTCGGTCAGATGACGGAATCTGACTCAGCTCCCGAGGTGCGGCGTAATCGCGACAGGAGTTCCGCAGGCGATAAGGGCACAACTCCAAAGAAGGTCAGATCGCTCAGGTCGAAGATCCTGATCTCCGTGCTGGTAATTGCTGTCCTTGCCGTTGCGGTTGTTGGCGGCGGTGCAATCTGGGGCCTTTGGAGTCTGTCGAAAATTGATCGTGTGGACGTTGCCCTGTCCGACGTCAAAGAACCGACTGAGCCGTTCAATATTCTTGTTGTCGGCTCGGACAGCAGGGCCAAAATCTCAAAAGATGATCCTTCGGCGTCAGGGATGCTGGGCAAGGATGCGCCCAGCGGTCAGCGGTCTGACAGCCTGATGGTTGCAAGGGTCGACCTTCAGAACCAGAGGGTCGACTTGCTGTCGATTCCGCGTGACCTGTGGGTGCCGATCGCTGGACAGAACAAAGAACAGCGAATCAACACCGCGTATTTCGTCTCGGCCCAGACGACTGTCGACACGATTGAGAAGGAGTTGGGCATTCCCATCAACCACTTCGCAGAGGTGGATTTCAGCGGTTTCAGATCGCTCATCGATGCGCTTGGCGGCGTGCCCATGTACTTCTCGCATCCCGTGAAGGACCTCAACTCCGGGTTGAACATCAAGACGAAGGGCTGCACGATCCTCGACGGTGAACAAGGCCTTGCCTTTGCCCGAGCACGTCACCTCAAGTGGAACGACGGGACGCGTTGGGTGTCCGATCCAACTGGAGATCTCGGTCGGATGACTCGCCAGCAACTCCTCACTAGGGCGTCGCTGGCCAAGGCACAGACCCTGGGGCTCAAGGACGTAACAAAGCTGAAGGGACTTGTGGACGCAACTATCGGATCGGTGAAACTCGACGCGAAATGGGGCGCCGGCGATCTGATTTCGATAGGCCGCCAGTTATCGGGAATCGATCCCCAACGAATGCAGACTCATGCTCTGCCGGTGATTCCACACCGCACGAGTGGGGGAGCAGCGGTTGTGCTGTTGGACGACGCGGCGGCTCAACCGGTGCTCGATATTTTCCGTGGTACCGCGCCTGCGACTCCGGTCACGACGACGACCCTGCCGCCGCCCGACCCCTCTGACGTCAGCGTCACAGTCATCAACACCTCAGCAGGTGACGGGGAAGGCCGAAGGGTCTCTTATGTTCTTGATGCAGACGGCTTCACGATTTCTGGCGTTGCAGGAGGTACCGGAGAACTAGAACGAACCACTATCACCCACGCTCCAGGCCAGAGCGCTCTAGCGGAACTAGTGGCCGGCTGGGTGACGCCAGCCCCCAAGATCCAAACAGATAAGACCCTGTCGGCAGGGCAGGTGGTCTTAGACCTGGGGGCGGACTTCGACAGGATCGTGAAACCTGATGCAAGCAGCGCCGGAGCGACAACTTCAACCGTGCCGCACTCATCGAGTGATGACGGGTCAGGGAGCGGCGACGCTCACGCCTCCACAACCACTGTTCCGGTCACCACAACGACTCAGCCCGGTTGGACTCCTGGTGTTCCACCTGAGGGGACCGTCTGCCGCTAGATCGTGTATCAGTCCGTAGCGGCAAGAATCTCTAGATCATCTAGATCATCTAGATCGTCACTCGTTCAGATCGTCAGGCTGACATTTGATCGATTCTGATCAGATTTCCTGCCGGGTCACGAACCGCGCAGTCGCGAACGCCCCATGGCTGGTCAGCGGGTTCGGACACGACTTCAACGCCCGCATCGGTCAGCTTCTTGAACAGGTCGTCGAGCCTGTCGGTGCTGAAGTGCGCACCGTTGAGCGCTCCCTTGGCCAATAGTGCTGCAACAGTATCGGTGTCCTCGGGGCTGCCAGCCACGTAGTTGCTCAACACTATGGAGACGTTCTGTCCTGGAACTCCAACCGTGATCCAGCGGAAGCCTCCGTTGTCGACGTCGTTGCGAACCTCCAGGCCGAGAGCGTCTCGGTAGAAGCCAAGGGCAGTTTCGGGATCGCTGATCTGGATGAAGCAGGTGGTGAGAGACATGTTCATGGTTCTGACCCTAGGGACACCGTTGGATTAGCGCTTCTCCGATCCTGCTTGTTTCTCCCAAAGGTGGCTAGCCATGGCAGCGAGCGTGAACAACGATGGAGCCTCACCTAGGCGTTGAACCCGGAGACCTTCACCCCGTGACACCACGCGAATACAACGACCTTGTACAGCTGCGGCGTGCCCGCGACCTGATGGATCGCGACTTCGCTCAGCCATTGGACGTAGCGATGATGGCCCGTACGGCGTGCATGTCACCCGCTCACTTCTCGCGCAAGTTTCGGTCGGCCTACGGTGAGACGCCGTTCGCCTACCTGATGACTCGTCGGATCGAACGCGCACAAGCTCTCCTGCGCGACGGTCTCACGGTGACCGAATCCTGTCACGCTGTTGGCTGCACGTCTCTCGGGTCGTTCAGTGCCCGGTTCACCGAGGTTGTTGGCGTCACTCCGTCGCAGTACCGCCAACTTGATCACAGCGACTATGTGGAGGTCCCAGCATGTGTCGCTCGAATCGCCACTCGTCCCCGTCGTAGTCCCAAATGATTCAAGCCGTGGCAGTCACTCGGAGAACGGTTCAAAGTTGCGCAACTCGCGTTCGAGGCCATCTATGTCGTGGTCGACGTGTCGATGGTGTCGTAGCCGGCTGATTCTGAGCAATGGGCTGAGAACTCGACCGCGGGTGCTGAGTCCTTCGAGTTGTCCCCAACGGGTGCGCTCGCCGTCGGGCTCTGCTGCCATCCCGACGACGTAGAAGCGGGGCCGACTGACCATCAAACACCATCCGGGTTCGAGGTCGACATCGAATCCAAGCGGCAGGAAGCCGCCTCGCCACGTCCCACGGCCCCGTGTCTTCAAGTGGTTGCCATCGTGGTGAACGATTGTGAGTCGGGCGACTGTGCGCTCGAAGCTGGGAACCGATCGCTGTAGGTCTTCGACGAAACTCCAGACATGGTCGAAGGGGGCATCGATGGTTCTCTCATGGACAACAGTTCCTGGAAGGCCACCTGCGAGCACGTGAAGCCGGCTGATCGGATCGAGCTTCGCTGTGGGCCAAGAGCTGTTATTGAGGGAAGTTGCGGAAGTCATTTGATCCACCTCTCGCGGAACGCGCCGCGCGCTCTGTGTAGCCGGGACTTGACGGTGCCAGGTGCGACTCCGAGTACCTCGGCCATCTCAGCCTCGTCGAGGCCATCGAGATGACGCAGCACCAGAGCGGCCCGATGCTCTGGTCCAAGTTGGTCAAGAAGTGCTCGAACCTCGACAGCAGTTGCACCGTCGGGCACTGGTGGTGGACGCAACGTGTTCGGGTCAACTGGTATGGAGCGGCCGACGCGAGCAACTCGGACGGCCTCACGCACGGCGATTCGACGAGCCCAACCCCGAAGGGCTGCGGGTTCTCGGAGCGAGGGAAGGTTCTTGGTGATGGCGATCATGGTGTTTTGCAAAGCATCGTCTCCGGCATCAAGGGCGATAGCGCCACAGATCCGACCCAGGTAGGGCATAAGGGAGCGCACAAGTTGGTCCAATGCTGCAGCGTCGCCGTGTTGAGCTCGTCGGACAGTGACTTCATCCACTTCCACAAGAGGTCGGGAACCGATCGGAGGTTCCATGCCTCTTGTGGAGATATCACCCATGGCAGGAGTTTCCCATGTCCACATCTCGTACAGCACCGACAGTCACCGTTATAGGTGGTGGTATCGCAGGTCTCGTGGCTGCCACCGAGATTGCTGAAGGTGGTGCTCCTGTCAGGCTTTTGGAAGCCCGGAGTCGGCTCGGCGGGCGAGCTGTATCGAACCCGGAACCGTGGATCGCCAACTTGGGTCCTCACGCTCTCTTCACAGGTACTGAGTTGTGGAGGTGGCTGAAGGTCAGGAGGCTACACAAGCCCTCAAGAATGCCCACCAACCCGCGGATCGTATTCTGCTGGTCGGGCGAAGCATCGAGAGTGCCACCGCGGGAGCTCTTGCGCGGAGTGTTCCACTTGAGCGCCGCTGACGCTCCCGTAGATGTTGATCTGCGTACCTGGGCGACCGGCCGCTGGGGACCAGACACTGCCAGAGCTCTCGCCGGGCTGGCCGCACCGCTCACCTATGACTACGACCCAGGGCGTCTTTCCGCAGCGTTCGTTGCCCCGAGGATCAGTTACTTCTTGCGCCGCCAGCCGACTCGAGCTCGTTACGTGGCCGGCGGTTGGGGTGCGCTGGCCGAGCGTATGGCTGTGCACGCGCGAGCCGTCGGGGTCGCCATTGAGGTTGATTCCAAGGTAGACCCCGTGGGGCTCGACGACTTCCGCCGACAGGGACCCGTGATTATTGCGGTCAGCCAAGCTGGTGCCCGCCGACTACTCGGGCCCGACGCGGTGGCCGATGATGACCGCTGCGTCGCCCTGCTCGACGTGGGGATCAAGTGCCATCGCCGGGACCCATTTCTGATCTGGGATCTTGATCAGGCGGTGTTCTCCACCCGTGCTTCGGCGATAGTCCCTGATGTTGCACCCGAGGGCCACGACTTGATTCAACTCAGCGTCGGCATGGCTCCAGGTGAGTCAGTCCACTCTGCGGAGGTACGCATGGAGGAGACTCTCGACTTGGCGATGCCCAACTGGCGGGAGCGCACCGTGTGGCGCCGCCGCGCCTCTGTGCGTGCTTCTACTGGTGCCATTGACATGCCGGGAACTACCTGGAGAGACCGGCCTCCAGTCGAACGCGACGATGGCGTCTGGATGGCTGGCGACTGGTTGGCTAGCCCTGGACACCTCGCCGAGGTCAGCGTCACCAGCGCCGTAGAAGCTGCCCGTGGTGCCCTCGGCAGGATTCGAACCTGCGCACACGGCTCCGGAGGCCGATGCTCTATCCCCTGAGCTACGAGGGCGGGTGCAACATCATATGGGAAGAGTGCTCGTCTCCCCGCACCGGCTGCCCATCTTTCGCCCCGCAACGTGCAACGTTGCGCAGCGGGTTCAGGGGAGCGGGCGTTGAGGAGCGGTGTCATGGCGTAGGTCCTGGCGTTTGGAGTGGTACTGCAAGAGCAGTTCGACGATCTCGTCGAGGTCGTCGGTGACAAACATCAGATCCAAGTCCTGGGGGCTGATTAGTCCGTCTCCGACGAGGCGCGTGGACACCCAATCCACGAACGGTTTCCAATAGTCGGCGCCGGTAAGGATCAGTGGAAAATGTCGGATCTTCGCGGTCTGGATGAGTGTCAGAGCTTCGGTCAGCTCATCAAGAGTTCCGAAACCTCCCGGGAAGGTGACGAACCCGCTCGCGTAGCGGACGAACATCAGTTTGCGGGCAAAGAAGTACCGAAAGTTGACCTCTAGGTTCACATACGGGTTGGTGTCCTGTTCATGGGGCAACTCAATCGTGAGACCCACCGAGGTTCCCCCGGCATCGTGAGCTCCCCGGTTTGCAGCTTCCATCAGACCGGGGCCGCCACCCGTGATGACAGCGAAGCCTTCTGCCGCCAACCGCCGCCCCAACTCTCTGGCGGCTACGTAAGAGGCGTCGGATTCGGGTAGCCGAGCCGAACCGAACACTGAAACGGCTCGCCCGATATCACGCAGAGCCACGAAACCATGCTCGATCTCGTGGTGCATCCGAGCTAGTCGAGCGGCGTCGCGGTCCGTGACCAGGCCGTCGTCAGCGTCTCGACACCAGAGGAGCTTTTGGTCCTCGGTCCAGCCGTTCTCTTCGAAGATCGTGTTCAGTTCCACAGAAGTCCGCACATTAGTCAGTTACTGCGCGAAGCGACTTGCCGTTACCATCGCTTGCTCAACTCATATCGGCATCGGAACATGCGGACTGAACTCGTCAACTCCATTCGTAAAGCCCTCGGTGAACTCGGAATCGATTCCGACGGCGAGATACTCCTTGAACAGCCCGCGCGCCGTGAACACGGGGACTTCTCATCCAACGTCGCGCTGAAGAACGCCAAGTCTGCGGGCCTTCCTCCACGTGACCTGGCGGCCAAAATCATCTCCAAACTCGAAACCGATCCACCGAAGTACGTAACCAAGGTGGACATCGCGGGTCCGGGATTCGTCAACTTCCATCTTGACCCGGCGTGGCTCCACAGCGTCATGGAAACCGTGCTCGAACAAGGCGCGGATTTTGGGCGAAACAATGTTGGTGACGGGCGCCGGGTGCTGGTCGAGTTCGTTTCCTCCAATCCAACCGGACCGGTGCATGCTGGTCACGCTCGCGGAGCCGTGTTCGGCGACAGCCTCGCCAGGCTGCTCGAGTTCTCGGGCCATTACGTGGAGCGAGAGTTCTACATCAACGACCGCGGTGTGCAGATGCAGACCTTCGCTGACTCCCTCGCAGCGCGTAAGGCCGGACTCGAGCCACCAGAGGACGGTTACCAGGGCCAGTACATCATCGACTGGGCAGCCGAAATGCCTGACGATGCAGATCCTCTCGCATGGGGAGAGGCACATGCGTTGGCCAAAGCCGAGGATGTTCTCAAACGCCTGAACGTCACTTATGACACCTGGTTCTCCGAGCGTTCAATGGTCGACAGCGGAGCGATTGATGTGACTCTCGCAGACCTCGCTGAGCGTGGAGTCACATATGAGTCCGAGGGTGCGCTGTGGTTGCGCTCGACCGACTATGGCGACGACAAAGACAGGGTGCTCATAAAGAGCGACGGCGAGTACACCTATCTGTTGCCTGATATCGCGTACCACCGAGACAAGTTCGCCCGTGGTTTCGACCTATTGATCAACGTCTGGGGAGCTGACCATCACGGATACGTTCCGCGCATGCGGGCCGCAGTGGAATCGCTTGGCCATGACCCGTCGGATCTAGAGGTCATCATTTCTCAACTCGTCCGGCTGGAACAGGGCGGAACCGAGGTCAAGATCTCGAAGCGTTCCGGCAACCTGATCACCCTCGAGGACCTTGTCGATGAGGTCGGCGTCGACGCTGTTCGCCTCACATATCTGTTGCAATCTGTCGACACGCCACAGACAGTCGACTTGGACCTGGTGGTCTCGCAGTCGAATGAGAACCCCGTGTTCTACGTGCAGATGGCCAATGCCAGGATCCGCTCAATCGGACGCGTTGCGGCCGATCGAGGAATCGAGCGTCGTGAACTCGGCGAGGTCGATCTGTCGTTGTTGACCCACGACCGCGAACTCGAGGTACTCAGGTCGTTGTTCAGCCTCAACGATGTGGTCAGTGTCGCGGTCAGGGATCGTGAACCGCACCGCATCACGACATGGGTACGCGAACTGGCAGGATGCGTCCACGGCTTCTATCACGACTGTCCAGTGCTCGCGGACTCCGTGGACGACGAACTTCGACAAGCTAGGTGGTGGTTGATGGAAGCAGCCGGAGTTGGACTACTCGTTGGTCTTTCCCTGTTGGGTGTCGATGCCCCGGAGCGGATGTGAGCGCCGACGCGTCCACGGGCGCCATTCCGTGGGACGTGTTGCCTGACTCGGCCGCGACGGACGCCGATGGACACTTGACCATCGGCGGGGTCCGGGTAGCTGACCTGGCGGCCGAGTATGGAACACCGTTGTTCATCTACGACGAGGACCACCTACGGAAGCGTTGCCGCGAAGCGACCAGAACTTTCGGCGATGGCAACGGCATCTATGCGACCAAGGCGTTCCTGTGTCGGGCCATGGCCAAGCTCGCTCATGAGGAAGGAATGTCGCTCGACGTAGCTAGCGGAGGTGAGATGCACATAGCACTAGCCGCTGGCGTCCCGGCGGAGCGTCTCGAGTTCCACGGCAACAACAAGTCACTCGAAGAGCTTCGCAATGCAATCAGTGTCGGTGTGGGTCGAATAGTCGTTGACTCATTCGACGAGATTGCTCGGATCGAATCGATTGTTGGTGAAGGTGTCGCGTCGGCTGATGGCGCACGTCCCAAGGTGTTATTGCGTCTGAACCCTGGGATCGAGGTCCATACCCACGAACACATCCAGACCGGCAACCTTGACTCCAAGTTCGGATTTGCGGTTCCGACTGGTGAAGCAGAACGAGCCATTGAGCGTGCCCAGGCGAGCGACGCTCTCGAGCTGATGGGGTTGCATTTCCACATCGGGTCCCAGGTCTTCAGCGTCGAAAACTTCCTAGCTGGTCTGGCAGCCGTCGCTCCCTTTGTCATATCTGCAGGGCTGCCCGAACTCGTTGTCGGAGGTGGCCTCGGAGTCGCGTACGTCGAGGGTGACGACGCACCATCGATCGAGGAATGGGGAAGCGCGATCCTCAAAGGATGTGCAGAGCTCGGCATAACAGCACGGGTAAGCGTCGAACCCGGCCGCGCTATCAGCGCGTCAGCCGCCATCACCGTCTACGAGGTCGGCACGATCAAAGAGGTCGCCGGAATTCGCACATACGTCGCTGTGGATGGCGGTATGAGCGATAACCCTCGCCCGATCCTGTACGACTCCGGTTACGAGGCGTTCCTACCCAGAGCACCCAGAGCTGATCGGGACCTCGGTATTCGTTTGGTGGGCAAGCACTGTGAATCAGGCGACATTCTCGTCAAGGACGGACGTCTCCCCTCCGATGTTCGAGTCGGCGACCTAGTAGCAACACCGGTGACCGGAGCGTACGGACACTCGATGGGATCGAACTACAACAAGATCACACGCCCGCCGGTGGTGTTCGTGTCCGAGGGCAAGGCACGAGTTGTGGTCAGACGGGAAACCTACGACGACCTACTCGTGACCGACGTCGGCTGACCAACCTGGCGCTGGATCTTCCGCCTTGAACGGCGGTGGCATCGAGTCCTCCGGAGAGAAGACGATCTTTGAGCGGAATTCTGCGGGGGACTCGAATCCCGGTTCGGGCCGGTACCCGAGATCAGAAGGCTCATCCAGTCTCCCCGATTGAGGATGCATGTCCGAGTTGGGCGTGTGTCCGGAGCTGGGAGTGTGCCCGGATTGAGGCACCGTCTCGTGGCCATGTGTTGTAGGGGTTCCAAGCTGGAGAGCGTTCTGGAACACACCAGCGGTGATCAACAGCGTTGATTCCGTTGGTTGCTGGGCAGGTTCGAACAATTGATCAGCTAGAGCTCCGGGTCCGTCCGGTTGCTCTGGCTCATTCTGGGTCGAGTCGACAATGGCCTCATCAGTCGATGCTGACAAGAATGCATCGAAGTCAACCGGTTCCGCATTCGGATCGCTCGCGTTGGGACCAGTAGCGCTCATGTCCGCGAAGTAGAGCCCTAGGACCCTGTCGACCATGTCCGGGGTCAGTGATTTCGGCAGGTTGTCATACGCAGCGATCGAGGTAGCCAACTCACAGACAACCCCGGGAAGGTAGGCGCGAAGCTCGCCGTCGCCTTTGGCGCGAGCACTCTCCCTGAGGTAGTTGGCCGAATTCACATCGACCTTCAGGCCACGTTTGCCGGCGACCCGAGCAAGGATCCAATCGAATTGCTCGTCGTTGCAAGCGCCGATGTAGATCTTGTTGTAGATACGCCGGAAGAACGCCTCATCTCCCAGATGAGATGGATCAAGGTTTGTCGAAAACACAACCTTCACTTCGAAGGGCACTTCGAACTTGCGTCCATGCAACGTCAGGTAGTCGATGCTTCGATCGAGTGGAACGATCCAACGATTCAACAGAGCAGCCGGGCTCATGGCCTGACGGCCGAAGTCGTCGATCACCAGGACGCCGTTGTTCGCCTTCATCTGGAGCGGCGCCAAATAGACACCCGTCTGTCGATCAAACTCCAGGTCCAGCATTCCTTGGTGCAATTCGCCACCGGTGATCACAACCGGTCGCTTACACATGATCCAGCGCTTGTCTAGCCCTTGGGGCTGATCTTCGGTCGGTTCGTGGATGGTCGGATCAAAGACCGAGATGATCTGGCCATCCACCTCGATGCAATGCGGAACCAGAACGTGATCGCGGTATGCCCGGATCACTCGTTCGGCAACGCTGCTCTTTCCGGTTCCTGGTGGCCCGTAGAGGAACATTGCTCCAGAACCCCGGATCGCTGGACCGAGTTGATCCACCAGATTCGGTGCGATCACCAGGTCTGAGAACGACCTCGTCAGCATCTCGCGATCGAGATCGATCTGTGGTTTCTGGGCTTGTACAACCGCCCGGTATGCGGCCAACGACACCGGCATCGGGCCTGCATAGCGACAATCCCGTGACCTCTGGGCAGATTCCTCACGGCCGAGTTCGGTGACAGCGACGCGATAGGCCCGACCCTCCATACCGTCATACTCGATCAGCTTGCGGTCCCGCATCGACAGCAACAACGACTCGACCACGTTGATCGAGACGTGCAGCTTTTGAGCGAAAGTCGTCATAGGCGCCCTGCCCTCCATGACGGCGCGACGCAACAGGATGTCCTCCATCAGTGCGGAACTGAGCCCGAGTGTCTCCGGGGTAGTGGGGATCCCCAGATCAAGGTCGTCGCCGTCCTGATTCGAATGATTCATCTGTTCCTCATGAGATTGAATACTGCGTTCGTCAAAGCAGGTTGACCTTGGTCACCCGGTGAGCTCCGTCGAAGTCGGTGCCCGTTGGTCTATTCGGCACGTTCGGCGTCGGACTGAAAACTTGGACCCAACGCGCATGAGCGCATGAGGGGTCAGTCCCTATAGCCTCCCAGTGTGGAAAAGACCGTGAATGTCGGAGTTCTGGGATGCGGCAACGTTGGTGCAGCGCTCGTTTCACTGATCAATGAGCAACGTCCAGCGATCCTTGCTCGTACAGGAATCGATCTGAATATCAAGGCCGTTGCCGTTCGTTCGCTGTCGCGGGAGCGATCCGTGGCGGTAGATGCAGCGCTGTTGACAACCGATGCCCATGGCATGGTCAACGACCCAGGAATCGATCTGGTCGTCGAAGTGATCGGCGGGATTGAACCGGCACGAGAGCTCATCTTGGAGGCTCTCAAAGCCTCGAAGCCGGTTGTGACCGCAAACAAGGAGTTGCTCGCCAACTTCGGCTCCGAACTGTTCGCCGCTGCGGATACCTCCGGTGTGGATCTGTTGTTCGAGGCGGCAGTCGGCGGTGGAATCCCGATCATCCGACCCTTGCGTGAATCCTTGGCAGCCGAGGACATCACCAGAGTCATGGGAATCGTCAACGGGACGACCAACTTCATACTCACACGTATGTCCGAGGACGGAATCGGGTACGCGGACGCGCTCGCGGAAGCGCAGAACCTTGGCTATGCGGAGCGTGACCCGACAGCCGATGTCGAGGGCTATGACGCCGGAGCCAAAGCAGCGATCATCGCGACCATCGCGTTCGGTGGGCGCGTGGTCGCCGGTGACGTCTATCACGAAGGTATTTCTGGGATCACAGAGGTGGACATCGCCTTCGCCGAGAGGCTCGGCTATGTCATCAAGTTGCTTGCCATCGCGGAACGTTTTGATGACGGATCGGTCGCTGTTCGTGTGCATCCAGCGATGGTTTCCGAAACGCACCCTCTTGCATCTGTTCGTGACTCGTTCAACGCGGTGTTCGTCGAAGGACGCGCTGTGGGTGAGCTGATGTTCTACGGCCGTGGCGCAGGGGGATTCCCCACAGCCTCAGCTGTACTAGGGGATGTCGTCGATGCTGCAGCAAATCTGGCCAAGGGCACGCACGCCTCGATCGGTTCGTTCGGACGGTGCGAGCTCAGGTCGCTCGATGACCTCCGCTCCGCGTTCTATGTGAACCTGACGGTGGATGACGCCCCGGGCGTTCTGGCCGCTGTCGCGGGCGCTTTCGGTCGCCACGCTGTGTCGATCCATTCGATGGAACAGGTCCTGTTGGAGGACAAGGAATCAGGTCTGGCAAAACTGATATTCATCACTCACCACGCGCGTGAAGCTGATCTGCGAGCCACGCTCGGCGAGATTCGCCAGCTCCAAGCGGTCTCGTCAATCGGGTCGGTAATCAGAGTGATCAGCGAAGCTGAAGGACGATCGTAATGAGATATGTATCAACTCGTGGAGGCTCGGAACCGATCGGGTTCGCTGATGCGCTCTTAGCTGGTCTCGCAGACGATGGTGGCCTGTACCTGCCCGAGGTTTGGCCGAAGCTTCCTGACATGGTGCAGCTTCGCGGTAAGCCGTATGCCGAAATTGCCGTTGAGGTCATGTGGCCCTACGTCGAAGGAGAGATCGATCGGGCAGTGTTCGAGTCGATCGTCACGGACGCCTATTCGACGTTCGAGGACTCCCGTGTCTGCCCAGTGGTTCCACTCGGAACAACAGCAACGGGCGCGCCCCTGTGGCTGCTCGAGTTGTTCCACGGGCCGACTCTCGCATTCAAAGATGTCGCTCTCCAACTGGTTGGCCGGCTTTTCGACCACTTCCTGCGTGAGCGCGGCGAGCGTGTGTGCATCCTTGGTGCCACGTCTGGTGATACGGGATCGGCGGCTATTGACTCAGTAGTCGGACGAGAAGCCATCGACATTTTTATTCTGTTCCCGGACGGTCGGGTTTCAGATGTTCAACGTCGGCAGATGACCACTGTTGATTCTCCCAACGTTCACGCCGTCTCGGTCAAAGGGAACTTCGACGACTGTCAGGATCTGGTCAAGGCGGCATTCAGCGATGTCGAATTCCGAAACCGGGTGCACCTGTCCGCAGTCAACTCGATCAACTGGGCTCGGGTGATGGCGCAGATCGTTTACTACGTAACGGCGGCTCTCGAAGTCAATGGTGCACAGGAGCCGGTGAGTTTCTGTGTCCCCACCGGCAATTTCGGAAACATCTTGGCCGGGTGGGTCGCCAAGCAAATGGGGCTGCCCGTCGATCGACTAGTTGTTGCGTCAAATAGCAACGACATCCTGACCAGGTTCTTCACCACGGGCACCATGGAGATTCACGAGGTCGTACCCACCACGAGCCCGTCAATGGATATCCAGATCAGTTCCAACTTGGAGCGGTTGCTCTTCGAGGTGCTTGGGCGTGACGGTGCAGTCGTTGCTCAAATGATGTCGGGGTTCCGCTCTGATGGGACCACCTCTGTAGACGTGGCGATCCTCGAGTCCCTCCGTTCTGAGTTCGATGCACGCCGGGTTGAGGAATCGGAGGTCGAGTCCACCATTCGTCGGGTTCACGATGAAACCGGAATGGTGATCGACCCGCACACGGCAATCGGGGTCAATGCTGCGGTCAAGTCGATTGGGGCAGACACCACTCCGGTCATTGCTCTGGCGACCGCCCATCCTGCCAAGTTCCCGGATGCAGTGAAGGCTGCGCTCGGACGTGCTCCCGAAGTGCCGGAGCGTCTGGCTGGTGTATTCGACCTTCCCGAACGGATGACGGCCATCGATAATGATGTCGATGCTGTGAAGAATCTGATTCTTGAACGCCTGATTCCGTAGTTGGGCTGACTCCTGCGGTGGGCCGACGGTTCGTATGGTGCACGCCCGGCGGGGCAGGCGGCCAGTTGGGTAAGTCGGCTACTTGGGTAAGACTGTGGTCGTGAAATACGTCCTGTGTGTTCCCGACGGCTGTGCAGACCTACCAAGTGATCAACTGGAAGGGCGCACTCCGCTCGAAGTGGCGGACATGCCTGTGCTTTCGGCCCTCGCTGCCCGTGGGACTGTTGGCCGAGCGGCGGTGATTCCAGAAGGGATGCCACCTGGGAGCGACGTTGGGAACCTGTCGCTGCTCGGATTCGATCCAAAGGTCCACCACACAGGACGGGCACCCATTGAGGCCGCGGCGCTCGGAATCAAACTCGATCCTGATCAAGTTGCCTTCCGATGCAACCTTTCGACTGTGGACCGGTCCGGTGGCGGTGACGGCATGATGGCCGACTTCGCCGGCGGCCACCCGACTACCGAGGTGGCTGCCATGGCGATAGAGGCCATTGATGCCGAGATCGGTTCCGGAGCAGGCGCAGAGATTCGCTTCTATCCGGGTGTGCAGTACCGCCACATCATGGTGGCACCGAAGTCGTGGGCCGATGCCGAGTGCGTCCCTCCGCACGACTTGAGCGACCAACCTGCGATCCTGCCCACTGGGCCGAGCGCAGAAAAACTCCTGGCTGTGATGGAAGCGAGTCGCGAGATTCTCTCTCGATTCGATGACCTGGCCGCCAATCAGGTGTGGCTCTGGGGTCAGGGCCCCCAGCCCCATCTGCCGTCGTTCGAATCGCAGTATGGCATCAGGGCAGGCATGGTTACGGCCGTGGACCTGGTCAGGGGATTGGGTGTCATGACCGACATGAAGATCGTTGACGTCGCAGGCGCCACCGGGTGGTACGACACCGACTACGAAGGCAAGCGTGACGCTGCGCTCGAATCACTTGCCGATGACTGCGACCTGTTCGTGGTGCACGTCGAGGCGACCGATGAGGCTGGTCATGCCGGCAGCGTCGAGGAGAAGATCAAGGCGCTGGAGAACTGGGACAGGAGGATTCTCGCTGGTCTGGTCGAGGGCCTGGGGAAGATCGGCCCGTGGCGCCTGTTGCTCAGCCCAGACCACGCGACACCTTGGGAATTGAAGACCCACACGCCCGAGGCTGTGCCATTTCTATTGGTTGATTCTGACGTCGATGGCCCGGGTGGCGTATATTCCGAGAAGGCAACTGCATCTTCCACGCCGGTTCCCGGTCATGAGTTGATGGGTCGCCTATTGGCACGCTGAACCAGAGTCCGCCAATTGCCGTCGTCCGAATCCCTCCGTGAAGCGGAGCTGGGCTAGGTCGTCAGAGCAGGTCGGATGACATTTCAGCGGTCTAGAGATTTCAACCCGAGCGCGTCTTGCTCGGGCACCGATGAAATGAGGACATCAGAAGTGAGTGCTGACTCGATCGACCGCAGAGGTCTCGAACGCAAGGACCGCAACGAACTGGCGACCATCGTCCAGACATTGGGCGGTAAGCCCAACTCGCGGGCACGCAAGGCTGAATTGATAGAGACCATTCTGCAACTGGCTGGCGTCGGAGGATCCTCGAGTGATGACTCAGCCGAATCATCAACCCCTGCGCCGCCTGCTCCTGCCCCATCCGCACCCGAAGAAGTGACCGACTCGGTCGAGACTGAAACTCCGAAATCGGCGTCGCCAAAGTCCTCCGCAAAGTCTGATCCTCAGGCGGATGCGCGGGAGAACCCTGCTGACACCCCAGACCGACAGCCAACCGGCGGCGCGCAACCCAAGGCACGCGGCGAGTCGGCCAATGATCGTGATTCTGGTTCGTCGTCAGCTGATGAGACTGCGGTGAAGCAAAGCGACGAGGGCGGTCCCGAGGGTGGGGCTGACAACGGCTCTGATGGCAACGGTGACGCCAACGGCGGTGAGGGAGAGTCCCGCAACCGGCGCCGTCGGCGTGGACGTAACCGTGATCGGGCCGAAGAAGGCGACGGCGCTCAGTGGGATGGAGAACCCATCTCGGTGGCCGGCACGCTTGACCTGCGTGACGAGGGCTATGGCTTCCTCAGAGTCAACGGCGTTCTGCCGAGCCGCGACGATGTCTACGTGTCGGTGAAACAGACTCGCCAGTTCGGACTTCGCCGTGGCGACTGGCTCACCGGCTCAAGTCGACCTGCAAATAGGTCAGAGAAGAACCCTGCGCTTCTACGCATCGACACCGTGAACGGTCGTGACCCGGAGACCGCCAGAGGCAGGGCCCGTTTCGAAGACCTTGTTCCGTTGTTCCCTGATGAGCAGCTTCGTCTCGAACGTGGTGACCACCCCTATGACCTGACATCGAGGATCATCGACCTGCTCGCCCCGATTGGTAAGGGGCAACGTGGTTTGATCGTTGCGCCCCCGAAGTCGGGCAAGACCACGGTCATGAAGACCATCGCCCAAGCCATCGAGGACAACCATCCCGAGGTGGAACTGATCGTGCTCCTCGTTGATGAACGTCCCGAAGAGGTCACCGACATGCGTCGCTCGATCTCAGGCGAGGTCGTTGCCTCCACCTTTGATCGCCCGCCCGAAGAACACATCCAGGTGGTCGAGCTTGTAGTCGAGCGTGCCAAGCGGATGGTCGAAGAGGGCCAGGACGTCGTGATCCTCGTCGATGGCATCACGCGTCTGTCACGTGCATACAACTTGGCGGCCCCGGCGGGTGGTCGGATCATGAGCGGTGGTCTAGACACCGGTGCTCTGTACCCACCCAAGAGGTTCTTCGGTGCTGCCCGCAATGTCGAGGATGGCGGATCATTGACGATTCTTGCCACCGCGCTGGTCGACACCAACTCCAAGATGGATGAGATCATCTTCGAGGAGTTCAAGGGCACCGGAAACATGGAACTGAAACTCGATCGTGACGCGGCTGAACGTCGTGTCTATCCAGCGATCGACGTTTCGGGGTCATCAACTCGCCACGAAGAACTTCTGATCGATCCCGTCCGTTTGCAACAGGTTTGGAAGTTGCGCAGGTTGCTCGCGGCGCTTTCAACCGATGGGGAAGAGGGCGCAGCGCTCGACCTGGTGCTCGATCGGATGCGCAAGTTCCCGACGAATGAATCGTTCCTTGACGAGATCGCCAAGTCGCCTGCAATCCGCTGACCGCCAGCTTACGGTTGCCCATTCGCCCGAATGCGGTCAACTGAGCAATACTTGAACGGCTGTTTTCGCCGGACTCGGGATTCCCGATGCTCCCGTTGACTCAGCATCCAACTCTTGCCCCGCTCGGAAACCGGGGCGCTCAATGGAGAAACCATGAAACCCGGAATTCATCCCGATTACCGTTACGTCGTGTTCCAGGACACGTCCTCTGGGGACAAGATCCTGACTCGTTCGACCATCGAGACCAGCGAGACCACGACTTGGACCGACGGCAACGAGTATCCGCTCGCGAAGGTCGAAATCTCGGCTTTCACCCACCCGTTCTTCACCGGCCAGATGAAGATCGTCGACACCGCCGGTCGTGTGGAGCGATTCGAGCGTCGTTATGGTCGCCGGAAGAAGGGCGCTGCGGAGGCTGCACCCGAGCAGGCCGAAGAGACCACAAGCGACGAGTCAAACGAGGATTGATCAACCGAGGGTGCGGGCATTTCTGCCGCACCCCTTGGTTGAGCGGGAGGCCCCGATAGGCATGGAATCCAGCGCCGGGCAACCCGACACCTCACATCTGAGTCCCGAACAGCGTCAGCGACTTGCCAAGGCGAAGTTGTCGTCGTTGGTTCGTGATCTCGGTGTCCCAGACGCGCTCGATGCACTTGATGCTGCCGATCCGCAGGTTCGAGGATCGCTGACGGGGCTGATGGCACCGTCGGGTTCTGCATTCGTGGCGAGCGAGTTCGGAACCCCGCACGATGTCGCTGCTGCATTGTCTTGGGCGCTGAAGGTTGGATCGGCTCACCTGACGATGTTCGTCGATTTCGATGCGGGTGCCGCTGCGAGGTTTGCGTCGTACTTCGCTCATGGTCCGGAGTTCACCGTTACTGTTCGGGGCGTTGCAGGTTCTACCTCGGCACCCGCGGATGCTGATCTCATACCCGAATTGATCGTCACACCGGAACCGCCCGAGGGTCTGATCGAGCAGTGGCGGGCGATGGATCTGGAGATCGTCAATGAACATGGGGTCACACGCGGAGAGGTCCTCGGCCTAGAGGTAGCTCGATTGGTTGTTTGGCCATCTGAGACCGGCGGTGATGACCAACTGCATATGGAAGTAGGCGTTGGTCGCTTCGACAGAGATGCTGTTTGGGCAGTCAATGATGGCCAGAACATCGACAAGGCGCTTATCGAGACAGTCAGAATTGCACGAGCGAGTCGGTTCCCCGGAGCTCCACCCCACCCGTTGCAGCGTCTCAATCGCGAGCGGTGGCTCCGGTCAATGATCATCCGCGACCCATCTCTGGTCGGGGCATCGCATTTGGCCGCTGTTGGTATGACGACCGAACCTGCGGGTATGAAGGATGCACATCCAGCGGCCGCATTCGGCGTCGATGATGATGGAAACCCGATGCTGGTAGTCGCGTCCGCGGGCGTGGATCTGTCTGTGGTTCCTTTGGCAGCTGATCTTCAGGCTGCGCTTGATCCCACTGCCGAATTGGTACTTGCCGTTCCAAGAGGTGATGTCCATCCGATTCAGGTTCGTCTGGCGTCAATGCTCCAACCACAGGCCAGCGTCATCGCATTGGATGCCGAATGGGGATGATCGAGGTCAGGCCGATTCGAGTCGCTAGAGAGGATCGAAATCGATGACAGACCTAGCGGCCAGGCTGGAAGGCCTTGAGCGTGAGTATCAAGAGGTAGAAGCTCGCTTGGGTGACCCCGAGGTCGTAGCTGACCGTGAGCGGTTCGTGGAGATGTCCCGCCGCTATAGCGAACTCCAAGAAATAGTGGGAACCCTCAACCAGCTTCGCCAAGCACAAGGTGATCTTGAGGTGGCGCGAGAACTGGTTAGCTCTTCCGATCCGTCGGAACGGGATGTTTGGCGTGGAGAAGTTGCAGATCTTGAATCGACGATCGAGAGGCTGAACGAGGACCTGAAAATCTCCCTGTTGCCGGCTGACCCCAACGATGAACGAAACGTGATCGTCGAGATTCGTGGAGCTGAAGGAGGCGAGGAAGCCAACTTGTTCGCCCGCGATTTGTACACGATGTACAGGGCTTTCGCTGAGAACCTCGGTCTGTCTGCAAAGCCGATTTCAGCCGCTGTGTCTGACATGGGCGGCTATTCAGAGGTGACTTTCAGCGTCTCGGGAGACAAGGCGTGGTCGCGGTTCAAGTTTGAAGCGGGAGTGCACCGAGTCCAGCGTGTTCCCGTTACGGAATCGCAGGGGCGAATTCATACATCCTCGGCAACCGTGGTGGTTCTTCCAGAGGCTGATGAAGTCGACGTGAAGATCGACCCGAACGACCTGCAGATCGATGTGTACCGGTCATCGGGTCCGGGTGGGCAGTCGGTCAACACCACTGATTCTGCTGTCCGGATCACCCACATTCCTACTGGTGTGGTCGTGTCGATGCAGGACGAGAAGAGCCAGCAGCAGAATCGTGCCAAGGCCATGCAGGTTCTTAGGTCCCGGCTCCTGAAGCTCGAACAGGACCGCGCCGATGCAGAAGCCGGTGGCCAACGCCGAGCACAGATCGGTGGCGGCGGGCGGAGTGAGAAGATCCGCACCTACAACTTCAAGGAGAACAGAGTTTCCGATCACCGAATTGGTCTGACTGTCTACAACTTGGACAAGGTTCTGGCGGGCGAGTTGGGTGAGATCAGCGACGCTCTCATCGCTGATGACCGGGCTCGTCTGCTGTCCGGTGAATCGACGTGAACCCTGACGGCACGATTTCTTGGCGGGAACTGCTCGCTGAAGCGGTAGCTCGGCTCGATGGCTCGGGCGTAACCGAAACACCCGAATCCGATGCTCGCCGAATCATTGAGGCGGCCTCGGGTGCTAGTCCTGCGGAGTTGTTCCTACAGTTGGATGATCTGGCAACCGAGCGGGGAGTGGCACACTTCGACTCGATGGTCTCGCGCCGTTTGACCGGCGAACCGTTGCAGTACGTGATCGGGTCATGGGGGTTCAGAACACTGGATCTCATGGTGGATGCACGAGTTCTGATTCCTCGTCCTGAGACCGAGTTCGTGGTTGAGGTTGCATTGGATGAACTCGATCGCGTCGGCGGTAGCGAACGTCCCACGACTGTCGTTGACCTGGGTACGGGATCGGGCGCTATTGGCTTATCCATCACAGCTGAACGGGTGCGGACAAGTGTCTGGATTACCGATGCGTCTTCGGATGCCCTTGAAGTTGCGCGTGCAAATATCGCTGGTCTCGGTAGAGCGGGAGCACGCGTATCGTCTGCTCTTGGGAACTGGTTCGAGGCGCTGCCTGGTGAACTGAGCGGAGCTGTGGACATGATCATCTCCAACCCGCCCTATATTCCGGACTCAACTGGGCTCCCCGCTCAGGTGGCTGAAGGGGAGCCTTCGGGTGCTTTGCGGTCTGGAGCGGAGGGTCTAAACGATTTTCGCTTGATTATTTCCAGCGCACCG
>JAGQSZ010000167.1 GCA_020439285.1 Microthrixaceae bacterium
CCTCATCGACGAGACCAAGGGTTTCGTCGTCGGGTTCTGGCGCCAGGTTGCTGACGCGACCCGTGCTGATGGCAGCCAGTACGTGGTTCACGGGATCGGCGGGAGCTGGTTCCGTTACGCGGGCGACTTCCAATGGAACTGGCAACGTGACTGGTTCGACTTCGGCAACGCAGCCTCGTTGTTCCTCGAAATGATGGGCGCCGGGCAACTCTCAGACGGAATGACCGAACGCATGAACCGGTCGATGAAGGGACCACGGCCCGGCTACTACCCGGCGGGCACGTCGCCGGTCGGTATCTGGGACCGCTGAAGCGGTGGGTCGCGAACAGTCGATAACCGGGCTGAGTGATCTAGACCGCAGCCAACTCGCAGCGGTCGCACGCGAGTATCTGCTCGCAGGTCAATTGATGGACCGTGCGGGAATGCCGCACATCATCGCCGAGTTCGGCCGCGAGGTCATGGGCGACATCGCCGTCGACGAATGGATGGGGGCTAGCCCCATCTACACCCGACGGATCCAACAACTCCTCGGTTTCGGCAACGGCGACGTCGAAACGATCTTCAAAGGCATGCAGTTCGACATCGGCGCGCCACCGGAGTTCATGGACTTCCGCTACAACATCACCGACGCCAACCACGGCGAGTTCTGGTTGGATCACTGCGGCGCCCTCATGGACGTGGAACCGATGGGTGATCAGTATGTGACCACGATGTGTCACGACATCGAGGACCCGACCTTCGACGCGACCGCTACCGCCACCAACCCCAGGGCCCGCATGACGGCGATCCACCGTCCACCCCGCGAACCGGCCGACCGTGAACCGCACTGCCACTGGCAGGTCGTGATCGACGAAACCGTCGAACCTCTGCCCGACCCACCCCAGATGCAACCTTTGCTGAGCGCAAGACTTCTCGAGGTGCCGGTCGCGAAACTCAACGCCGGTGAGGGCAGCGAGGGCAGTTCAGAAGATGACGGCTGGTCCGACTACACCACGCCGCTCGACCCGGACCTTCGTCTGGAGTTCTTCTCCAAAGCGGCTCTGCTCGCCTTGTCGGACGAGGTCGCCCTGCAGTGTCATCTGCTGGTCATGGCTCTCGTCAAAGCAATCGAACGTCGTGCCGACACCGACATGGCGATAGAGATTGTTGCCAAGCAGTTCATCGGCAGTGCTGCGTTGACCGCCGAACGTTTGGCGAAGGAACTCGACCTCGGAACGGGTCTTGAAGCGATAGCCGGCGTGTTCGCTGTGCATCCGAGTTTCCGACCGGCCCCCTATGTCGACCTTCAGATCGATGCGAGCGGCGCAACGGACGACGGTGAACTCATCGTGAGCCTGATGGACTGCCCGGCAGTACATGAGGCCGACTGTGATTCGTGGATCACGATTCTCGGCGCCGGCAACGACGTAGCCATCGAGGCGCTGGCACAAGCCGTTGATCCACACGCGCTCTCGATGGAGATCGACCGTCTACCCGGAGCCATCCGCTCGTGGCGGATCACGCTCGGCGACACGCCCGCCGAAAGAGAGCGCTCCGAAGTGCGACTCACCAGATTCTCAAGCGGTGCCGACTTCGAGTTCTCGGAACCCGTGGCCGTGCCGGTCACCGTCACGACCCGGTCAAGGTGACTCCGTAGTTCCACAACTCCAGAACCGTGGCGCCCCGAACCGTCGCGAGAATCGACAGCGATCCGGGCGCCGAATCGAAGATCGATCCTTGGCCTCCCACTAACCCCAGCGCCCGAGCGGCGAGAATCCTGCTCGTATGCCCGTGGGTGACGGCCACAACCGGGTGGTTCTGATCAGCGATCGACTTGAGAACCGAATCGACGCGTCGAACCACGTCGTTGATCGACTCGCCGCCCGGGCAACCATCGGTCCAGATGTTCCAACCGGGCGATCGTTCGAGGATCTGATCATGGGTCAACCCCTCGTAGTCGCCGTAGTCGAACTCTCTGAGTCGATCATCGATTTCGGTGGCCAGACCCGGCAGGGCGAGTCGGGCAGTGTCCCGGGTCCGTTTACGTGGACTGACCAGCACGAGCGGCGTTTCGCCCTCGAGTTGCGACGCGATCACCGGCGCTATCGCCTCTGCTGTGAGTCGACCGCGACTGGTTAGCTCCACTTCGGTCAGGCCGGTGTGTTGACCCGAGATCGTCCACGGTGTCTCGGCATGTCGAAGTATGAGCAGTCGCATCTTCAACAACTACCAGAGTCGGACCACCAACCGGAGGCTTCAGCACCGACGTGTGTATCCATACAGTGGATCGGAGCAGCTCGGAGGTTCACATGAACAAGGTGGTCGTTGTCGGAGGCGACGCGGCAGGAATGTCGGCGGCGGCACAAGCGAGCCGAGGCAAAGAGCCAACGCAACTGCTCGTGTTCGAAAAGACTGGCTACGCATCTGTCGCAGCAGCGGGTCTCCCATATTTCATCTCGGGCGAAGTCAACGACAGCGACGGGTTGATCGCCCGAACCCCCGAGCAGCACCGTGCCAACGGAATCGACCTTCGTTTGAACCACGAGGTCATCTCGCTCGACACCGACACCCGAACCGTCGAAGTACGCGACATCGATCGTGGTGTGACGTTCACCGAGTCGTTCGACCAACTCGTGCTCGCGATGGGAGCGTCACCGATCCTGCCATCGTGGGAAGGCGCCGACGCAGCCGGTGTGTTTGTCGTTCGGTCGATCCCTGACGCCGAAGCGATCAACCAACTGATCAAAGAGCATGCTCCGCGCAGGGCAGTGGTGATCGGCGCTGGCTACATCGGCGTCGAGATGGCCGAAGCGTTCATCGAACGCGGACTCGAAGTCACCGTTGTCGAGCGACTCGACACCCCGATGGCTTCACTCGATCCCGACATGGGCAAACGAGTCGCTGGTGCGCTGGACCAACTCGGGGTGGAGCTTCGTCTTGGAGTGAGCGTTGAAGGATTAGAGGTCGCACCGGATGGTCAGGTGTCAGCTGTTGTGGTTGATGGCGAGAGCGTGGCGGCCGATCTGGTGGTTCTCGCGCTCGGGGTACGACCAAATGTTGAACTCCTCGCCGGATCGCCGGTTGCTGTCGGTGCCACTGGAGCGATCGCGACCGATGCGCGCATGTCGACCAACGTGGAAGGCCTCTGGGCCGCGGGGGACTGCGCCGAGAGTCTGCACCGGGTGAGTGGCCAGCCGACTTGGGTGACCCTCGGTACCCACGCCAACAAACACGGGCGAGTTGTGGGTCTCAACGTGAGCGGCACCCATGCCCGGTTCCCTGGGGTGATCGGAACCGCGGTAACCAAGATGGGATCGACCGAAGCGGGCTTGACGGGACTCAATTCAGCTGCCGCGGTCCGGGCCGGTTTCGATGTTGTTGCTCGGGCAATCGAGAGCGAAACCAGAGCTGACTACTACCCGGGATCCGCTCCGATAGCGGTGAAGATCATTGCGGAGAGATCCACCGGACGGATGCTCGGAGGCCAGATTGTCGGCGGGCCCGGATCAGCCAAACGGATCGACGCGATCGCTGTCGCCGTATGGAACGAGATGACTGTGGAGGAGTTCTCCCAACTCGACCTGGGTTACGCGCCGCCGTTGTCGCCAGTGTGGGACCCGACACTTATCGCCGCACGTATCACCGCGGCGGGCCGCTAGTGAGAGAGGCGGTAGGGATCGCACTCACGACCCCTGCTGTGTGAAGGCACAAGCGGTACACTGCGCACATGGGATCACGAGCTGCCGACCAGAATCCCGATTTCGACGCGTTCGCACTTGATGACCTGATCAACGTCCCTAGGCGAACCGCTGCACGAGCCATAGGGATACCCGAAGACCGGCTCCGCGAATGGGAGACCCGTGGACTACTGCGACCCCGTGTGCTCACCGAAAATGGTACGCGTCGCATCACCAGCTATTCCCTCGATGACCTCGTCCAAGGACGTGTCATTCGAATCCTCGAGGACCGACACAAGATCCACATTCGACAGATCACTCGGATTGTCGAAGAGTACCGGGCCTATAGCGAGAAACCTCTCTCACAATTGGTCTGGGGTGTTTCCGAGAATCATATCTACCTACAGTTCCCCGATGGCGGCTGGGTGGATGGCCACGAGCCGGGACAAGGTGTCATGGTCGAGGTCATCGATCTCGACGAGATCCGTGCAGACTCGCGTCGCGCGATCCAGCGACCGGAGGCGGATAGGGGCAAGATCGAGAAACGTCGAGGGGTGCAGCATTCAGTGCCCGTGTTCGTTGGGACACGCACTCCGCTCGAAGCTGTTCACTCGTTCCTAAAAAGAGGTGCTACCACCGAGGACATCCTCGAGGCTTACCCACACCTCACTGCTGAGGACATTGACCTCGCCCGTGATCTGCTGACTACGGCATCCTGATCTGGCTGTCGGGCCGACGATGCGGTTCTATCTCGACAACGACGTCCCCGTGGCATGCCGCGCCGTGCTGATCAATGCCGGCCACAAAGCGTGGACGACATCAGAGGTCGGCAGATCAGACGCCACAGACGAGGACCAAGCGCTGTACGCCGATTTGATGGACGCGATCCTGGTCACCCACGATCGAGGTTTCTTCAGGCGACAACGAAACCACACAGTGTGCAGCATCGTTCTCCTCAGGTGCGACAAGTTCGACGCGAAAGATGTGCTGGCGAAGCACCTCAATGAGATCGTGGCGAACCTACAAGGACAGAAACACCGACTGGTCCGCGTGCGTTACGACGACATTCAGTCATACGCCGCTAGTTGGTAACGACTCGGTCAACCAACCTCCGACCGGTCATCGCGACCAAGCTTTCCGCCTTTCGCAGTCAGCCATGAGATGGGAGGCCAACACGTTGATCTGGTCCGCGACTACCAACCAAAACACTGAACGATCTCCCGCGACATCAACAGCTCACAAAACGAGAAATCGCGAGACACCGACTGAACGATGTCTCGCGACTCCACACGGTGGAGGCGATGGGAATCGAACCCACGACCCCTGCCTTGCAAAGGCAGTGCTCTAGCCAACTGAGCTACGCCCCCTAAGGGAGATCAGATCGTACTCCAACACCCGGCCATGGTCATCTTGGGCGACGACACAGCACCCGTGACGCGACAAAACCCATCGTGCTCGCCGATCAACACGTCAGTCGTGAACGTGGACGGTGCTGCTCGTTGTATCCGATGTCGAGTCCGAACCCGAGCCGGAGTCGGCTCCAGGTGTCGTCTCACGGGTCTCGTTGGTGCCCAGCACCGACGGTTGGCCTTCTGATGGCACGGTCGACTCACTGGGTTCCTCGGAGCCACCACCAAAGGGTGACGGACGCCCCTCGGATTCCGGATCCGTGGTCTCGGGATCGGTCACCGGTGGGGAAGTCGTGGTAGTTGTGGTGGTGGCAGCCGGCTGGGGACGGATCGTCTCGATTATCCGTCGCTCGAGGCGAGCAGCATGGGCGCCATAGGCCAGCGGGCCAACGACTGTTGACGTGAGAACGATCGACGAGCACAGCGCGACCAGCAGTTTGGTGACGTGCGCGGGAATCATCTCAGCGACTCCTTGATCCCACTCGCGGGGTGCGTAACCCGTCCAACGCCATGCATCAATTATGTGTGTTAGCGCACGCGGGACGGAATGAGTAAAACGCTTCATGAACGGTCACGCAACGCATTCGAAACAACATCGACATCACTGTGAGTGACGACTTGGACAGCGCTCATGAGCAGATTCACTCACGTTCGACGGGCCGATGATTATCCCGCGGCGGGGTACTCAGTCCGACGCGACTGGATCGAGATTGATGATCCCGAGTCGCACCGCGGACAACACCGCGTGGGTGAGACTCTGAGTATCGAGTTTCCGGTACACCGTGTTGAGGTGGTTGTGCACGGTCTTCTGGGTGATGTCGAGTTCGCGGGCAACCTGCTTGGTGCTCAGCCCATTAGCGATCATCTGGAGGATCTCGACTTGTCGACTCGACAGCAA
>JAGQSZ010000168.1 GCA_020439285.1 Microthrixaceae bacterium
AACGTCGTGTTCGTGTGGCGTCGTGATGGCCGACTCACGCTGTCGACCTCGCGGTTGACCGGAACGATCCTTGAGGGGATCACCCGAGACACGCTGTTGGGCCTGGCCAGGAGCGACAGCGTGCAGGATGTCCGCGGGTCCCCGCTTCATTTCGATGCGGTGGTCGAGGAACCCACCTCGATCGACGACATTGTTCGCGGTTCGCTCGACGGATCACTGGTCGAGATGTTCGCCTGTGGAACCGCGGCAGTGATCGCCCCGATCGGAACCCTGGTTCACGGTGGTGAACCGGTGACCGTGGGCGACGGCCAACCCGGACCTGTGACCATAGCGCTACGAGAGTCACTGCTGGCTCTTCAATACGGTCGGGCAGCTGATCCTCACGGCTGGTTGCAACCAACCACGGCAATTCTGAACTCACATGGGATCGAACTTCCGGTCTGATTGAACCGCTAGAGCGGATCCAGCGAAGTCGTAGCCGCTGGATCCTCCAACGCTGAGGTCGAAGGGGCCTGACGGCCAGCCTCGGAGTGCTCGTGGTCAAGAACGGGCACCGCCTGCGTTGCGTCTAGGTGGTAGGGAATCGAGACCACCACGGTGTTGCGCCGCTGGAGGAGACGAAGCTTGAGCGCCAAAGCGGACTGATTGTGAAGAAAACCAAGCCACCAGTGAGAAAGGACTGCTTCTGGGATGATCACTGTCATGACATCGTCGGGGAACTCGCTCTGAACTCCGTCCAAGAAGCCGATCACTGTGCTGGTCAGGTCCCGATCTGGAGACTCCAAGATGTCGAGTGGTACTGAGATGCCAAACTCTTCCCATTGGCGCTGTAGTGATTCGCTATGACCCTCGTCTATAGCGACGCTGATCGCCGTTATTTGTGAAGCTCCCAGGGACCGTGAGTACTGCAGCGCCGCGATGGCGCTGCGATTGACGGAACCAATCAGAACGACGACCTGATGGCGAACTGGCCGGGCTTCGGTATGTGGAAGTGCACGTAACTGCTCACCCACCGAGGTGTAGTGCCGTTTGATGGCCTTGAAGCCTGTCACGACCAACGGGACTGCAACCACCACAATCCAGGCGCCGATCATGAATTTAGAGATGATCACAACGCCCGCGACTATGAACGTGGCGATGGCGCCCATGGCGGAGCCCAATAGTCCGAACTTCCAACCAGGTTCGTGTTCCTTGAGGTGGTGCAGGACCATCCCAGTTTGAGAGAGCGTGAAACTCGTGAATACGCCGACCGCGTAGAGCGGTATCAGCAGGGTTACATCAGCCTTGAAGACGATCAGTAGCAGCGCAGCCAAAGACGCAAGGATGACAATGCCGTTGGAGAACACGAGCCGATCTCCCCGGTTGGCGAACTGTCTTGGCAAATAGCCGTCACCGCCAATGATCGCCGCCAAGCGAGGGAAGTCAGCGAAGGCAGTGTTTGCAGCCAGAACAAGAATTGCAAACGTCGCAATCTGCAATACGAAGTAGATCGGATTCCCATTGCCGAAGAGACCACGGCCCATGATCGAGATGATGGACTCGCTCTCACTTGGCATTGGCCGCATCCTCATTGCGACATAGCTGATGCCGAAGAAGCCAATACCCAGGATCGAGGCCATTGCTCCAAGGGTCTGAGCAGCATTTCGCGGTTCGGGTTTATTGAACGCGGGGACCCCATTCGAGATTGCTTCGACGCCTGACAGTGCGACCGCTCCAGATGCGAAAGCGCGGGCGAACATGAATGTCGAAACGCCTCCGACGTAGGGGCCGAAGTGTTTCAGCACATCCCCGCCAGGGTGGGCATCGGCGGGTGCCAAAACTGGAAGCGTCCCTCGGATGTCGCGGAGTACTGCGTACCCGATGAACACGGTCAACATGACGATGTAGACGTAGGTTGGTATTGAGAAAAGTCGGCCGGATTCTTTGACCCCCCGTAGGTTGCCGACCATGAGTATCGCCAAGAAAGTCAGACAGATCACCAATCGGTATGGCCGTAGCACGTGAAAGGCAGATGTGATCGCTAGGGTGCCAGCGGCGATGGAGACGGCCACGGTCAACACGTAGTCGATCAACAGTGAGGCCCCGGCCACCAGCGATGGCACCTCGCCCAGGTTCTCGCGACTGACTATGTAGGACCCACCGCCCCCTGGGTATGCGTGGATCGTTTCGCGATATGAGTTGGCTACGAGTGCCAGCAGGATCACAACGAGTATGGCGACCGGAATTAGATGGCTGGTGGCGGCAACCATTCCACCTACCCCGACTAGGACGAGCATCACTTCACCCGTCGCATATGCCGTGGAGGAAATCGCGTCTGAGGAGAAGACTGCCAACCCAACTCGTTTGGAGAGGCGCTGGTGATCTGCCTCGGCTAGTGAGAGCGGGCGGCCAATTAGGACTCGCTTCACCGTTCCGATCATTGTTGCTCCTTCGCTGCCAGGTATGCCGCGGTGAGGCGGCACAACGTTGCGGCAATTCGCCGTTCCTCGATGCTCGTCCTGGCCTCGTCTGGTTCGAGTAAGAACCTCCCGAATGGTCGCCCTTCGCTCGCGACGACGAGTTCGACAGGATTGGGTAGGCGCGAACGGTCCTGTGGAAGGGCTTCCAAACGTCCGATGATCTGTCCGTTATCCAACAGGGTTGGCTGACCCAGTGTCAGCATTGGATCCCAGTCGGTCATCGGTTCCCACCTGCATGACCGAAGCCTTAGCAACTCCGTCAGATTTAATGCCGTTCCGTCTATGACGTTGAGATAGTCAGATACTTCGTCGTGCTGGCGGGTAACCATGTCGGCGTGGGTCTCAAGAATCGACAGCTCTCGCAGTCGTTTACCAGACCTACGGTTCACGCGTGCCAGATGTGATCCAGTGGCTCCGACAACGATGCCCACTACCAACAACGTCACTCCAGCAACGATGTCCTCAAGCCGACCGACCCGCGGGGTCAGGAATGGCGGAAGGTGGAACAGATCAAATCCCATTGCCGCGCTGAGTGCCGCGACGATGCCGGGGATGGCACCGAAGCGGACGGACGCCGCAGTAAATCACTGGGAGAACTAGAATCATTCCCGCGCTGTGCTCTAGTTGTCCCCTGACGGGAATCAGACATGCGGCGAGGGTGATCGGAACAGCGATTGCTGCCACCAATGGAGCCAAAGCTGGCAGGTCGGAGTTGTCATTGCCGGGTTCGAGGTCAACGATGCCGAAGCCCAGTTCCATGGCGCCATCTTCGACGGTGCTGGAGCAGCAGGCTCATGTCTTAACGCCATCTTGATGGCGGAGTGACCATCGTCTCACTACTGAGTCAGGTTTCGGGCGGCCTGAAGCGGTAGCCGATTCCTGGCTCTGTAGTGAAGTAGATAGGAGCTCCGGGATCTGGCTCCAGCTTGTGGCGCAGGTTCGCGAAGTGAACCCGCAGATAGTTCGATTCAGAGCCGTAGCCGGGCCCCCACACCGCTTGGAGAAGCTGCCGACGGGTTACCAGTTGCCCCGGTTTGCTGACGAGTTGTTCACACAGACTCCATTCGATCGGGGTTAGACGCACCTCTTTGCTGGCGACCGAGGCTTGACGTGCTTGCAGATCCAATTCGAAATGCGGAGTCCGGATCAAGGAATCTGCCGTTGGAAGACCCTGCCGACGCTGAACCGCCCTGATGCGTGCCAAGAGCTCACCGAAGCTGAATGGTTTGGTCAGGTAGTCATCTGCACCAGCGTCGAGCGCCCTAACTTTGTCGTCTTCGTCGCCCCGCACCGATAAGACAATCATTGGTGCCTCGCAAAATGATCGGATCGCCTCGATCACTTCTGAGCCATCCATGTCTGGTAATCCAAGATCGACGAGTATTAGCTCGTACGAGTCCGATCTGGCGTGGGAGATCCCGTCGGTCCCATCGCCGGACAGAGTCACTTGGTACCCCTTTGCGCGTAGCCCCAGAGCAAGGGTTTCGCGAATTGCCGCCTCGTCATCGATCACCAACGCGTTGGCCATCACCGGTCCTCGGGTTCTGGGTCTGCGGCAATGGGCACAACGAGTTCGACACTCAGTCCACCGCCGGGCGAGTCACCTAGGGTGAGTTCGCCGTTGTTAGCTCGCGTAAGTCCATCAGCGATTGCTAGGCCGAGGCCCACGCCACCGTGATGCGACCGCGAGTCCCCGAGTCGCTGGAAGGGCATCAGTGACTGTTCCCTGCGATCTGCGGGAATTCCCGGTCCGGAATCAAGGATCACGACCCGGATGACTCCCGCTTCAGCGTCAGATAAAACCGTGACCTGGATCGGCTGACCCAATGGCTGCACCCTTGCGGCGTTAGCCATGACATTTGCTATGGCTCGTTCCATCAAGGCGCCGTCGACTAATGCAGTCGCTGCGGCCGGGTCGATGACCATCTGCCACGAGCATGCTTGCATGCCTATTGATTCGGCTGCTGAATTGATCAACTCGCTAATCGGAATCGGTTCGACATCGAGTGGGAGTACGCCGGCTTGGAGGCGGCTCATGTCGAGCAGGTTGCCAACCACTCGGTTGAGTCGGTCTACCTCGCAGTCGATTGTCGCCAACAACTTGATGGTGTCGCCTACTTCAAGGGTGACTTCATCAGACAGCATCGTGGTTACGGATGCCTTGATCGCCGTTAGTGGAGATCTCAGGTCATGTGAAACGGCCTGAAGGATTGAAGTACGGAGTTGATCTGCGCGGCTGACGATCTCGGCTTCCGCTGCCTCTCGACGCAAGGCCAAAGCGTCGAGAGCGACGGTGATCTGATTGGCGATCCCATCGAGTAACCCAGCATCGTTCGAGTTGAGTGCTCGGCCGTGTAGGACCAAAACGCGAACTGCAGAGCTGTCTACGGGATGGGCGAATCCATCTGCGATGTCGCTTGGCGGGCTCATTCCTGCGGTGGTCATCTTCTTCCATCGGCCATCTGGACAGCGCTCGAACAGCGCCGCTGCATTCATTTCCAGGGCGTCACAAGCTGCCTCGAGCAGAGATGGAAGTGGATCGACCTCGGTTGCCACCAAGGTCGCCATACATGACAATGCCTCGGCGTCATTCCGAGCCCTCACTGCCTCGGCAGATCCACGCGCCACTCTTCCTACCAATGTGGCGACTACGACACCGACGAGAACGAAGACAGATACGGATACAGCATCGGCTGGGTCATGCACGTCAAGGGTTCCGTACGGGGGGACGAACCCCCAGTTGACAGCGGCAGCACCCAGCACAGATGCCGTAACTCCGGGCGCAAATCCGCCCAGCGCGGCCACCGCCATAGTCATCGCCAGCGTAATGAGCAGTGCAGCGTCAACTCGCAAATGTGGCCTCATGACGGTCAGCAGCATGAGCAGGAGTGGTAGCCCGACCACGAGAATCACCCATGCTGAGAGCCTGCGCCGGAATGACAGCACTGAAACGGTCGGTAGTCTCCAAGCTGTTTTGGACTGAGGCTTTGCGGGGTGGACCAACTGGACATTCAGGCCACCAGCGTGTCGTTTCAGGTCAATTGGCGTCGTGGCCACGAACCGAGCGTAAACCCTGAGCCCCAACTGCAGCACAGTGTGCAACTAGTTCCGGTCCGAGTGGACCGGATGACCTAAATCGCTTCAGTTTGGTGTTTCCGATGTCGAACACCCGAACATGGGCTTTGAAGGAACACCCGCGCACGACTCACTACTCGACGGACCAGCCGTCACCCGTGGACGGAGGGCACAGCATCGTCGACTCCGAGCGGGAGTGGTCACACTTGTTGCGTTCATCGGAATCACCGCGGCGTGTGCCCCACCAGCACCTCCGGCGCCCAAAACCACTACACCTGTACCGACAACAACGGCTGGCTCCCCCCAGGGCGGAACCGATGTAGCCAAGTCGTATTACGTGCTCAATGGGATCCGGCCCAGGGCGACGTACACGCTCACGTTCATGGCCGGCGTTCCCGAGAACGTCAAGACCTCGTTCCAAGCG
>JAGQSZ010000169.1 GCA_020439285.1 Microthrixaceae bacterium
GTTGTGCGAACCGAAGATCGTTCTGAAGTCAAAGAACTTCTCTGCAACTAGTGCTTTGACCGGCGCGGTGTAGACCGAAGCGCATCCGGCAGCGAGTGCCTCGGCATGGCCGGCGACCGCGACCAGCGACTTGCCCGAACCGGTCGGCGTGGTGATCACGACATGATCATCAGCGAACAGAGCGAGGGCCGCCTCCTCCTGAGCGGGATAGAGGGTCAGACCCTGTGCAGCGACCCAATCCAAATAGAGATCGAGTGCTACTTCACCGGTCTCTCCGGACCCGACTTCCAGAGGTTCCACCCAAACGATGGTAGGTGAGACGACGGGACTGTCATTTCCCGCCGGTGAAGGAGGTCCACATTTCGAGGTAGCGCTCGAGAGCGGCGGTCGGCGGTCCAGCGTCGCCGGATGCAACAGCATCGAGTAGGAGTCCTCGGCTGAGCGCAATGCCCAGCCGGATGTCGACGGCATCGGATCCCGCTCCAATGTGCGCGGCAGCCGACTCACCCGCCTCGATCCACGGATCAGTCAGACGTTCCAGGAACCCTTCGGTTCCAGGTTGGCCCGCCAGCGCAAGAGCAACGACTTCGAAGAACAGTCGGACGAACGGCGTGACCGAAGGATCAGTCAGAACCCTCCACTGCTCCCGAACCAACTCGGCGGGACCCGGCGCATCAACCGCGAGTGCGCTGAGCAAGTCTCGTTGGTTCTGTTCCATCCGCTCGACGATCGCTGCGATCAACCCCTCGCGACCGCCGAAGTGGTAGTTGATCATCCGGTGGCTGCTGCCAACAGCCGTGGCCAAGTCACGCATGCTCGAATCGCCGAGACCGTGAGTGGCGATGTGGTCCATTAGGGCTTCTAGGAGTTGCTCTCGTTGCTTACCCATTGAATAGAAATGTACCAGATGGTACAATTGGATGCATGCATGTTGAACACGAACTCCTCATAGATGTCACTCCAGAGGCTCTATGGGGATTGACGGTCGATGTCGAGCGGTGGCCGACGATGTTTTCAACTGTCACCACAGTCGAGCGACTCGAAGAGGGACCGGTCAGCGTTGGATCCACAGCGCTAATCCGACAGCCCTGGCAACTGCCACGGGTCTGGACCGTGACCCAAGTGGATGCCCCACGTCGCTTCGTGTGGACCGCGCCTATTGGCAAGGCACAGATGACCGCGTGCCACGAACTGACCCCCGCCGGAACAGGCAGTTGTCTCAACCGTCTGTCGATCGACATCGAGGGGCCGGGTAGCCGGATTTTGGGGTTGTTGTTGGGCGGGAAGATGTCGAAGGTCCTCGCCGCGGAGAACCGTGGATTTGCAGCCGCTTGTAATATGTCTGACATCAGCGATGGGGCAATGCCCCATATGAAACACGCCAAGAGTTGAGTAACGTTCAACAAATGCTGGGTTCCAACTCGTCGGCCAATGTCCCAACTGCTGATCGCAGGTCGCCCAAGAGGCCTCGCCGTGCAGTCACCGTAATCGCTACAGCATTGTGTATGACCGGTGTCGTGTCGCTGGTGGCTTCGTGTACACCGCCGCCGTCCGATCCCGGGAGTCCACCCACGACGGTGACGCCCCTTCCTGAGCCGCCGAACACCTTTTCGGTGTTGACCTACAACGTGGCAGGGCTTCCCCAGGGAATCTCTAGTGGCAACCCGGAGTTCAACCTTCCACTCGTCAGCCCGCTGTTGAACGACTACGACGTCGTGTTGACCCAAGAGGACTTCGACTGGTGGACCCCAATCGCCGGCATCTTGGACTTCGTCAACTATCACACCCGCCTGCGTGCCGAGGTTGAACACCCGTGGCGGACTGATCGTCATCCGGGCCCTGACGCCGTTGGTGTCGACGCTGGAGCCCGTGGTCTGTTGGTGGGCGACGGAATCGGGATCATGTCCAAGTTCCCGTTCGGTCCCCAGTACGTGCAGGCTTGGAAGGGCTGCTTCGGAGGGGTTATTCCAGATGGAGGAGCCGCGGATTGCCTGGCCATGAAGGGATTCCGCATGGTCACCATGACTCTGGGCGATGGCCGTGAGGTCGACGTCTACAGCCTGCACGCCGAGGCTGGAGGAACTCCAGAGGACCAGTGGCTCCAAGAAGAGGACTACGCCGATCTCGCGGCTTACATCAACTCTCGCGGTAGCGACCGGGCGATCATCCTCGGAGGCGACACCAACTTGCACACCGACGACGTGCATCCCGATGGGGGAGGCGGCGCCGACACAGCGATCTGGGCCAAGCTCCTGGCTGCTACTGGCCTGACCGACGTCTGCATCGAACTGTCGTGTCCAGAACCCGGGAGCATCGACAAGATCGCATACCGCAGTAGCTCGACGGTGTCTTTGCAGGCGACCGGTTCGGACTTCCCGAGGGAACGCTTTCAGGTCAATGGTGCAGACTTGAGTGACCACCCGCCATTCACAGCAACTTTTGCTTGGGATGTCCCAAGTGTTGGGTAGGTAAAAGGATCCGACCCAATAGAGAACCAGGAGCCTGGTGTGCCAGACGAATACGCAATCGGTAGTGCATTTCCCGTTTTCTTCGACCTGGCGCCGAAGGTGACACTCAAGGATCCGTTGGCACGATTCCTGGGTGCAGCGCATGAAGGCACGATGGAGTACTCCTACGCCGACGCGGTTCGTCTGGCCGGACACTCATGCCCGACAGTCGCAGGGGCGTATCTCATGACACTCCGCGGACTCCAAGCCCTCTATGCGGATGAGGTGCCGGTCCGAGGTGAGGTGGCGATTTCGATGTCGGATTCGCGTGACAGTGGAACGACCGGTGTGATGGCAACCGTGGCGCAACTGATCACGGGAGCGGCACCCGAAACCGGGTTCGGCGGAATAGCAGGACGTTTCCAACGCAAGGACCTGCTCGATTTCGATCAACCGGTGAGTGGCATCATGGGAATGCAACGCACCGACAACGGCCAAGCAGTCCAGGTTGACCTCGATGCTTCGGTGGTGTTGCCGTCACCCGAGATGCGTGTCCTGTTGGGCAAAGCTGTCAACGGCGAGGCAAGTGACGAAGAACTCGCCCGTTTCGGCGAACTATGGCAGGACCGGGTCAAGCGGATGCTGCTCGAGCACGCTGATGATCCAGTGATGATCCAGGTCAGCCCGTGGAGTCCGAACTGAGACAGTGCCGATCCTGATCTACTGGCTCGCCTTGGCTCGACTCCCGGCGACCGAGAGCTTCAGCGGATCTGATGAGAGTTCTTCGAGATCATCATCGGAGTCGGATCGATCACCTCGAAGTCGGCTGCCGTGAGTGACCCGAGTGCATCGAGATCGGCGTCGTTCCAGTTCTCCGACGGTTCACCTGCCAAGGCGATGCCGTTGTGGTTGGTGTCGGCGATGATCGCGCCGTGGCGCTTGAGCGCGTCGGCTACCACTCGGGCCTGAGAACCGAAGCGGGAAATGTCGACGTTGGAACGTAGACGTAGCCAAGTCCCCATGGCCGGAGCATGTGTCGCAGTCGATCGGCCATCGGATGCCATGGCAGGCCAGACCGGTGAACCGGATTTGATCACCGGGACTGACACCGCAATCGCATGGTCCACGTGGCCCGCCGCTACTTCGTCATAACGGACCATTCCAGCGATCATCGACAGACCCGACGCCATTGCAGACACCCCTGTGCCGGGTGAGTTGGAACCGAGATTGAACTTGACGGCAGTGTCCGCCTTCCAACGTCCGGTCAGGTTTTGCCAAGGCGGTGTCACATGGAAGAACTCCGAGGAGTAACAGGTAGCGGTATCGACCACCAACATGTGGCGATCCCATGCGATTCCCGGCCAGCCCTCCAAGCGGGCCGAGTCCGGGATCGGGTGGTCGACAAGATCGGATGCGTAGGCGAAGGCGCCGCCCTCGACGTCCCTTAGCGGTGTGGTCTGCGAGTCGACGACGTTGACGGGTACACCGGCACGGGAACCCTCCCAGATCAAAGCGGAGAAACCCGCTCTGACAGCAAGGTTCTGTCCGCCCATTGCAGCAATGGCAGATGCAGAGTCAGGCCTCGGTGTGAGCGAGGTCACGGTCGCGTGGAACACGTTGTCGGCGGGGAAGACCGAACATGAGCCGATCGGTTGACGCTTGCCGGAAGTCACAAACGTCGCGGGTTTGGCAGGTTGGGTCGTGGTGGGGCTAGGGCGTTGTGGATTGACTCCCGAGACTCCAATGGCCTCAGCGCCTGACTCGGATGGTGCGCATCCGGCCAACAAAGCCAATGCGCATGCGATCGTCGCCGCGCCCGTGAGTGTCAGAATCCCTCGTCTTCGGGGTGAGGATGTGGTGTATGTCGAATCGTTGCCTTTGAGAACTGGCATGCTGAACAGTTTACAGTGACATTACGAAAAGGTTACGTATCTGTTTCGTCTCTCGTTGATGATCGGACGCGAAATACGATGGGCTCGACCAAGGACACCAATCGTGACGCTTCCTCAACCCTTTCCGGACCGCGAGGCCACTGATTCTTCGTTTGCAAGCCATGTGAATGCCGGCAAGGTCGCGGCCTATCGAGAACTGGGTCTCGAGTTGGTCATGGGGGAACGTGAAGGTATCCGTTTCCGTGACGCCTTCAACGGAACCTGGTATGTGAATTGCCACTGCAACGGTGGAGTGTTCAACCTGGGTCACCGGAACCCGGCAGTGATCAAAGCAGTCCGCGACGGATTGGATTCACTCGATGTGGGTAACCACCACCTGGTGTCTGGTTGGCGGGCCCAACTCGCCCAACGATTAGCCGCCACCACGAATGGAACCCTGCCAGGAGTGGTGTTCGGAGTAAGCGGTGGCGAGGCGGTCGACCTGGCGATCAAGGTGGCCAGAGGGGTGACCGGTCAGAACAAAGTGGTTTCTGTAATCGGTGGTTACCACGGCCACACCGGACTTGCGCTTGCCGCGGGTGACCTCGAATATCGGGCTCCGTTCGGCGCCAACCCCGACGGATTCGTGCAGGTTCCATTCAACGACCTAGCAGCGATGGATGCTGCAGTTGGGCGTGACACTGCACTGGTGTTGATCGAGCCGATCCCCGCAACGCTCGGGATGCCGATACCAGAAGCCGGGTACCTCGCTGGACTTCGTGCGCTGTGTGATGACCGAGGTGCTCTGTTGTGTTTCGACGAGGTCCAAACCGGACTCGGGCGGACAGGAACCATGTGGTTCCACCAACAAGTCGACGTCACTCCGGATCTGTTGGTCACGGGCAAGGGGCTTTCGGGTGGCGTCTACCCGATAACGGCGACCTTGATGTCGCAGCGGGTTCATGAGTTCTTCGACGATCATCCCTTCATCCACATCTCGACTTTCGGTGGCGCTGAACTCGGTTGTGTCGCAGCGATGGCGACACTCGATCTGCTCGAGTCGCCCGGATTCCTTCAGCGTGTCGCTGACCTTGGCGACAGGTTCGAGTCGGGACTCGCTGGCCTGCCGTTCACGTTGCGGCGTCGAGGCATGTTCATGGGGTTCGCTTTCGAGGACCCCATTGGTGGAATGTCTGCCACCAAATCCCTGATCGAAGCCGGCGTCTTTGCCATATTCGCGAACAACGACCCGTCGGTTCTCCAGTTCTTACCGCCGCTGATCATTTCCGACGATGAGGCAGATGATCTGATCGCTCTGATCCGCAAGGTCTTCGGTGGCTGAGGACGAGACCAACGCAGGCGCGAGCACCGCGCCGTTGGAAGAGGTCGAGTCCGCTGTTCTCCACGCCTTGGAATCGGGTGACGAAAGTGGCCTTCGGATTCTTGGCTACGGCGAAATATCTCTGGTGATCGGCTGGCCGACCCAACAACCAGCGTTTGCCTGCAAGCGCCTTCCACCCTTCGCTGACAGGGCCGCGGCAGATGCGTACGC
>JAGQSZ010000170.1 GCA_020439285.1 Microthrixaceae bacterium
GCTGTGCACGGGCTCTTGATACACGAGCCTATTTCGACCATTGGGGCGTTCGGATTGTTCGGGGTCGTCTGAGCGAGGATCTTGATTGTGAACAACGGTGCACGTGGAACACCGGTGGCGGTGAAGGTAATGACTCTTGGCGCGTAGTCGTTGGTTGGACTTGAGCTCACGCCAATGGACGGTGCCGGTGCAGTTGTAGTCGGCGCCACGGTGGTGGTCGTGGCAGGAGCCGTTGTCGTAGGACGGGTAGTCGGTGGCGTGGTCTGAGGCGTCGTTTGTGGAACCGTTGGTCGAACCGTAGGACTCGTGGGGTCCTGGGGCGCCTCGCCGGGCTGCGTCGTGGTGGAACTCTGCGTTTCAGCGGAATCAGGGGGTGTGGTGGTTTCCTCTGGAGCCAGTGTTGTTTCGGTCCCAGTCGATTCCGATGTTCCGTCTGGGGCGGTGGTTGTCGTTGTCGCTTGTGAGTCGTCATCGATGGCAGCCACGACGCCGACCTTGACTGTTACGGACTGACTCCGTTGGCCCCAGCCATCCTTCGCATGACCCCGAACTACCAACTCGTGTAATCCGTCGGTGGCGTTCCAGTTGAAAGTGACCGCCCCCAGATGTTCGTCACCTTGGGCATTGATGGTGCTGATCACTTTGTCGTCGACGGACAGTTCGATCTGATCCACTCCGCCTGGTGCGCTGGCGTGGGCGCTGACTGTGATCTTGCCGGCGTCGAATCCTTCGCCGTTGGCAGGGGAGTCGATCCAAGCCAACGAGGCTCCCACGGGCTCCGAACTCGCCAGTGCGAAGCCCCAAGCGGTGGCTCCTCCCGCCAACATCAACACCGGAACGATCGCTTTGGCGACCAGCGGTTTCATCGCAACAAGATACCGTTGGCGACGGGTTACATGGTTGTAATCTGCGCGAATGAGCAAGGGTCGCTGGTCATATGTAGTAGCGGTTGGGGTGAGTGCAGCGGTGCTCGCGTCCGGTCTGGTGGCAGTGACCCGCAAACCTGGTGAGGAAAAGGTCGAGAGAGCCAGGAAGCTCGCGCCAGCACCCGTATCGGTATCGCTCAACATGCTTGATACAGGCGGCCAGGTGATGATGGGACGGAGCACACTCGTTCGCGTCGAGGCCGTCGGCCCGGCTCTCGATGAGGTCGCATTGTGGGAGGACGGTCGACGTGTCGATACGTTCGCTCCCGATGCTCCGCTGAACGGTGTCGGGAGGACCTTTGAATGGCTCGCCCTGAGACCGGGCACCCATTTGCTGCACGCCACGGCCCACGGATCGGGTGGGACGGCTCATTCGACGTCGATCTCGATAAATGTGGCGATCAATTCGACCACGCCGACCGAACTGCCCGTGTTGGTTTCACAGAGCACGACTCCAGAGGACTTCGCCAAGGCGCACGGAATCGCTGCCTCGCTCGTGTCCGTTGCCGATGACCAAACCTCGGTAGGTGGAGTGCCGGAAGGGTCAACGGTTCTGGCCGTTGATGCCAAGGGCGTTGCAAAAGCAGCGGCGGCTGAGATCGAGCAATCGACCGTGCAATCCGATGGCCAGAACGCAGGCGGCGAGTCCGGGTCGGCGAGCGATGAGAAACCTGGACCCACCGCGCCGCCAGAACTCAAGGTCACTCGCCACGACTGCGCGCTCGACATAACGAGCCCGAACGCCTCTTCTTCACTATCGGTCTATCAGTCAACAAGTGGAACCATCGGCTTCGAGGAAGTTGGAACACTCGAGTCATCCAAGACCCTCAACCTTGGGGCGGTTGGACCTGGGACCTACGTCTTCGTAGCGGGGCCTGTTGGGGAGCCAACATCCACAACGCCAGTCTCCATCGTGGTTCCACAGGAGTGCATCAAGACTTTCTGGAAAGGTGATGCGTCGCTGGTCAATGGGATCCTGACGATCGCGAAGCCCGACAGCGGCGATATGTGGATCTACCTCAGCGTCGACGACGATCCCGCGGTACGAGTTCCGTTCGACACCCTCCAGACCTTCAGGGCGTCGACAAGCCGGGTGAACATTCGGCACCTGTTACCCACGCTCAAAGGGAAGAAGCTCCGCCTCGAGGTCTGGTCCTACAAGGCGGGCCAGGACAAAGCCGCCAAGATCGGTAGTGGCGACGCTGAACTTCCCGACGGGATGAACCCTTCAATGCTGCTCGGTGAGTCGACCGCGACCACTCTGAAGATCAAACCAACAAAGGCCAAGGTCAAGGACACGAAGATCAAGGGGACCTGGTCCACGCTTTCGGAGCGGGTCGACAAAGTGATGTGGCAGGTAACCACTCAACCCGTCACCCAGTCGAATGATTCTCTGTTCCCCCTTGGAACAGTCGCGTTCGGTCTTGCACCTGCTTCGGGTTCGGGGCCAAACGGGACCGGAATGTCGGGAAGCTTCGAGATCCCGATCGACAAGGTCGTCAAGGCTGAACCGACTCCTCTGAAACTCAACACACCTAGTTTCGGTCAGGTAAAGGACAACAAGGCCGTATCCGAGATGCCTGTGGTGGCCAAGCCGATCGTTGACGCGAACGGTCTTGTTGACCTGAAAGCGGCTGATCAGTGGCTGACATCGTCAGCCGAGATCGCAGGCGGCTTAGCGGATGGTCAACCGATCATCGCCGGCACCACCTACTACGTCCGGGTCGTGCCGCTGTCGGGAACAACACCGGTTGGTGGAGCGAGTCAGTCACTGCGTTTCGACGGGCCCACACCAACCGAACCACCTGAGGCTGCGATGAGCATTGCGTCATCGAATTTCAGTGCTGGTCGAGCTGCCAATCCGAACCTCTCGGCATGCATACGAATCACCGATCTGCCTTGGAGCGGCTACGAGTCGGGGCAGTTCTTCAGCTCCTTCTTCCCGTCTATCGGAACCTACTGTCCTGGCGACTGGAAGGTCGATGACAGTTGTTGGGCACCGGATGTCCTGTGCGATCTCTGGAACGCGGTAGTAGCTGGGATCAACTTCATCGCCGAGATCGGAGCGAAGATCTGGGACGGGATCGCGATGATCTACAACGGGATCATCGAGTTGGCTGCGACGCTCGTGGCGAAGCTAAATCCCTACTGTCTATCCGCCGCGATCGCGTCCTATGGCGCAAAGAAACTCGGAGCGGACAAGTCGGTCAAAGACGTAACGAAACAGGCCAGCGACCTGTGTGAAAAGATCGCGAAGGTCGCTGCCAAGGCAACTATCAGCGCTGTTCTCGTTGCCTTCGGACTTCCACCGTCGCTCCCCACATCTGGGCAGCTCCTCGCAATGGCCGAGGGAGACCTGACCGAGTTTGCCGTGGCCTACCTGAAAGAGCTCGGGGTTCCATGCGACGACCTTGTTGTCGATGCACAAACTGCGGGGTCAATCACATGGGGAGTCGAGCAAGCGGGTGGAGAGGTCCCCGACGGCGTGTCCGATGGAATCGACGTGTGTCGCGACGCGGTGAAGGCGATTTCAGGGGAGATCAAGAAGGCGATCAAGCAGCAGGCGCAGACCCAGATAGCCAATGCGACAGGACTGCCATTGCCATTCGGGCCGATCGACGGATTCGAGTTCACGATGGAGCCTCGGGGGTCGTACCGGCCGCCATCGCTGACCTTGACCGCGAACGCTCGTGACGCCGATGCGCCAACCAACTCCATTTGTCCCGTTTGGGCTTGGGCCACACAAGTCGGCTTCGACTCCAAGAAGGACAAGGTGCCCACGTTTGCTCCAACTCAGATCACCCTGCGTCGACCCTTCTTCAGCGACAAATGGGTGGGGTGGACGAGCTTCGCTTTCAACCCATTGAGTGGGTATGGGCCACAGGACTACAACCTGTCTGCTGGCTCGTTGGTCAAAGCCGAAGCCAGCAGCTCATGCACCACGGGCGCAGACAAGTGGACCTACCTGAAGTTGATCGAACCGATGCAGGGCCGCTGGAAGCCGGGCGAGTCCGACTGACAAGCCACGGGTTGTCGGCGTGTGCGGTCAGTCATACAGGTCGACCTCCCGAAGGATGATTCGTGTAGAACTCTCGATAGCGCCGCCCTTGTCGCGCCAGCTGCCGAGCAGCCGGTCAAGTGACGCGACGTCAGGGCATGCCAACAGGATCACGTAGTCGACGTCGCCGGTCACGTGATACATGGCCTGGACCTCGGGCGTGTCATACAAGGTGGCCTCGAAGAGCTGATAGTTGGTCTCCGGAGCCAGCCGTAGCTCGGCAATGGCTCGAAGGCCGATTCCGAGAGCGCCGTAGTCGATCCGGGCCTTGTATCCCGAGATCACCTTTGTCCGTTCCATCCGACGAACTCGGTCCGCGGTGGCAGTTGGTCCCAAACCGACTCTCAAACCGAGTTCACGCCAGCTCAACCTGCCATCGTGCGAGAGCTCTTTGAGGATTGCCCGGTCAAATACGTCAATTGCCGGTGTTTCCTCGGGATCAGTGGCCATGAGGGGCAGTTTAGCCCCGAAAACACGTCAAATTCGTTGGCATACTCGTCTCATGTTCCTCCACCAACTTCTGAACGGAGTACTAATAGGACTTCCGCTGATGCTCACCCTCGGTCCGGTATCGATTCTGTTGATCAACCAAGGGATGAGCAGCGGTTCGCGCTCAGGACTGCCCGCTGCTCTGGGCGTAGCGTCAGCTGACCTCACCTATTCGACCCTCGCTGCTGCCGCTGGATCAGCATTGGTCGCCACCCTTAATCCTTTGAGCGGACTGCTCCGCTTGATCGGGGCTGCTGTGATCATCGGGATCGCTGCCAAGGTCGCCCTCGGGTCTCGGTCTCAAATGGTTGCGATCAAGCAAGGCGACGAGGCATTGACACAGTTCAAGGCTCAAAAGTCATTTGGGCACCTGCGTGGAGGCAGGCTGGCTGGCACGTTCTATGGACTAACGATCGTGAATCCGATGACGATCATCTTGTTGTCGGCGGTCGTCGTGGCAGGCGGTAAGGGGACGGGAACTCCGGGTTGGGTCGTGGGAATGACCTTGGCCTCCCTGTTTGCCCACACCGGCTACCTCCTGTTCGGATCGTTCCTACGAAGGACTTTCAACCCCGCTGGGATGGCGAGAGTCGGAATGGTTTCAGCGGTGTTGATGGTGGCCACCGCCGCCCACCTAGTTGCGGGCTGACAGTCGCTCAAATAGTTGGTGGTCGCTCGATCGCCCGACCTTGGTGCCAACCGGCGGAGTTCAGCCAGCGGACTCGGCTAGCTCCTTGGCCCAGCGGTAGTCCGGCTTGCCCGACGGTGAACGCACGACCTTGTCGACCACGTGGAGTTGGCGTGGGACCTTGTACCCGGCGATGTGCTTGCGGCAATGATCAGCGAGTTCGTCGAGATCCGCCGATTGCCCGTCGTGGAACTCCACGATCGCCACTACGCGCTGACCCCACCGCTCATCCTTTGCACCAACAACGTTGCAGTCCGCAACTGCAGGGTGAGCCTTCAGGGCCTGTTCGACCTCTTCGGGGAAGATCTTCTCTCCGCCGGAGTTGATCGAGACCGACCCGCGTCCGAGCATGGTGATCATCCCAGGTCCTGCCCAACGGGCAGCGTCACCGGCGACTACATATCGGCGCCCGTCAGCCGCGGTCACGAAAGTCTCGGCGGTCTTGACTGGATCGTTGAAATATCCGAGTGGAATGTTTCCACCGCGGCCCAGGTGTCCGGTTCGGTCATCCCCCTCGGGAATGATCTCCAGTTTCTCGTCGAGGATGACAACGTCCTGGCCTGCTTTGACGGTCGGCCCACCGCCGACAGCCTTGTCGCCCTTCTGTGCGATGGTGACCCCGTTGAATCCGCCTTCGGTGGAACCGATCGAGTCTGTGATGATCAGGTTGGGGAAGTATTCGAGATAACGGTCCTTGAGCGACTGTG
>JAGQSZ010000171.1 GCA_020439285.1 Microthrixaceae bacterium
GCAGCACTGGTGAAGCGCACTTGGACCGTTTCCCCGACTTGCGCGCCGAGTTGCGTCGCGACTGGTTGCGAGATCGCAATTCCATATTGCGAGAGCTTGTCGGGAGCGGTCCCGACCCATCCAGGTGAAAGAACCTGGTTGATCACGCCACCGTCCATTCCGGTCAGGCGGGCGGGAACGTCGTTGATGTAGACACGTCCGACCTGCCAACCGCTGACAGCGGCGACTCCGGGAACCTCTGACACTTTGCCCAACAACCCGGCAGGAAGGCCGCCGACGGTGAAGGTTTCGGAGTCAACTACCAGGTCGGCCTTGATCAGCCGTGAGACGTCACCGTCGAGCGCTGACGAGAACGAGGTGAGGAACACTGCGATGCCGCTGACAACTGCGGTTGCCAACAGGAGCGCGCCGGTTGTTGCGGCGGTCCGGGTTCGGTTTCGGATGGCGTCGCGTGCGCCGATGCGTTTCAGGGTTCCGGACTTCTCCGGGAAGGCGAGAATGCCGATTGCCACGGCGTATGCGAGCGCAGTCGGGACCATGCCCAAGGCGAGCATCGCGACGGTCACGCCGAGACCGATCTGAGCTTGGTATCCGGCGCCGATATCGGAGATCAACAGGAATGCCCAGATGACCAAGCCTGTGGCCAACGCTACGGAACCGACTTTGACGAACCGTTGCGCGAGAGTCGGGGGGACGGAAGCTTCAGTTGGAGTGATCGCCTCGATTGCCGGCACTCCGCACGCTCGCCAGGCAGGCAGGATCGCTGAAAGTACCGTCGCCAGAGATCCGACCACGACAGCGAGCGCCAATGCCGACACCGACAGTCGCGAACCACCCACGGGGATGGGCGTTCCGATCGCGCCGAGGATGGCCTCGATGAACGCGCCGAGTAGAAGTCCGAGTGGAGCTCCGGCCAACGACGCCAGGCCGGCGAGCAATCCGGCCTCGATCAGCGCGGCGCTAAGGATCTGATGCCGTTTGGCACCGACCAGCCGGAAGGTCGCGAACGTGAGGCGACGTTCCGAATACAACAGAGTCAACGAGTTCGCTGCCGTGACCATACCGACGATCAAAGCCAAGCCGGCGAATCCCATGATCAGGGTTCGAACCAGGGTGAAACTGCGGGTGATGCTCTCCTGACGGTGAACAGCTGCTTCAGCACCGGTCACCAACACCGATCCGGGAGGCAGAGTGGGTTCGATCTGTTGGCGTACTTGGTCGATGTCGGCACCGTCTTCAACCCGGATGGCTACACGCGTGTCAGTGTTCTGCATGGCGAAGTTCTCACGAGCGGTCTCGGTGCTGAACAACGCCAACGACGAACCGTCGGGCAGGTCGCCCCTAGAGGTCCGGACGATGCCGACGACTCGATAAGAACCGAGTCCGCTGCGGGTCACGACCGAGATACTGTCGCCGACTTTGATGCCACCGTTTTCAGCCGAGCGGTGATCGATGACTACCTCACCCGCTGCGGTCGGAGCTCGCCCATGCCCCACGAACTCATATGGTGACATCTTGGGGTCGCCGGGCCAGTTCGCCCCGAGGGGTTGTTCGGTCAACCCGGGGGCCACGAGCGAGTTCCCCTTGGGGTCGAGAATTACCGCAACGTCCTCAACCCGAGGAACGACCGAGGCAATTCCTGGTTGTCCGATCAGGGACTGCGCGATCGAGGTCGAGATCAGACGCCGGGTCTGTTCCAACGCGGATTCGTAGGCGACGTCGCCTTCCACGACTAGGTCCGCCCGCTCGATTCCGGCGGCCGACATGTCGCTCAACCCTTCCGAAACTCGGTTGAGCAGTGTCAGCGCTCCGGCAAGATATCCGACGCTGAGGGCAATCGCGGCGCTAGCAAGCCACAGCCGTCGCCGCTGGCGCGCCATGGCAGTGACCATGCGCCAAACACCGGATCCGGACCTGAACCCCCCGAAAGCGGACATCTGTCAGATGGTCGCGCTGTCTACTACCTGGTCCACGTCCTCTGAGACGAGCACCGAATTGGACGTGTTGCCGTCTGTGATCAGGGCAAACCAATAGCGGCCGTTTCCGAGTCGGCTCCGAACCGAGTTGATCGACTCGCTTGGATGCACCCTGGGAAGGGACCACATCGGCTGCAGATATGACGACAGCGGAACAACCTTGCGTTGAGCAGGTGGCACTCGACGGATGACGTCGTAGGTGACGACCGATGACACCTGACCGTGGTGATCAAGCACCGGGACCAACGGAGCCGATGGCCAGTTGGCGAAAGCGTTTTCCAAGTCAGCGACCGTCGAAGCGGGGTTGAGCGGATCCGGTAGTTGTCTGCCAAGTGGCCCGACCTCCCAGTCGAGCATCGTCGGGTCGGGCCTAGCTGATGCCCACTCGACACGTGAAGCAACGAACAGGAATACCGCCAGGATCAGTCCCCACATCCCGCTCAGGAACGACCAGCGCCACATCGAGATCAGCGACAGAGCAGCGAAGATGCCACTGAGAATCTGGCCCCACAGCGTCGCGGTCCGAGTCGCCGTGATCCGTCGGCCGGTGCGGCGCCATAGCCAAGCCCGCAGGATCCGTCCGCCGTCGAGGGGGAAAGCGGGAATCAGATTGCTGACCCCCAGGATCATGTTCATGGCGAAGAGCCAGATCAACAGCAGTTCGAACACCGGTGAGATCTCGATCTGGTGACTGAGCAGCACACAGATCAAGAAGAAACCGGCCGCAACGAAACTCATCGCCGGACCCGCCAGAGCGATCCGGAATTCGGCGCCGGGATCATCGGCGTCACGTTCGAGCTTTGCGACGCCACCGAAGAGCCACAGGGTGATCTCTGAAACAGCGACGTTGTTCTTGGCGGCAACGTAGCTGTGACCGAGTTCGTGGGCGACGAGCGAGGCCATGAAGCCGATGACTCCCAGAACCCCGGCAAACCAGTAGGAACTACTCATGTGTCCCGGCGCACCCGACGGCAGCGTCACCTTCGCGAGCGTGTAGGCGAGCAGGACCGAGACGAGTAGTACTCCGATGTTGATACCGATCGGCACGCCGAGCAGGCGGCCGATTCGAAGGTGCGTTCGCATCACCCTTGAGAGTACTTCCCAGAGCGCCGACTCCGGGCTCTAGCGAAGGCCCATCTAAGGTCTCGCTGAGTGATTGCTAGTTCTTCGGATACCGAACCCGTCAGTTGGGCCCATCCGGGGTCAGGTTCTGTCGACCTGACTTCGGTGGTCGAGCGTCGTGCCGAACTGCTCGAGTCTGGCCGTCGGGGCGTGCTTTCTCAGGATCAGTCTGAAGAATTGGATCAGCTGACCGCTCAGGTGACCGAGGCCTTGAACGCTGGCAGGGATTCGATCCGACGGCTCCGTCCGGGTCGTGACGATGAGCTCCTGTTGCGTCTGGCCGAACTCGAATCGATTCATCCTTTTGCCGATCCGAGCGATCCTGATGAGATTCGTAGTCGCAGCGAGGGTGACCGCGTCTGTTTCGTACTCGAAAATCCTGCTCTTCCGGGACGTCCTCGAAACGTCGTATGGGTTGCATTGTGTGATGAGTTGCCGGCCGATATGGGTCAGCTCTTGTCACCGTCAAGAGCGCCGATCACCCCCGAGCAGGCCACGGTCGCGGTGTTCTATTCGATCTGGAATATCGAACCCGGTCTCGATGGCATCCCCGGAGGATCAGCGTTGTTGGCTCTGGCGATGGCCGAACTCGGTGATAGATATCCGGGCATCGATACCTTCACGACCCTTTCGCCGATCCCGGGTTTCCGGTCCTGGCTGTCCGATGTGGACGCGCCGGACGATGCGGACGAGACCGATCGACTCACCAAGCAGTGCGCTAGGTATCTCTGCACCACCGACGAAGCCGGCAATCCGATTGATTCGGTCGCCCGGTTCCACATGCGTAACGGGGCTCGGCTGTGGCGCTTGGTTCCCCGCGGCGACCTCTCCGAGCGTGGACAGGAACGGTCGTGGGGTGTGATGGTCAACTACAGGTATTCCCCCGAAGACCTGGCCGAGAACAAGTTGCGCTACTCCCAAGGGGAGTTGGTGCTCGGCGACGAGGTCGCTCAACTGCTCGAAGCGGACTAGCCGTTGGCCGAGTTGAGCGCGTCGAGCAGGCGGTCCACATAGGTCACCTGCCCGCGGTTCAGTTTGAGCTTCGCCTGTTCGAGACTGAACCACTCGGCCCGGTCGACTTCTGGGAATTCACGAAGCCGACCTGATCCCTTGGGCCACTCCAACTCGAAGGTGTTGCTCGTTGCGGACTGTGCGTCGAAGGTGCCGCGCCGAGCCCAAATGTGCAACGTCTTGCCACTCGCCAGTCGTGCCTGACCGAGGTCGAAGTCTGGGGCGGACGCTGTAGGCGCAGGCGGAGCGCTGCCGAGTTCCTCGGTGAATTCCCGAAGAGCTGCCTCGTGAGGATCATCACCTTGGGCGTACTCACCCTTGGGAATCGACCAAGACCCGTCGTCCTTGCGTGCCCAGAACGGGCCGCCGGGATGTACCAGCAGGATCCGGATGCCACCATCGCCGGGATCCGGGTAGTAGAGCAACAGGCCAGCGCTCAGCTTGGGCACCGGGGCGCACTCATCTCTTTGATCTCTGCTGCTACTCGCTGCACCCACCGTCGTTGAAACGGAGTTTCGACCGCTCGGCGGTGATAGTGATTCCTGACCCAAGCCACGGCTTCGGCCGCGGGGACACCGCTCAGGACGGCGAGCACGGCCATAGCTGTTCCGGTTCGACCAATACCGCCGCCACATCCAATCTCCACTCGCTCGGACGCGCTGCGGGCGTGGGCCTCACGCAGAATTGTCACTGCGGCGACGCTGTCAGATGGGGTCCGGAAGTCCGGCCAACGAATCCATTGGTAGGGCCAAGGCACGGGTGACGGTGCTCGACCCAAAAGGTAGACCCCGAACTGGGGATCTGGGCCGCCGACGGGCCGGCTGCGCAGACCTGTTCCGCGAACGCTGCGTCCGTCGGGAAAGACCACGGCTCCCTCGACTGCTGGCCACATCGGTTTCTGCATCACTGCCAGTGTGCACCGTTTCGGTCGTGGCGCAGCGGCGGGTACATAGATGATTGCTATGCGGAGGCACGCGGACCCGGAGGCCGGGCCGGTCTACTTACCTGAACCGGCTTCCCGCAGAATCTTCTTGAAGATCACCAACGGCAGGAGCATCCGTGCTGCCAACGCAACGATCCACACCAGCACAGTTGCAAGGACCCAGGTTGTGAGTCCCGAGATTTGCAGACCGTCAGAGATGATCGACGTAAGGATCAGGCTAAGCAGCGTGGCCACCAAAGCGCTACTGCCCAGAATGGCCGGAGCGTTCTTCACAGCAACCTGTCTCACGAGCGGTTCCACAACGACAGCTACCACCGTATAGATCAACACCGCTGTGATAAACCCCGACGCATCGAGTTCCATACGGGACAGCACAAGCGCACCGACGATCAACGCGATCGAGTTGGCGAGCAAGCTCACTACGGCTGAAGCCGCCATTCTGATCATGTCTTCCTTCTTTCCTCAGTCATGTTCCGAATCACGGTCCGACCAATTTCGCTGCTCGCCTGCCTCGTCCAGATTCTTGACTGGCCGGTGGGTCAGGCCTCGATGGCACCTGCTTCGACACCTTCTTCGTTCAGTCGGAGTCTATTGACACGTTCGAGCATGTCTCGTGATTCGCTCGGGCTCGCCACCGGCGGAGCTCCATCGGCGAGTTCGATCTGGCTGATCAACGTCCGCCTCCAGTCATCTGCGGGACGTGGTGAATGCAGAAAAGACCTGGGACCAGCCACAGCACTCGGCCGGGACAGCA
>JAGQSZ010000172.1 GCA_020439285.1 Microthrixaceae bacterium
GACGATGTAGCTGTGGCCGGTCACCCAACCGATGTCCGCCGAGCACCAGTAGATGTCACGCTCGGGTTTCAGGTCGAAGACCTCTCGGTGGGTCCAAGCCACCTGGGTCATGTAACCGCCGGTGGTGTGCATCACGCCCTTGGGTTTGGCGGTGGTTCCCGAGGTGTAGAGCAGGAACAGCAGATGCTCGCTGTCCACCGGAACCGGGTCGGCATCAGCCGGGGCGTCGGCCATCAGGTCGTGCCACCACAGGTCACGCCCGTCGGTCATTTCGACCTCGGTGTCGCAACGGTTGACGACCACGACGTTGCGGATGGTCGGGCAATCGGCCACGGCGAGATCCATGTTGACCTTGAGCGCGGATGGCTTGCCGCGGCGATAGCCAGCGTCTGCGGTGATGGCGAGGACGGCCTCGGCGTCGTTGATCCGATCGATCAGCGAATCGGGGCTGAACCCGCCGAACACCAAGGTGTGAGGGGCACCGAGCCGGGCGCATGCGAGCATCGCGACCGCGGCCTCGGGGATCATCGGCATATAGATACAGACCCGGTCACCGGTCTTGACGCCCAGGTCGATGAGCACACGGGTGAACTTCTTGACGTCGTCGAGCAGCTCGGCGTAGGTGATCGCCCGGGTGTCGCCGGGTTCGCCCTCGAAGTAGATCGCGACCCGGTCACCGTTGCCAGCTTCGACGTGGCGATCCAGACAGTTGTAGGCGACGTTTAGCTTGCCGCCGAGGAACCATTTGGCGTCGGGGAGGTTCCACTCCAAGGTGGTGTGGAAGTCCTCGTCCCAGGTGAGCAGTTCACGGGCCTGGGTGGCCCAGAAGTTCTCGTAGTCCTCACCCTGTTCGTAGATCGAGGGGTCGGTCAGCCGGGCCTGCGCTTTGAACTCATCGGACGGGGGGAACGTTCGGCTCTCCTCCTGATGGCTCTCGATCGCCTGGCCCGTGGCCTCTTCGTCGTGCGCTGCTGATTCCTGGGCCACGGTCCCCCCTTGGCTGGCTGTTATGTGTGGATTCGGCTGTCCGAATTTCCGGCCGAACTTTTGTGGAGTTCGCGTTGGCTGGCAACGCGAACTCAACATTGTTCGCATGCTAGACCTCAGATTGCCGCTGTCCGGACGGAACTTCGTGAGTTTTGAGCGGTGGCCAAGCCGACGGAGCCGAGAGAAACGATTCTCGATTCACACAAAGCCGCTGACGGAAAATCACTTCATGACGCCGTCACCACATACTTTTGTTGAAAGCCCAAACGCACCATCATCGTCCTGTGCTGCTCTGGCTATTGGCCATTGGTAGCTGTAAAACAGCATGCTCTAGCCGGAGGAAGGAAGAATCCTGACTGCACGTACGCCCAGCACGTCGCATTACGACGACCTTGGCCGTCCAGACCTGACGAGCTTCCGATTTGATGTACAGGCTCTGCGCGGTGTTGCGGTGCTGATGGTCGTCCTCTACCACGCAGGAATACTGCGCGGGGGGTTTGTTGGCGTAGATGTGTTCTTGGTTATCTCTGGGTTCGTCATTGGTCGCGTACTCCTGTCGGACCTCGTTTCCAATGACACAGTCCAACTTCGACAGTTCTACTTGCGTCGGATTAGACGTCTTCTACCTGCTCTCTCGGTGATGCTTGTAACAGTCATCATCTTGATTCCAGTGTTCGCGCCTGCATCGGTAACGAAACTGGGAACGCGAACTGGGGCAGCGTCTGCTCTTCTCATGGCCAACGCGTACCTTTTTAGGTCCTCTGGAGGCAGTTATTTCAGCGTTGATGCGTCGCTGAATCCACTCTTACATACTTGGTCATTGTCCCTAGAAGAGCAGTTCTATCTCGTATTCCCGCTGCTTCTCTTGATCGCTTGGAAGTTAAGTAAGCGAGGCGTCCGTTCCGCTTCTTCTCTCAAGATGCTCATATCAACCACTTTTGGGGTGTCATTGGCTCTATGTCTATGGCTCAGCTACCGAGGGCCTAACGCTCTAGCTTTTGCGTTCTTCTCTCCAGTGACTAGGGCCTGGCAGTTCACGGCTGGCATGGGCATCGTCCTATTGCCATCATTCCGTACGAGAATTCTTCAAAATGCATCAACTTTCGGAGGGCTGGCACTCATTGCTTACGCGGCCTTCGCGTTCTCTGACCTCACCGTCTTTCCTGGCATCGCAGCCGTGGTTCCCACTTTGGGAGCAGCTCTCGTCATTCATGGCGGAACAGTTGGGATGTCAGGCCACACACGCGGAGAGTTACCAGGTCCCCCTAGGCCACTTGTCCATCTGGGCAATATTTCGTACAGCTGGTATCTGTGGCATTGGCCAATAATCGTGTTTGCGGGCGCAAGCCGGCCAACATCGGGGCGCTGGCTACTTCCTCTCGCTGCAGCGTTTTCTCTCCTGCCCGCATCTGTCTCCTACAACTGGATCGAACAGGGACTCAAGATAAGAAAGCCTGTTCCTGCACGCAGAACACTGGTGCTCGGGGCAACCTGTGTAGTAGCACCCCTGCTCGCAGTCGGCGCTTCAACGCTCACACTCCATTGGACACAGTCGTTTCCGCAAATAGCGAAGGTTGAGGCCGACCTGAAGCATCATATCGACCGTCTATCAGGTTGTGATTCTCCGACACCTCTCGGCGAACGGCCCACCAACTCTTGCACTTGGGGTGGACGATCTGATTCGCCCCGGGTCGTTTTGATAGGAGACTCAAATGCTGGCCAACTCAGCGAAGGCCTAATCTCTGCTGCTGCATCAGCTGGCATGCAATTGCAGATAGCGACAAAGTCGGCTTGCCCTATGGCAGACATTCAAATCGAAACTAAAATTCCACGGGTCACACCCCAATCTGCGGCACTGTGCTCCAACTTCAGGGACGGCACCATTGCAGCGCTATTGGCAGAGCCTCCAGACGTACTGGTTGTGGCCTCGGCCGTTGACTGGTACATGACCCCCATGAGAGATGGGAGCAAATTCCGGCTAGCCCTACCCGGTTCGAGCCAATGGGCCGAGCAAGAAGATAAGGCCGCGCTAATGCAGGGCGGGCTTAGCCGGACGCTACGACAACTCAGTGAATCAGCCAGACGAGTGATACTGGTTCAGACCGTCCCCAAGCCGATAGGAATGTTCGACATACGGCGATGCTCAAGGCTTGGATTCATGACCAACATAAATCGCTGTCTACCCAAGTCATTTCGTGTTGCCGATCTGAAGCATCTGGCCAACGCTCACAGGATTGAGCGTAAGGCCGCAGAGTCCACCGCCGTTGAACTTCTCGATCTGACGGACTCGGTCTGCCCGCACGGACGCTGTGATTTCCTGAGGGATGGTCATCTAACCTGGCGTGATGAAGGTCACATCAGTGTGTTCACGTCGCAGAGCCTTTCCCCTGAGCTAACGAGAGTTCTGGTCGAATCAACAGGCTGACAGCCGATACGAGCTCGTGCTCAATTTGACTACCTCCCACTTCAATTGGCTTGAGGGCTTCAAGCAGCCGCGCCATTACCGTGGACTGTCTGTCTCACTGAAATCGGCCCGTTCACGTCAATCTAGGACCAGATCAGGACTCGGAAACCACCGAGGCTTAGCGGGTCACATAGGGCTTCGGCTTCGGTGATCCGGCTGCGGGCCTTGAACGCAGCCAAGGCCGGGGCAGCGGCGCTGGCTTCCCAGATTCGCTGGCCTTCCTCAACGAGTTCGGCGATCCCCAACTCGGACAGCCAGTCGGCTTGGGATGTGTTGGCGGATACCGGCCGGATCAACTCGAGTTGATCGATGGCGACATCGCAGGTGATGTCCTGACTTCCGGGGGACTCCAAGGGGTCACCGCCCCGGTCGTGTGCCTTGTAGGTGCGCAGCCAGTCGCTCTGGCTGCGCGACGCCATCTCGGAGGTGCTGCGGGCGTAGTCGATTACGACGACGGTGCCGGGGTTGGCGCTGGGACTGTCCGCGCCGCCGCCCTCTGTGGAGACGATCCCGACCCGGTGCAGCGCGTCGGTCAACCAGGCTTGGGCGCGTTCCTGTAGCGGGACTCGCGCTCCCATCGGAGCGTCCGGCACGAGAGAGTCGAGTTGAGAAGCAACGATGTCGTCAGCCCGGCTCAAGCGTTCAGTCCAAGTCTGGACCTCAGGCTGCACATCGCCGCGCGCTCCCACGGGAGCGTCTACCAACACTTCCGACCAGTGGCCCTCGGAGCGTTCAAAGACCCGTAATGGCAGGTTGTCGAGCAGTTCGTTGGCGAACACGACATCCACCTTTTGTGGCAGCGCTGAATCGTCCGCGTGGGAGATGAACACCGGGCCAGCGAGGTTCGACCCGACCTCATCCACGGGCGACAGGCTCAGGTGGTCGCCCTGACGCTCCCTCAACCGTTCGGAGAGCTCAACGAGGTGGTATCTGAGCGCTGGGGCGCATTCGGGGGTGGCGGCTTTGATCGAGATGGCGAGCGCTCCCCTACCGGCTGCGTACTCGACCACGTCGAACCGCTCGGGTCGGCCAGCGGAATGCCAACACCGATCGAGGAACCGGGCGACGAGCACGCCAAAGAGCGGGCCGACCTCGGGGCTGGTGATGAAGTCGCCTCGTGCGCCACCGGCCTCGCCGCCGGCGCTCTTGGTCCCCGCAAAGAACCCGTGGTCGGGGTCATAGAGCGCGAGTTCCATGAACTCGTCGAAGCGGATCGGGTCGGTCATCTCGGTTTCAGGCTAGCGAGCCAGCCCGTCCACCCCGCCGCAGCGTGAACTGGCGGCCGAAAACGACTGCCAGAACGGAGAATGTGGAGAGTAGGCGGGAGAGAGAAGAAGCAGGGAACCCGGGCGTCAGAAGCCGGGCAGCACTGCGAGCGGCCCGAAGGTGCTCAGGTTCGACAGCGGCCCGGGGATCACGCCGAGCAACAGCGTGGCGATCGAGGCGATCACGATCGCGCCCACCAAGCCCGGTGGCACACGGATCGGGGTGACGTCGCCGTCGGGGGCGTCCTCGAACCACATGACCTTGCACACGTTCAGGTAGTAGAAGGCGCTGATCACTGCGTTGATCGAGATCGACACTGCGAGCACGTATCCGATGGTGGTCTGCGCTCCGACCACGGCCTGCCAGATGGCGAGCTTGCCGTACCAGCCACCGAAGGGCGGGATTCCTACCAGCGACGCCATGGCGAACGTCATGGCGACGGTAAGACCGGGTGCGTACTTGATGAGCCCACCGAAGTCCGAGATGAGCCCGGAACGGGTCTTGCGGGCGACTGCGATCACGACGGCGAAAGCACCGAGGTTCATCGCTGCGTAGATGATCAGGTAGATGACGATCGAGCTGAGCGCCTGGTCACGGTTGTTCTCGATCGCCCCGAACGCGGCGAGCATGTACCCGGCGTGGCCGATTCCCGAGAACGCAAGCATGCGCACGATGTTGGTCTGCTTGAGAGCGATGAGGTTACCCATCGTCATGGTCATGATCGACAGCGCAGCGAACACGGGTTGCACGATGTCGGGCCGGACGTAGAAGCAGTGGAACACGAGTTGGATCAACGCAACGAAGCCCGCTGCCTTGGACGCAACAGCGAGGAACGTGGTGACCGGGGTGGGTGCGCCTTCGTAGACATCTGGTGCCCAGAAGTGGAACGGCACTGCCGAGACCTTGAAGGCGAAACCGATGATGACGAAGATCAGCCCGAGGGTGATGATCGGAGCGCCAGGGCCCGAACCAAGGTGTGCGAGTTGTTCGGCGATGACATCGAGTCGGGTCGAGTGGCCGATGCCATAGAGCAGCGA
>JAGQSZ010000173.1 GCA_020439285.1 Microthrixaceae bacterium
TCCGTTGCCCGAGCGGGGTGCCTCCGGGTTGCCGCGTCAGGAAGGCATCTAGACGCTCGGCGAGCAGTCGCGCCTGAGTCGACTTGCCAGAGCCTTCGCCACCTTCGAAAACGATGAAGCGACCGCGCTCGCTCATGACGATCTGATGCTGCTGGCCGGCTCAGGCATCGACGTCCGAATCACCGGACTTGCCCGAGCCGCTGTCAGCATCGGCCGACTTCTTCGACTCGGCCTTGTCTGGCGTCTTTTTCGCAGCAGGTTTCTTGGCTGCTGATTTCTTAGCGGCAGCCTTCTTGGCAGGCGCTTTCTTCGCTGCGGCTTTCTTTGCCGGTGCCTTCTTCTTGGCGGCAGCCTTCTTCTTCGCCGCTTTCTTGGTCGGACCCTTGGCTCGACGATCAGCAAGCAGCTCGATGGCCCGTTCGATGGTCAGTTCCTCGACTGTGTCACCCTTGCGGAGGCTCGCGTTGGTCTCACCGTCGGTCACATACGGCCCGAAGCGACCGTCCTTGACGACGATCGGTTTCTTGGAGTCGGGGTCCTCACCCATCTCACGCAACGGCCCCTTCGGGGTCGCTCCCCTGCGACGCTTCGGCTCAGCAAAGATCTTCAGCGCCTCGGCGAGATCGACACTCAGGATCTGTGCCTCGGTTTCGAGCGAGCGACTGTCGGTGCCCTTCTTCAAATACGGCCCGAACTTCCCGTTGAGAGCCAGGATCGGTTCACCGGATTCAGGATCTAGCCCGACTTCGCGTGGCAGATCCAACAGCGGCAACACGTCTTCCAAAGTGACCGTCTGGGGGTCCATGTCCTTGAACAGGCTCGCCGTGCGGGGCTTCTCGGTAGGGACCTCGTCGTGGATCCCCTCTTGGACATACGGGCCGAATCGACCGGCTTTGAGGAACACTTCGAGCCCGGTCTGCGGGTGCATACCGAGCGACCGGTCACCGGCGGGCGCTTCGAGCAACTCAACGGCACGTTCGATGTTCAACTCATCGGGAGCCATGTCATCTGGGATGCTCGCGCGTTGAGCCTCGTCCTCGGCCAAGAACCGTTCGACGTACGGCCCGTACTTACCGACGCGCACTTCGATTCCACGGCCTTCGCTGTCAACACCGAGGGGAATCGAATTGACCGCACGGGCGTCGATCGCGTCCATGCCCAAGTCGATCAGTGCTTTCAGACCCGGGTCGTTCAGGTCCACCTGTGCTTCACCGAAGTAGAACTTCGCGAGCCACGTCTCCATTTCGGAGTTACCCGAAGCAATTGCGTCTAGTTGTTGTTCGACCCTGGCGGTGAACTCGTAGTCGACGAGGTGTTCGAAATGGTGTTCCAGGAGGTTGACCACGGCGAACGCCGTGAAACTCGGAACGAGCGCAGTCCCCTTCTTCCAGACATAGCCGCGGTCGAGGATCGTGGAGATCGTGGACGCGTAGGTGGAGGGGCGACCAACGCCCATCTCCTCGAGCTTCTTGACCAGCGACGCCTCGGTGTAGCGCGGAGGGGCCTCGGTGTCGTGTGAGACGGCTTCGAGCGAATCGAAGTCCAGGACGTCGCCCTGTGCCATGTTCGGCAGCACGCGTTCCTGATCGTCAGCACTGCTGCTGGGGTCGTCGGTGGCCTCTACGTATGCCCGCAGGAAACCGGGGAACAGGATCGTCCGACCCGATGCCGAAAAGAGTGCTTCGCGACCGTCGGTCGTATCGACAGTCAAGCGGACCTGCACCGACTCGCCCTTGGCGTCGGCCATCTGGGAAGCGATGGTCCGCTGCCAGATCAACTCGTACAGCCGCAGTTCCGAAGAGTTGAGCTGCGACGCGACCTGTTCAGGGGTGCGGAATGTCTCACCCGCTGGGCGGATCGCCTCGTGTGCCTCCTGGGCATTCTTCGACTTGTTCGCATAGGTACGTGGCTTATCCGGCAGATAAGCATCGCCGTAACGCTCCACGATCTGAGACCGAGCCGCAGCGACAGCGGTCTCGGACAGCGTCGATGAGTCGGTCCTCATATATGTAATGAAACCGTTCTCGTAGAGACGTTGAGCGGTCGACATCGCAACCGCGGCCGACATGCGCAGTTTGCGTCCCGCCTCTTGTTGCAACGTCGAGGTCATGAACGGCGGCGCCGGCTTACGGGTGTATGGCTTGCGTTCGACTGAACGGACCTGGATCGGACGTCCATCGAGGGAGTCCCGCAGTTGACTGGCCGAGGCCTCATCCAACAACAAAACGCCGGTGTCGGTGGAACCATCGGATGTGGTGATCTCACCCGTGGATGAGAAGTTCTTGCCGGTGGCGATGCGACGACCGTTGACTTCGAGCAGCGTCGCGGGGAACGGTGTCTGATCCTTGGACGGCTCGCTGTGACGGCACATCGCCTGCAGATCCCACCAACGACCGGATCGGAAAGCCATCCGTTCGCGTTCACGTTCGACGATCAGACGGGTGGTGACCGACTGGACACGACCAGCGGACAGACCTGTCATCACCTTTCGCCACAGCACGGGCGAAACGCCGTATCCGTAGAGGCGGTCCATGATGCGACGGGCTTCTTGGGCATCCACCAAGCGCATGTCGAGTTCACGAGGATTCTCGATCGCGTGCTGGATCGCGGATTCGGTGATCTCGTGGAACACCATCCGCTTGACCGGAACCTTGGGGTTCAACACCTCGAGCAGATGCCACGCGATTGCTTCACCCTCGCGATCCTCATCAGTTGCGAGATAGAGCTCGTCGGCGTCCTTGAGGAGTTGCTTCAGATGACGAACGTGGTCCTTCTTATCTGCGTTGATCACATAAAGAGGTTTGAAGTGGTTCTCGGTGTCGACACCGAGTTGGGCCCAAGGCTCACCCTTGAACTCCTTGGGAATCTCAGCAGCACGCTTGGGCAGGTCCCGGATGTGACCAATCGAGGATTCAACTTGAAATCCACCGCCCAAAAATCGGGCGATGGTTCGTGCTTTGGCAGGGGATTCGACGATGACGAGAGGGTTACCCACGATGCACAGCTAACGAATCCGGCGCCGATATGTCAAACAAGTTCGCGGGGAAATTCTACAAATCGGGCTATTTCACCCATCGTGACGACCTTCCCGCCGGCACTTTGCGGCTGCTGCTGACCACGATCCGCAGCAGCCGGTCACGCCGTTATGTAGCGTCACGTCATGAGCTTCGAACCAAGTGAACGGGGACGCGACCTCAAGGAACGCATGGAGGACTTCATGTCCTCCGAGGTGATCCCGGCCGAACCGGTGTACCGCGAGCAGATGAAAGCTCTCGGCGATCCGCACGGTCATCCACAAATAGTCGAGGACCTGAAGGCATCTGCTCGGAGCCGCGGACTGTGGAACCTGTTCATGCCGCATGTGACCGAGTGGACCCCGGACCCGGTTTCGAATCTCGACTATGCCCATATTGCCGAGATGTCGGGACGATCGATCGAACTCGCCCCCGAGGCGATGAACTGCGCCGCGCCCGACACCGGCAACATGGAAGTTCTCACCCTGTTCGGGACGCCGGAACAAAAAGAGCAGTGGCTCGTACCCTTGTTGGAGGGCGAGATCCGCTCCGCGTTCGCGATGACCGAACCCGATGTCGCGTCGTCAGATGCGACGAACATCCAGATGAGAATCGAGCGCGACGGCGATCACTATGTGCTCAACGGTCGCAAGTGGTGGACCTCTGGTGCTAGTTCGGATCGTTGCAAGGTCATGATCGTCATGGGCAAGACCGACCCGGACGCGCCTCGGCATTTGCAGCAGTCGATGATCCTGGTGCCCTTCGACACCCCCGGTGTCACCAAGGTTCGCGACCTGACCGTGTTCGGTTTCACCGACCGCGAAGGCCACGGCGAGGTTGATTTCAACAACGTCCGGGTGCCGGTGTCGAACCTGATCGGCCAAGAAGGTGGCGGGTTCGCTATCGCCCAGGCCCGGCTTGGCCCCGGGCGTATCCATCACTGCATGCGCTGTATCGGCATTGCCGAGAAGGCTCTCGAGTTGATGTGCAAGCGAGTGACCCAACGTGTGGCCTTCGGTGGACCACTCGCTCGTCAGGGCGTGATCCGCGAATGGATCGCTGATTCGCGCATCGAGATCGAACAGGCCCGCCTGTTGACCCTGAAGGCCGCATGGTTGATGGACACGGTGGGTTCCAAGGGCGCTGCTATCGAGATCTCGGCGATCAAAGTCGTTGCACCGTCAATGGCTCTACGGGTCGTGGATCGGGCGATGCAAGCCCACGGCGGCGGATCGGTGTCTGATGACTTCCCGCTCGCTCGCATGTACGCGGGCCTTCGCACACTGCGCTTCGCCGATGGTCCCGACGAGGTCCACCGTCGACAGGTCGCCCGCACCGAACTCGCTAGATACGCACAGGACTAGGCCGATTCAGACGTCTGTTTCGGGCGTCGGATTTTCGGCTTCGCGCTCGGCACCGTCAGTTCCATCTGCACCGTCGAGGACCGTCATTATCTGGTCCAGCCCGGATTCGTGGATCAGGTCACGGGTCCGACCCACGCAACGAATGGCGAATCGTCGATCTGCCCGGACACAACGCAGGTGCCCGGCAATCAACACGCCCAAGCACAGTGGGTCGAAGTAGTCGACGTCGCTCAGATCAACTACCAATAGGTCGCCATGGGTACGTGCGATCCGGCCCGCTAGCTCGGGCAGCGTCGCAAGGTCGACGTCCCCGAGCACCGACAGAACCGTCTGGTCGCCTTCGCGCCTCTCCGACACGTTGAACAGCACGCCTGGACATTACGCGGAACCGCTCACCCAAGTCTGCCGATATATGAATGTCACTGCTGTGATTTAGCCTGTGGATGGCGTGCCCCGACCCTTTGGATGCTGGTCCGGGCCACCTTCGCCACACGATGTTGGACCAAGACGCACTCAACGAGACCCGAACTCCGGCTGTCGGTCAGATCCTCGCTGATCTGAGTGAGGATCCGCGTCTGGTTCATGTTCATCATCAGGCTGCCCGCTCGGCTCGCTACGGATCAATTCCGAACGATCTGCCAGAGGCGATCCACGGAGCGCTCCCCCATGACAAGTTGTGGTCGCATCAGACATCGACGATCGAGACGATACGCCGGGGCAGATCCGTAGCGATCACCACCGGTACAGCTTCGGGCAAGTCCTTGTGTTTTCAAGTTCCGGTGATGGAGCAGGTCCTTTCGGGTGGGACAGCACTGTTGATCTATCCGACCAAAGCTCTCGCGCAGGACCAGTTGATGTCCATGAGTCGTTGGGGTGTGCCGGGGGTCGTTGCCGCCGCCTACGACGGAGACTGTTCACCTCAGGAACGAGCGTGGGTGCGGGCCCATGCGAACGCCGTGTTCACCAACCCGGAGATGCTCCACAATTCGATTCTCGCTTCGGGACACCAATGGGCGGCGTTCCTTCGCTCCGTGAAGATCGTGGTGGTCGACGAATTGCACGCGCTGCGCGGCGTGTTCGGATCCAACGTCGCTCATGTACTTCGCCGTCTACGCCGCAGCATCCTCCACCATGGCGGCCAAGAGCCTGTCTTCGTGTTCACCTCGGCAACCATCGGGGAACCAACCGCGCTGGCCTCGGACCTAGCCGGCATTCCGGTGCAAGTGTCAGATGATGACGGGTCGCCCAGCGGGCCGCGCAGTATCGCCATCTGGAATCCGGCGCTGGCGACCGA
>JAGQSZ010000174.1 GCA_020439285.1 Microthrixaceae bacterium
AAGCAGTCACATTGTGGGAACAAGCAATCGCTGCTCTGAGCGAAACGGGTGCTCAGATAATCGCCATCGCCGGCAACCATGACTCTGCCCGTCGTGTATCGGTGCACAGTCGGATTCTCGAGGCCAGCGGAGTATCGATCCGCGGTTCGCTCGACCGGATTGCTGATCCGATCATGGTCAAAGGTGCCACCGACTCCAACCCTGTTGCTGTGTACGCGGTCCCTTACCTCGACCCGATCATGGCCCGTTCAGTCCTGATGGACACCGCCGGCACCGACAACGCCGATGACCCGGCTGATGATGACGAGTCCGACGACGACGCTCCAACACCGTCAACCCGACGACGCGTCACCCATGCTGATGTGACCAAAGCTGCGCTCGACCTGATCCGCTCCGACCTTGCCACACGGGGCACACCTCGTTCGGTGGTTGTTGCTCACACATTCGTTTCTGGCGGAACTACTTCGGATTCTGAGAGGTCCATCACTCTTGGCAATGTGGAGAACGTCCCGGTCGACACATTCGACGGCGTTGACTACGTGGCTCTCGGCCATCTCCATGGCCCTCAGGGTTTCGACGGTGGACGGGTCGCATATTCAGGATCCCCGTTGCCGTATTCGTTCTCCGAGGAACACCATTCCAAGTCTGTTCGAATCGTTGACCTCGGTCCTGACGGTCCCCCTGAGGTCGAGGTGATCCCACTCGAGGTCGGCATGCGGCTTGCGACCATCGAAGGAGAGATTCACAACTTGTTGAACGATCCATCATTCGACAGTGCTGAGTCCGCATATGTCCGAGTACGTCTTACCGATCGCGACCTTCCCCAACAAGCAATGAATCAACTCCGTGTCCGTTTTCCCAAGGCTTTGGAGATGCGCCACATCGGGCCGGGTTCATCAGCGCCGGCTGATCAACAAGTCGATCCCAGTGGACCGTCTCGAAGAGACCGTCCACCGATCGAATTGGCCGTCGAATTCTTCGCAGAACAAGAGGGTCGCCAGGTCGATTCTGACGAGCATGAACTACTTGATGAGGCTCTTTCCCACGCACTGAGCAAGCAGAGCGAGATGCAAGGGAGCACACCGTGAGGCCGCACCACCTTTCGATCACCGCATTCGGTGCTTTCGCAGAACCCCAAGAAATCGACTTCGACCGTCTCGCCGAGGAAGGCCTGTTCCTGATCCATGGTCGTACCGGGGCGGGCAAGACAACCCTTCTCGACGCGATCGTCTTCGCTCTCTTTGGCGTCACCAGCAACCAAGCACCTGACAAGTTCGTGTCGCATCACGTAGACATCGGCACCCAACCCACCGTTGAACTCGAGTTCTCGATCGGGACCAATCGGTACCGAGTGACCCGCTCGCCCGGATACCAAGCACGTGCGCGCAAGCAAGGAACTTTCACTTCCAAGTCTTCTACCGCTGCATTGATCAAGATTGATCAGGGCAAGGAGGTTCCGGTCGCTTCTGGCGTGAGAGAGGTGAGCCACGAAATCGGTGAGCTCATCGGCCTGTCCGCCGATCAGTTCACCCAGGTGATGCTGTTGCCACAGGGCCGGTTCGAACAGGTCTTGAAGTCGAAGTCCGATGACCGCCAGACCCTGTTGGAGCGACTGTTCGACACATCGCTCTATGCAGCTGCCCAACAGTGGTTGTTCGACAGTGCTAGCGAGGCCAGGGTCAAAGCTAACGAAACCACGGTCGAACTCGACCGTCTCGTTGCGGATGCCGCCGACCGTTGTTCAACTCTGACTGAAGCTGCACCCACATTGCAGTTGGTGAGCCGGCAAGAGAATGAAGATCCCTCCAAGTGGATGGACTTAATGGTCGACCTGGTCGCCTCTGAAGCGAAATCAGCGAATGCCGCCACGAAGGCCGCGGAAGCAGCATCAAAACAGGCCAGCGAGGTGTTGTCCAAAGCCGAAGCGCTCGCGCAGCTGTGGCATCGCCGCAATCAGACGCGAAAGCGGTTGGAGGAACTCGAAGGACAGGCCCCCGAAATCGACCGATTGAGGGGTGACTTGGAGAAAGTCGATGCTGCGCTCGCGCTCAAGCCACTGGTCTCCGGAGCCGCTGGCGCCGATCACGCACTTGCTACTGCGACCACAGATCTTGGTAGCCACATGGACGCGTTGCGCAAAGCCACCTCGCTAGTCGCAGCGGTCGATCCCACTTTCCCGGCGAGTGCACCGACCTTTGAGGGCATCACTCGTCTCGATGATGACCTGGTCGACGTGATTCGACAAAGGTCTAAGAATGCTCGCGACCGTGTCAACACGCTCAAGTCCATGGCGACAAACCTCGCGACAGTCCAAGCACGGTGCTCCGAACTTCAAAGCGCTGTGGAGCGAGATAAGAAGCTGGCCAATCAGAACCGAGAAACTGTCGAGAAACTCGAGGCCGCAATAGCTGCAATCGCTGCTGAGATCGAGACCCATCGTTCCAACCTCGGCGACCCGGAATCGATCAGAGGAACAAGAGACGCGACAGCGGAACGACTCAAGGCCGCTAAACAGGCCAAGGACTTGGCCTCCATGGCGGAGGTCAAACGTGAGGAACATCAGAACCTGGTCGATGATCACCAGAACGCTCGGGACACTGCTCAGGAACTCCGGTCCCGTTATCTGGATGGGATAGCAGCCGAATTGGCGGCTTCGCTCATCGATGGTGAGTCCTGCCCGGTATGCGGCTCCAATGAGCATCCGATGGCCGCGACTCCAGCCGACGACGCCGTCACACGGGCTGAGGCCGAGGCGGCGGACAAGAAGGCCCAAGCTGCCGACAAGCAGCGTTCTGCTGCTGCAGGTGAGCTGAGCGCTCTCGAGGTTTCACTTGCTGCTGCAACTGCCTCGGCTGGAGCCGGATCCACAGTGGAGAGCCTGACCGCCGAACTTGCGGATCTTGACCTCGCACTGAGTGCCGCGACCAAAGCCGCTGAGGCGGTCAAGACTCTGTCAGCGACTCACGAAGAACAGACCCAGCAACTAAGTGAAGCTCGGGAGCGTCTTGTGTCAGCCCAGTCAGCGCTCGCAGGTGCTAATGCTGAGCTCGCCACGGTTCAGGCTCAAGCTACGGAGTTGGAACAAGACGTCGCCAAGTTGAGCGCTGATGGTCTCGGACCAGATGATCTCGATGGAACTGAATCCTGTCTTGACCAACTCGACGTGGCCTTCCAGAACGCCCAGTCGTCAACAGCCAAGTTCGATCAAGCGAAGAAGGCTGCTGATTCCGAGAGACAGTCGCTCAAAACAGCGATTGCATCTTCACGATTCCGAGACATCGAGGAAGTAACCGTTGTACTCGACAGCTATACCGCTGGTGGCGAGGATCGCGATGACTGGCTGAGGCGAATCACAAGTCACGATGACGAGCTTCGATCCTCCAAGAAATGGCTCAACTCTGATGAGGCAACGGCGTTACCCGAGGACGAGCCAATGGTGACCGATGCGAAGGATGCGGCGGAGGCTGCCAGCACCATGCTCACGACAGCTATCAAATACTCAACCATGATCGATCTGGGCCTCGAAGATCTGACGGAGACTCGCGATACCCACCGTGACCTCATGGATCATTCCGGTGAGATCACAGCCCGCGCCGCCATGTTGAGTCGTGTCGCTGACCGCGTCGGAGGAAAGACCAAACCAAGAATCTCTCTACAGCGTTGGGTGTTGCGCTCCTATCTGGAGGAGATCTGTGAGTTCGCAAACAGTCGCCTCACCAAGATGACGAGCGGTCGATACTGCTTGGAGGTACGCACCACAGAGTCCAAGGGCAACGCCCAGGCCGGCCTAGATCTCAACGTGTTCGATGCGCACACTGGCCAGTCCCGTGATGTCGCGACTCTGTCTGGCGGGGAAACATTCCAGGCCTCCTTGTCGCTCGCTCTTGGAGTAGCCGACACCGTCTCGGCCCACCACGGAGGGATCCGTCTCGAAGCTCTCTTCGTAGACGAGGGATTCGGTTCACTCGATCAGGACTCGTTGCAACTAGCGATGGACGAACTAGACGCGCTCCGTGAGGGAGGCAGGATGGTCGGGCTGATCAGCCACGTTCCAGCACTTCGGGAACGGATCGGTTTCGGGGTGGAGGTGACGGCAACACCTCACGGTTCAACGGCCCGGATCGGAGAGGTTGCGCCCATCTAGTAACAGGCCCACAAATCAGGGTCCGGAGGCCGATCCGAGTAACGAACTCGACCTTGGGTGAATACTCCCAAACCCATAGCGTTCGCCGATCAGATCTTTATCATGCAGTCATCGTTACGAGCATGTAGGGGCGGATCTGTGAAAGACGAACCACGTAACAGGCCGGGAACCGTGGACATGAACAGCGTCCCGTCATTCATGCACGAACTCCAACCGCTTTCGATGGTCTACGGCGGCGGCGGGATCTTCGGCATCGGGTACTGCGTCGGAGTTGCTCACGGACTCAAAGCTGGAGGCGTGCCGGTCTCGACTGCTCCAGCACTGGGAACATCGGCCGGGTCCTGGGCTGCATCCGCGATGGCACTCGGTTGTCCCCCCGAACACATCCTCGGTCTGGAGGCCCCACCGATCCCGAACCGCAAGACCAACGTGCTCGCAGACATCGCCCGAGAATTGTTCGGCGAAGCAACCCACCCATTGGTCACCGTCTCGGCAGTGACAGTACGCACCAGGCGCAGACACATTCTCGATGGCGGCCGCTACCCGCTCGCCGATCTGGTCGCAGCATCATCTGCTGTGCCTGGTCTCCTACCGCCGCACCGTATAGATGGACGTCTCTACGTCGATGGCGGAATGTGGTCGGCTACCTCGATTGATTCCGCCGCCAACTCGAAGTCCGTGATCGTGGTCGCCCCGCTCGCCGGACCTCACATGGGGCCGATCGGACGGGGCGCCGGCTATCTCCTTGGCCGAGAACTCCACGGATGGCACACCAGGCATCGGGGTCGCCACATTTCGCTGATTCGCCCGAGTCGAGCCATCGCCAAAATCGCCGGGGTGAACCCGATGAATCTCTTCGACGCGGAACGCGGCAGAGAGGTCTTCCCGTTGGCGTATGAACAGGGACTGAAGATGGCCGCCGAGATGCGCGAACACGTCCCAGCCTGATCGACAGGTCCCCGATCCCGAGTCGCTTCAACGGTCAGTGAGCAACGGGCGTTCAGCCATGTTGAGGGACCGCTCGTAACGGCGACAGAAAGCACCGTCGCGTCGCTAGGATCGTCTCTGCCACGCCAGTGCCGGCAATTCTCGGGCCTGTGGTCCGAGCATCCCAAGTAATCGTGACCAACAATCCAACCGGGAGATGAACCTGTCGTGGAGTTGAACCTCGCCGACCTCTTCGAGTCAGTGGTGGAGACCGTCCCCTCCCGTGTCGCCATGGTCACCGGTGACTCTCGGTTCACCTACGACGAACTCAACGAACGAGCCGATCGCCTCGCTGCTGTGTTCCAACGACATGGCGTCGGACCCGGTGACTTCGTCGGAATCCAGTTACCGAATGGCAACGAGTACATCGAATGCATGCTCGCCGCATTCAAGTTGCGGGCGGTGCCGGTCAACGTCAACTTCCGCTACGTCGACAGCGAGCTCCGCTATCTGTACGCGGACGCGGGCCTCGTTGCTCTGGTGCACCACGAAGATTTTGGCGATGCCGTAACCGGAGCCAAGGACGCAATGGCCCA
>JAGQSZ010000175.1:0-460 GCA_020439285.1 Microthrixaceae bacterium
ATCGCTCCCGGGGGAGTGACCACCAGGTTGACCAAGACCGTCGAGTTCCCCGATGATGTCGACTTCGAGCTGCTGATGCGTTATGCCGGATACCGAGGTCTCGGTGAGCCCGAGGACATCGCGGGTCTGTTCGCGTTCGTGGCATCCGATGATGGCCGCAATATTCACGGTGCGATCCTCTCGAGCGATCTGGGGATCACCGCCGGCTGACGCTTGCTGTTTCTGCCAGCCGCTCGACTTTTGTGGAGTTTTGGTTGGTCAGCAACGCGAACTCCACAAAGTTCGCCGGGACCGTTGGGGGAGCGCATCACGAGTCGGCACCTGCCGCTCGACTTTTGTGGAGTTTTGGTTGGTCAGCAACGCGAACTCCACAAAGTTCGCCGGGCCCGTTCGCGGGGACCGTCCGCCAGGGTAAGTCGCGGGGACGGTTCGCCGCCGGGGCAAGGTCACGTGCGCTCCA
>JAGQSZ010000175.1:480-5620 GCA_020439285.1 Microthrixaceae bacterium
AACGCACCCCCGCCCCGAACGAATCAGCCGTCGCCGTCGGAGTCGCTGAACCCGATCGTGACTCCGAGCGCGCTCGCCACCTCGGTACGTAGCAACACGCGGGCCTGGTTGACCTGCTCGAACGCATCCACCAGAGCGCCGGTGCTCGCTTGTTCCGGTGTCATCTGCGCAATCGGGCTGGGAACCTTGTCGATAGCGGCAACAGCAGCGTCGAGCGTCGACCGGAACGACTTATCGGCGTCGTTTCCGGTCTTGGGGGTCTGGGCAGCGACGATCCCCGACAGGCGTTCGCCCTTTGGTCCATAGATCGTCCGGACCGAATCGATGGCACCCCGGGCGTCGTCAAGCTTGCGCTGGGCCGGTCCCGGGTCTGCCCCGGCAGGATCGGGATCAGCGCCAGTCTTGCCAGTCGCTGCGCCCAGGACCATGTCCCCGACGGTCGCCATCGCGCTCGCCATTGTGTTCACGACATCATCGAGTGCTTCTTGTTGGTTCGCGTACATCGATGCAGATCCCGGCTTGGTGAACTGCTCCACATATGGACCCGGATGCGTGAGCTGGTCGGATCCCTTGGTCCACGCATCGGACAGCGCCAGCGCAGCAGAGTCCACGTTTGTTGCGGCTGCAACGATGAATGCGCACTGGTTGGCGGATTCGACCGTGGGTGATCCGATGCCGTCGGGTCGGATGAACAACAGGTACTCGATCGCTCCGAGTCCTCGCTTGTCAGCTCCGAGACCGGCTACGGATTCAACGGTCGGAGCGGTGTCGACGAAATCGCCACCGGCTGAGAACATCTTGTCGATCTTGGTCATGTTGATCGGATACGAGATCCCTGCAGCGCTTCGGAGCTTTGCTGCTGGCCCGAATCGGTACGACGCTGTCGAGGCCCAGGCGTCTGCCGCCGCGGTCCAGTCCTGTCGTGCAGCGGCGAGTCCATCAGGTGTCGGCGCAGCGCAATACTCACCGACCGAGTTAGCGAATTTGGATGTAGCGGCGGACAGTTCGGCAAGCCCTGGAACTATGACGTCATTCGCGATCGACTTGAGTGCAGCTATGCGGTCCGTGGACTTGGATGAATCCGATGACCCTGGAGAGTCACCAGAATCCGACTTGCTGCATCCGCCCAAAGCACTAGCCACCAGTACCACGGTGCACACGATTGCGACGGTGGTCGTGACGACCCCGGCAGAACGACGCCGGAACGAGAACTTGTCGATCATTTGTGGAGCAATCCCGTCAGAGTGATTCCAGGAACTTGATCAGGTCGTTTCTCGATTTGGAATCGAGTTTCACGAAACCTGCCTTGGCGGATTCTGCCTCGCCGCCGTGCCACAGGATGGCTTCGGTGAGGTTACGTGCCCGCCCGTCATGAAGGAACCGGGTGTGGCGGTTCACGGTCTTCGTCAGCCCGATTCCCCATAGCGGCGCGGTCCGCCATTCCGATCCGCTGGCCAAGAAATCAGGACGATCATCCGCGAGTCCCGGACCCATGTCGTGAAGGAGCATGTCGGTGTATGGGCTGATCGTCTGCTCCGAGAGTTGAGCGGGTTCCGCCTTTCCTGTGCGGATGTTCGACTTGTGGCACGCATTGCAACCAAGGCCGATGAACTGCTGTTCCCCTCGCTGAACCGACTTGTCGGTGACGTCTCGCCTGGCTGGCACTGCGAGCGTGCGGGTGTAGAAGGTGACCCGGTCGAGCTTCTTGTCGTCTAGCTCGGGCTCGCCCCCGGTCGGGGCCGCAAGACACTCGGTCTGTGCAGGCATGCAGTCCTGAGTTGGGATGAGACTCGAGGTCATGCCGATATCGCCCCGGAACGCACCGGCGACCTGTTCCTTGACCGACGCGACGTTCGCCTTCCACCCAAAACGCCCGAGCATGGTCTTGTTGAACTCCGAACTCCACACTTCGTTGACCCTGCCCGAGATGCCGTCGCCGTCGGAATCGTCAGGGTCGGCGAAGCCCCTGATCGTCTCCTCCGGGATCGCTTCGAGTAGACCCGTGCCGAACACGGCGTTGCCGACACGCGGAGACAGCATCGTCTGGGGATGGAACGGTCCGTAGCCCAGATCGGTGAAGTTGTAGACGGGGTTGGCGAGTGAATACGGGGTGCCGTCAGCGAACTTGCCCTTGATCGGCTCCGGTGTGATCGACAGGGTTCCTTCGGCCGGAACTCCGGTGATTGCGTTGTCCTGGAACTGCCCGCCGTAGACCGGGTCCGGCAGCGGCGCGCCAGTCGTTGAATCCTCACCGGGAATCGACATGCGGATGAGCAGCCCCTTGGCTGTCGGATTCTCATCCGTTGGAGGTGACCCGCGCCCGTCCTTGAAGTGGCAGGACGAACATGCCTGAGCGTTGAACAGCGGACCAAGCCCGTCCCGACCAGTGGTGGACGCCGGAGCTGTCACCCAGTTGTCGTTGAAGAAGTTGTTTCCCACGACAAATGCTCGAAGGTCATCCTTGGAAAGCCCCGAGACCGGCTGACCGAAAGCGTTGGCTCCCGTGTTGGTTACCGTCGCATCCCCACCTGATCGTGCGACGGTGCGAGCTTCAGCAGCTGACATCGTGGTCTCACTCGATTGGCCAGATGTGTCGCCATTTGACGAAGTGCAACCGATCCCGACTCCAACCGCAGTGAGGATCAGGAGTCCTGTTGTTGCAGCGAATATGAGGTTGGGTCGTTTCATTTGTGTCCCAGACTCGGCTTCAGCCGGGATCGGTTACTTCGGATGCCCTCTAGCAGCGTTCCGAGTATCAGACCCCGGTGTCGACCTCGATGCCCAGCTTCTTGGCGCCTGATGCGATCAGCTTGCCCTGTTCTGTCAGGCCATCGACGATGGCGTCCAGAGGAGCGGTGTCGTTGAGCAGAAGTACGTCGAAAGCAGCGGGGAGATTCTCGGCGAGATCCAGATTGGAGCCGACCGATGCGAGCAACTTCGTTGCCGTGTCGGAGTCGACATCCTTGATCAGTTCCGCAAGGCCCGGTCCGGAAACACCGCCCGGGAACTGGCCATCGAGAACAGCTTTGATGCCGGTGATGTCGCCCACGATGTCGTTGTCGGTCGTGTCGGAGAAGCAGGAGTGCTCATCCTCTTGGTCCTGGGTCTCGACGGCCACTGCGATCCGCTCGCCGGAGAGTTCACCGACAGTCAGTGCGCCGACTCCGCGGAACATGTGGGACACAGCGGTGTTGGTGTCGGACACGAACGACGCACGGTAGTTGTCCGCATCTGGAGCCCACTGGGTGGCGACGGACTCGAGGTCGCTGACCAACAAGTCGCCCAACAGGTTCAAATAGGTGGCGCGACGATCGGCGTTCTGAGCAGTGGTGTAGTCGGTGACGGGCCGGTTTCCGGGGCCGTCCTCGCTCATGTCTTGGCCCCACAGCAGGAACTCGATTGCGTGCCAACCGGTGGAGATGTTCTCCTCGCCGTCACGTTCGTTGGCCTCGACGAGCACATCGGTTGTGATCTCGGGATAGGTGGCGGTGTCGTTGATGATCCCGACCCATTCGACTCCATCAGGTCCGGTGACGTAGTCGACGTAGGCCTCGTCCATCGGCCATGCGTTGATGCGACCCTCGGGACCGTCCTCGGGCTCGTCGATCGGGCCGTCATAGAAGCGGAACGCTTCGGTGGGCAGGTAGTCGGTGCGACCAGCGACCCAAGCGTCCTTGGCCGCAGCAAGCGTCACATCGCTGGGGGAAGCCGTGAAGGCCTTCAAAGCGGTCGAGAGTGACTTGGCGGATTCGACTGAAGCAGAATAGGAGGCGAACACGCCTTCGGCGTAGTTGTCGACGACCTGCGAAGCCAACTTGGTATTGAGCTTCGTAGCGGTCTGTTCTCCGTTGTCGGATTTGGCTTTTCCGGCGTCATTGTCGTCGCTCGAGCAGGCACCCAAGAGTAGGGACCCGGTAGCTAGGAGAGCTCCTGCGGTAGTGAGTAGACGTCGGTTCATATGGCGGTAATCCTTGAGTGGGCGTGACCGGACGGAATGTGTCCAGTCGATTCAGGTAACTAGTTAACCATGCCTATCACTTCAGATCACTCTCGCATTACATCGATTCGAGATCTCAGGTATCTGGCGGGGGAGCGCGTCTCGGGTTCGTCGCTGCGGTTCTTCCGTGTGGCTTTCGGCTGCGTGGTCGCCCTGAGCGCAGTGAGATTGTTGCGCCGCGGGTGGATCGCGTCGCTGTACTCGGACCCCATATTCCGATTCTCGTACTCCGGGATGGGTTGGGTGCCGGTCCTGCCCACACCGCTCATGAAGGTCCAAGTTGCATTGATCGCTGTCGCTGCGATCGCGGTGGTCTTCAACCTGCGCTACCGGATCGCGATCACCACCCTTTGGTTCCTGTTCACCTGGATGGAGTTCACCGAAGCGACCGTGTATCTGAACCACTACTGGTTCATCACGGTGATGAGCTTCTTGATGATCTTCTTGCCGTTGAACTCCCGCGGGAGCGTGCCCCGAGGTGCGGTATGGATGGTGCGCTTCCAGGTCGGGTTGGTCTACTGCTTCGCCGGTATCGCCAAGCTGAATACAGATTGGCTCGTGCATGGCCTTCCGATGGCGTTGTGGCTTCCGGGTCGAAGCAATTTCCCGGTCATCGGTTGGGTGTTCGAGTACCAACAAGTGGCGATCGCACTGTCGTGGGCAGGAGCGATCTTCGATTGCACGATCGTGGCCTTTTTGTTGTGGAAACGAACCAGATTCGTCGCCTGGCTGGCGGTAGTCGCCTTCCACGTGGCCACCTATTTGTTGTTCCCGTCCATCGGGGTGTTTCCGTTGTTGATGGTGGCGGCGTCGCTCGTGTTCTTCGAACCCGACTGGATCGAGCGGGGCAGCCCCAATGGCCTTGGACCTCGTCTGGACGTTTCAGCTGAGTGGTTGGGCCTGACTGACTCGAACTTTGACTACGCCGCGCTTGATCTCGAAGCCGCAGACCCAGTCCCAGATCAACCAACTTCGAACGGTGTCGTGTTTCCCGTCGATCAGCCGTCCGTCCCGCCGGCAGATGGCTGGCCCTCTGGTCCGCCGATTGCCGGAGCCGACAACCACAAACCCGTCGCCAAGCCCGTGGTCGAGCCTAGGCCCGACCACGAACAAGAGCCGGAGTCCGCCCGGCCAGAGCCCGAG
>JAGQSZ010000176.1 GCA_020439285.1 Microthrixaceae bacterium
CAGCGGATGAGCTATCTGATGACCGGACCGGCGCCCTGGCTGACGCTGTTTGCGGCGAGCCTTCCATGTGGAGCAGACACGGGCGGGCTGAATAGGAATCCCTGCACTAGATCGGCACCGACACGACGCAAGACACTTGCTTGGGTTTCGGTCTCGATCCCCTCGACGATCACTGAGAGGTTCAGTGTTCGGGCGATCCGGATGATTCCCTCAAGAACCGGGGTCTGCTGGTTGCGATCCGTTATCCGCTCCACGAACGCCTTGTCGATCTTCAAGATGTCGACTGGGAAACGATCGAGCCAGCGGAGCGACGAATACCCCGAGCCGAAGTCATCGATGGCCACGCTCACTCCGAGACCTCGCAGTGCGCCGAGGGTCGTTGCCACCTCAATATCGTCCTCATCAAGGAATGCTTCGGTGACTTCGATCGTCAATTGCCATGGGCTGATGCCATGTAGTGCCACGGCATCAGAGACGATCTCGATGTAGTCGGGGTTGGCCAATTCCGCCATCGAGGCGTTCACCGCCACCCGTATGCGGCGGTGGTCCTCCCGGGCTGCTGAGATGACCTGGCAAGCCTGGTTGACGACCCACTTACTAAGAGCGTTGGTGACCTCATTTGGCTGTTGCTGCGGGATGAAATCGAGCGGAGGGATCACGCCTTTGGTCGGATGGTTCCATCTCAACAGTGCTTCATAGGAAACAACCGAGCCATCGGCCAGGCTGACCACCGGTTGATACTCCAAGAACAGCTCACCGTTGGTGATGGCTGATTCGAGTTCGACGACTATTCGAGACGCGGCGCCGTGAATGGCTGTCTTGTCCCGGCCACCGGTCTTTGCGTCGTAGAGCGCGGCTTCGGCTCGACCCATGATCATCGAAGCGGTGTCATCACTACGCCAGGTTGACACACCTGCCGATGCGGTGACCCCGTCGGGTAACGCCGCTCGCAGCTCGTCGGCGAGTTCCGCCGCTCTGCAGATCGCGTATCCATTCAACAACACCGCAAAGTCATCACCGCCGAGCCGGGCCAGCCATCCATTGTCTCCAAGCAACTCGGACCAGCGTCGCGCCACTGCCTTGAGGAGGTCGTCACCACCGTTGCGGCCGAAACGACTGTTGATCGACCGGAACCTGTCGACGTCGAGTAGCACCACGGCGACAGGAGCGTCGGACAACTCCGCGTCGGAGAGCGCTGTCTCCAATCTGGTCTCGAAGCCGTGACGGTTCAGGAGTTTCGTCAGCTGATCTATCTGGGCTGACGACGAAATCCGTGCCAGCCACGCCACTACAAGCGCTAGAGCAATCGCGATCACGTGCAATGCCACGATCGGACCGATACCAATCCCATGGCTGGTCAACACGACTGACACGGCAATCGAGCAGACGACGGCGTAAATGACCATCCCCAACGGGCCAAAGAAGATGGAAACATCGACGACTATGAACGTGTAACAGGCCGCGACGATGACCGCAGTAGACGCAGATCCGGCGTTGAGCACGGCAACAGATGTGAGTGCGATTCCTATGAGAACGAACACGTGCAGCGACCACTTGGGAAGCGGCGAACTCCTGAGCAACAACATGACTGAAACGACAATCGCACTGAAGCCGATCAGCCGGATTGCTTCTTCGTTGACCTGAGCGGTCGGGTCGTCGAAGGACGTGCCCAACAGCGCTGCCAGGCCGCCCATTAGATAGAAGAACGCTGTGATGACTCGCACCGCTGAGTCGGTCGCCACGGCCGATGGATCGAAGACCCGTCGCTTCATCAGGTGACGCAACGACACCCGATCACGTTGATTCGCGAGCGCGACTGTCGAGTCCGTCGGCGTCAGCGGTTCGCTGACGCGCTCTGGACTGTCGGCTGTGATTCCCCCAGTTGGATCACTACTGGCGAAGTGCCAGGAGTTATTCATGCTCAACAGCCTTACACGTTATTGAACAATTTTAGGTGACCCATAATCCGAACCAGTCGGGCCAACACATTTTCACTCTGCAAGTATCAGCTCGAAGCCCGTCGTTCGAGGAACCGTGTCATCGCTTCTCGTGCGCCATCGCTTGCAAAGAGTCGCGCGCTCAGAGTCGCCATCTCTGCAGCCTTTGCATCGATCCGTTCGAGAATGTCAGTTGCCAGCAACGCCTTCGTCTCCGCGAGACCCTGGGGATGCGCTTCCATCAGATCCGCGCACGTTCGAGCTATCTCGGCATCGAGCTCATCACCTGGAACCACCCGCGTGACCAGGCCCATCGCAGCAGCTTCAGACGCATCGAAGGTGCGACCGGTGAGGAACGTGTCCGAAGCGGCACGGCTCGTCAACCTGGGCAGCACAGTCAAACTGATCACAGCCGGGGCAAGCCCCAATCGGGCTTCGGTGAAAGCGAAGGTCACGTCGTCAGCACAGATCGCCAGGTCCGCGCTCGCGACGATTCCGAGTCCACCGGCCCGCACCGGTCCCCCCAATCGGACCACGATCGGTTTGGGGTGGGTAACGATCAGTCTCTGCATCTCGACGAGGAACTTCGCACCATCTTCCATTCCCCCGCTCGCGGCTTCACTCAGATCCGCGCCCGAACAGAAGACCCGGTCCGCGCTGCGAATCACAACGACCACCGATTCGTCGTCTTGCGCGGCGGTCAGCGTGTCGAACAACTCGGTCGTCAGTTGACGACTAAGTGCATTGCGGTTCTTTGGGCTGTCGAGTGTGACGGTTCCGACGCCAGCCGCGATCTCGTAGTGAACCAGTTCGGTCATCGGGATTCCCTCATCTCTCCGGTTGTGTGAGTTCAGGTCGAATGATCAGTAGGACTTGGGAAGGCCGAGCGAGTGCATCGCCACGAAGTTGAGGATCATCTCGCGTGATACCGGCGCGATCCGGCCGAGTCGCGCAGAGACCATCATGTTGGCGAGCCCGTATTCGGCGGTCAGCCCGTTTCCACCGTGGGTGTGAACCGCGACATCTGTCGCGTTACAGGAGATCTCGCCGCCCGCGTACTTGGCCATGTTGGCGTACTCGCCCGCGCCGAAGTCATCCCCGGCGTCGTAGAGCGCTGCCGCTTTCTGCCACAACAACCGAGCTTGTTCGAGTTCGATCTTCACCTTGGCGAGCGGGTGGGCGATTCCCTGATGCGCTCCGATCGGCGTGTCACGCCAGACCGATCGTTCCCTCGCATACTCGACGGCTCGATCGAGCGCGTACTTGGCGATTCCACATGACAGCGCGGCGCCCATGATCCGCTCGGGGTTGAGCCCCGCGAACAGTTGCATCAGGTCACCGTCCTGTTCGCCGATCAGCGCGCTCCGAGGAAGTCGAACGTCGTCGATGAACAAAGTGAACTGCTTCTCCGGTGCCAACCAACCCATCTCGATCGGCGCGAACGAGAACCCCGGCGCGTCAGTGGGAACAACGAACAAGGCGGGTCGAAGTTGGCCGGTCTTTGCGTCCTCGGTGCGAGCGACGATCAACACCGACTGTGCCTCGTCGACACCGGAGATGAACGTCTTTTGCCCATTCAGAATCCAGTCATTTCCGTCGGCTCGGGCGGTGGTGGTGATCTTGTGCGAATTCGAACCCGCGTCGGCTTCGGTGATTCCGAATGCCATCAGGTGCGTACCGTCCGCGATCGGAGGCAACCAGCGAGCCTTCTGCGACTCGGTCGCGGTGCGGTTGATGATCGAGCCACATATCGCAGGTGAGACGACCATCAACAACAATGGCGCTCCAGCAGCGGCGCACTCTTCGATCACGGCGGCAAGGTCTGACATTCCTCCGCCGCCACCACCGTATTCGGTGGGGATGTTCACACCGAGGAAACCGTTGCGGCCCATCTCGAGCCACATCTCGGTCATCTTGCCGCCCTCACGGGCCTGCTTCTCGACGTATGCCCTGCCGTATTTCCCCGCGAGTTTGGAGACCGCTTCGCGCAGCGCGACTCGTTCTTCTGGTTCGCTGAAGGTGGTCATGATTGCTCCTGTTGATCGGTAGAACTCGGTTGAACCACTGCGAGCACAGCGCCCGCGTCGACTTGTTGTCCGGCACCTGCGGGTAGCTCGCCGACGGTGCCTGCATACGGTGACGAGATCGTGTGTTGCATCTTCATTGCCTCCATGACGAGCAACGTCTGTCCCTCTGTCACCTCGTCGCCGACCGAGACTTCTATCGAGACGATGCTGCCGGGCATGGGTGCGAGCAGCGACCCTTCGCTGAGTTGGTCAGCCGGGTCCACGAACCTGGGAGTGCGACGCAACGCGATGTGGCCCAACGCTGATTCGACGTCGACCCGCTCGCTATCGAGGTACACACAGAACCGGTATCCGAGCCCGTCGATATCGATGTCGACCTCGACAGGTTGGCCGGACTCTTCGAATGTTGATGTGCCTGCGTCGGGCGGCACTGCGACTCCGGTGACGGTGACGTCGTCACGGCCTGCGAGTGTGAAGTCGCGTCCGCCGAACCATTCGACTGTGACCGCATCGCCATTGGAATCGTTGAAGCTTCGCGACAGTGGTGCGGCCACCACGTTGCGGAATCCGGAGGCAATGCGCTGTTGTACGGGTCGTTTCGCCCGGTCGACCTCGGCTATTGCGATCGTGGCGGCGAACGCGCTCATCAGCGTTGCGTCGTCACCGGTGGCTGCGGATCCGAGTGCCGTGAGGTCAGCGCCGTCGAGCCAGGTCGTGTCCATGCGGGACTCCACGACGACCGGGTCACGTAACAGGTTCACCAACAGGTCACGGTTGGTAACGACCCCGTGTATCCGCGCTGCGGCGAGGGAGCCAGACAATGCTCGCAGTGCCTGGTCCCGAGTGGGTGCCCAGGCAATAACCTTCGCGATCATCGCGTCGTAGAAAGTTCCGATCTCGTCACCCGCTCCGACTCCTGAGTCCAAACGGATCCCGACGCGGCCCGGATTGGTGAATTCGCCAACGACCCCGGGAATGTCGAATCGAGACAGCTTGCCCGACTGTGGCTGATAGCCCGCTGCGGGATCCTCAGCATAGAGCCGCACCTCGATCGCGTGACCTTTGGGTGCGAGCTCGACGGAGGATCCCCCGGGGAGGACCTCGGAAAGCGGCCGCCCTTCGGCGACAGCGATCTGCATGGCGACGAGGTCCACGCCGAGCACCGCTTCGGTCACGGGATGTTCGACCTGGAGCCGTGTGTTCATCTCGAGGAAGTAGAACGTGCCGTCCTCGGCGAGCAGGAACTCGACCGTTCCGGCGCCGACGTACTGGACCGCGCGCGCTGCGGCGACGGCCGCCGCTCCCATCTGGGTGCGCAGCTCGGGGGTGGCCACCGGGCACGGCGATTCCTCGATCACCTTCTGGTGCCGTCGCTGCACCGAGCAGTCGCGCTCACCGAGGTGGACGATCGTGCCGTACTGGTCGCCGAACACCTGGATCTCCACGTGTCGCGGCCGGATCAGGGCCCGTTCGAGGATCAGCTCGCCCGACCCGAACGCGCTGATCGCCTCGGATCGTGCGGCGACGATCGCCTGCGCCAGCCCTGACCCATCGCGCAGCAGCCTCATCCCACGGCCGCCGCCACCAGCCGCGGCCTTCACCATCAACGGGTACCCGACGTCCTCCGCCGCATCGAGCAGTGCGCCGTCG
>JAGQSZ010000016.1 GCA_020439285.1 Microthrixaceae bacterium
CGGGAGCGTCCGGCTTGGAACGAAGCAAGCCGCGATCGGACCTGCTCAGCGGATCGTTGTGGGGTCGGAGCGGCACCATCAGCCGGTCCAGGTTCGCGTCCTGCAAGCGACGCGCCCGGGACTCGTCGCCGCAGCGAGCCATCGCCGAGGCTGCCCGATGGTGCAGGCACCGCTGGGCGACTCGACGGGGCCGGTGTGTCGACCTCAGGCTCTACCGTTGACACGTCAGCCACCGGAGCCGCTGCCACTGGCGCATCAGAAACGACTGTCTCCACCGGTTCCAGCGACGCCGAAGACGCTGGCTCCGGGGTGGGAACCGGAGGTGGTGACACCGGTTGCTTGAGCGGTTCGGTCCACCATTCACCCGGTGGAGTATCACGTCGCTCGCCCGGAGAACGGTCGGTTCCGAACACGCGGTCCAGTTCGGATCCAGTCACCTCATCATTGCCACCGAAGACCCGAGCTGCCGGTGCAGCCTGTTCAGCCGGTTCAACAGGCCGTTCTTGCGACTGGCGCTTGGCGAGCCGACTGGGAAGAGGCTGCTGAGCAGTCCGTTCGGTGGAACGCCGCTCATGCAGTTCCTCAACAGCAGGTTGTGGCTCAGGTTCTGTGCTCACCTCGGTTGGAACCGAGGGCACAACCGATGCTGCCCTATGGGTGTCACGCAGGTCAGGAGACACTGCTGGCGCCACGTCAACAACCGGTGATGCATCATCGGAACTCCCAACGGACGCCCCCGGCGCAAACGGAACGGGGCCTGCCGAACGTGAAGCCTTCGAACCCGGACGGGGCCCCGAGACCGAGGATCTGGTTGTGGATTCAACCATTGCTGTCGCAGGCAGTGTCACCAGAGCAGAGATTCCCCGTCCACCGACACCAGGCTGCAGCTTCACCATGGCACCCGTCTTGAGCGCCAGCTTGGCGACCACGTACTGACCCAGGTATCTGGTCGGCATTCCATCGAGTTCATCAGCCCCGGCAAGACGCTTGTTGGCTTCGATCAACTCGACTTCGACCATACCGACGCCTTGGTCGATCACCGCTAGTTGATATCCACCCTGTCCGAGCGGGCCGCCCTCGATGATGACCTCGGCACCTGGTGGGGAGAACGCAAGTGCGTTCTCGACAAGCTCAGCCAACAGGTGGATCACATCGATCACAACGGGGCCGACCAAGGTGTCATCTCGTAGGTTGCCAATCCGCACCCGTTCGAAGTCCTCGACCTCGCTCATGGCTGCGCGAACGACCTCGCTGACCTTCGCTGGCTTGCGCCTGATCCGAGGAGTCTCGGTTCCGGCCAAGATCAGCAGAGACTCGGCATTGCGTCGCATGCGACTCGCGAGGTGATCCAACTTGAAGAGGTGTTCGAGGAACTTCGGGTCGGTCTCCTCACGCTCCAAGGAGGACAGGTAGCTGAGCTGGCGGGCCAGGAGCGTCTGGTTCCGACGGCCCAAGTTGGTCAGCGCCTGTTCCTGATTGACGCGCAGGGCTGCCTGCTCACCAGCAAGCCTCAGTGCCGTGTCCTGAACCTCGTTGAACGCGGACGCCACCTCAGCAACTTCAGGAGATCCCTTGACTTTCAATCGAGGTAGCGCACGGTTGGAATCGGGGTCGTCCTGTTGCGCCTTCACTGCCTCTGGCAGGTCGACCTTCGCTATCTCTTCGGCTCGGGATGCGAGTTGTTCGAGCGGACGAGCGATCGACCGCAGGGCTCTGCGCAACAAGAACACCGTGACGATAAGGGTGATGAGCGCACCTGCAGCGGCCACGATCAACAGCTCCCGGCTGGCCCTTGCCAATGCATCCACCTCGGCGACCGCGAGCTGTTGAGCTTCTGACTTCAGAGCTGCAATCTCATCGGACCGTGACCTGATACCGCGCTGCCATTCGGTGAAACTCGAGTCGCTACCTGTCTTGAAGGCTTCCTGGCGTGTCAGGTCGGCACCAGCAATGCCGTAGCTCACCCGGTCGATTCGGATCGCCATGTCCGGATTCGCAGTCGCTGCAGCCAACCCCAGATAGGAACGCTGAGCAGACGCTAGAGCAATCAGCGTCTGGAAGTCACCGGAGCTGAGAGTGCGGGCACGGGACGCCACACGCAGCCGGTCATATTCCTCAGACCCTGATGCCTGGGTCCTGGCGAGGTTCTCAGCCGTTGAGGCAGGCCCGGAATCGAGCGCGCCGTTCGGGTCGATCATCGTTGAAGCAAGTGCAAGAACACTGTCGATCGCCGGTGACACCGAGGACAGAGCCGCGTTGTCAGAAAGACCAAGCGCAGCTACTCGTTGGGCACCATCGACCCATGCAAGGGTCGTCTGAGCACGACGTTGTTCGGCAGGCTCCATCGTCTTTTCGGCTGCGGCCAACTTGTCACGGAGCACGTCTGCTCGCTCAAGGCTCTCGGGATTGACTCCGCCACTCTCAACCAGAGAGGAGCGCTGGAACTGCAGTTCATCGGCCAGGTCGAACAGATCAAGTGCGATGTTGGTTCGGTCCTGCAGTTCCGCCGCCGCTCGCATGTCCTGCGCGCCGTTTCGTACACCGAGTCCGGTCAGTGACAACAGCCCGATAAGGGGCACCGCTAGGAGCAGCAGAAGTCGTCCACCAATTCGCATTCCGCGTCGTGCCGGAGGTGAGCCGGTCGCGGCCCCGTCCGATTTATGTGCGTCCATCCCCAATCGAATCGTCACCGAAGGGCCAAGAGTTTAGAAATCGGCCCGAAGTGTCGACCCATGGGGCTTCCACAGGGCTCAGAGCTTTGGTCCGGGGACCGTTCCCCCGTGGGGCGCCTGAACAGTTGGCCACACATTCCCGTAGGCTTGCTACGAGATGTCAAAGCGTAGAACTAGACACAAGCTCCCCCCTCCCCCGTCCTCGCCAGTGGTAGCGGGGCTGGTTGGCCCAATGCGGACCGTTCCCGTGTCCGTTCCACGACCTGACTATGCAGCTACCGGTAGACCCGCAGACCGGGCCACAAGGGCAATTCGGACTGAGGACGAGATCGCCGCAATGCGCATCGCCGGCAGAGTGGCTGCCGAGGCATTGATCGCGGTTGGACGGGCGATCCGGCCAGGCATAACCAGCGACGAACTCGACCGGATCGGCCACGACTTCATGGTCGAAGCGGGCGCCTACCCATCGACACTCAACTATCGGGGATTCACCAAGTCGTTGTGCACCTCTGTCAACGAGATCGTCTGTCACGGAATCCCGGACTCACGAAAACTCGCCGACGGAGACATTGTCAACGTCGACGTGACCGCGTTCATCGAAGGCGTCCATGGCGACACCTCATGCACGTTCCTGGTCGGAGACGTAGACCAGGAGTCAGCAGACCTGGTGAGCAGAGCAAGAGACGCCATGCACGCCGGCATCTCCGTGGTCCGACCAAAGGCACGGATCTATGACATCGGAAGAGCGATTGAGGACTCGGTCGCACCGTATGGCTACGGAGTGGTGCGCGAGTTCATCGGGCATGGCATCGGCGATCAGTTCCACACCAGCTTGCAGATTCCCCATTACTACGATCCCCACAACGACACGGTGATCCTGCCGGGGATGACCTTCACAATCGAGCCGATGATCAATCGGGGATCTCATCGTTTGGAGATGTGGGATGACGGTTGGACCGTCTCCACGCGAGATATGCAACGCTCGGCACAGTTCGAGCACACGATCCTTGTCACCGAAACCGGATACGACTTGCTGACCATTCCATCTGAGGGACCCCCCGCAGAGGTGCTGTTCAACGATGTTCGTCTCGGTCTTCAACCGGCTCCCTGACAAGCTCCGTCTCACCAGAATTCGACACCGCTACCTCGCGACAACGGCCACCAGACGGCGAGCCATCCGACAGTTCGCGTCGCTGAGCATCGCGCTCGGCATCGGGTGGATGGTCCACTCCGCGTCTGCTCGTGCCGAATCGGTTCAAAGTGCGTGGGGCCAGACGGCCTCAGTCGTGATGACCACCCGAGCGATACGGGGCGGTGACGCCTTGGCCAGGGATGATCTTGAAATGCGAAGGATTCCCGCTGGCATGGCCCCGGAGTCCGCATTCAGCGCGACCGACACAGACAGCGACCCGATCGCGTCGATTGTCGGTAGACGCGTTGATTCGCCGGTAGGCGCTGGCGAGATACTCACAGGTTCAGACCTTGCCCGCGCGGGACGCAGTCGGACTGCGTCGCTGGTGGACGACGGCAGGGCGGCGGTTACTCTCAAGGTCCCCGATCATCAACCCTCGGTGGAACCTGGTGACGAAGTCGATGTCTACGGCGTGGCTGCTAACGACGAAGCCAGCGTCAACGATACGGACGCCTACGGCAGATTCGGAATCGGGTCATCCACTCCAACGGTCGGGTTGATTCAGCAATCGGCTCGGGTGCTCGAAGTGGGATCAGGAGCGATGACGCTCGTTGTGGATGTCGACAAGGTCAGCAAGGTTCTGACTGCCTCTCGGATAGACGAGATTTCGCTGGTGATACGCGGCTGACCCAGGGCTCTTGCGGCATTCGCTACAACGGATTCAGACCCCGGCGATCGAAACGTCCTCGATGACCAGCGTTGCGGCACCATCGCCGGATGGCAGCCACTCGAAGTCTCCACCCACGGCCACGATGTTCTGCAGTAGCCGTTGGATCGTTGACGCCGCAGTTATCTCCCTGACCGGTTCGGCAATCGCACCGTCGCGAATCATCAGACCGTCAGCTCCGACAGAGAAGTCACCCGACACAGCGTTAACACCTGAGTGGAGTCCACTGAAACTGTTGACCAGAAGACCTTGGTCAACCCCAGCGATCAGTTCCTCCAAGGACCCGGCTCCTGGTTCCATTACGAGCAGTTGAGCCCCAACGCCCGGAAGGCTGCGAACGCCACGGACCGCCGAGGCAGTTGGAGCGACGCCCACTCGACGGGCGGTGTAGGTGTCATAGAGGAAGCGATTGAGATCACCCTTGACGATCAACGGATTCGGGCGACAAGCCAGCCCCTCGCCATCGAATTCGGCTGCGCCGAGCGATTCGCTGCGGGTCGGGTCATCGGTCAGAGTCAACAGCGGCGAGGCGATCGACTCGCCGAGACGGTTCGCGAACGGGGAACGGCCGCGCACCACGGTGTCGCCTGCGAGCATTCCCGACACGATGCCCAACAGAGTCATCGCCAACCTTGGTTCCAAGATGATCGGCATTCGTCCCGACAGCGGCTTCTTCGCACCGAAGAGTTTCACTGCCCGTTCGGCCGCCTCTGCAGCAACCTTGTCGACATCGACTTGTGAGGGTTCCAACCAGACCCCGTAACCGAATCCGATCTGGGTCTCGCCATCGGATTCGGACAACGGCTGGGTACCGATGGAACAACTACTCGAGCGTTCAGCGATGCGGATCCCCGCTGTGGAGACCATGACACTGTGCCCCCAACCATCGGAGTATGAGGTCGAGCGCGCGCTGACGATCCGGTCGTCGAGTCCCAGGACCTTGGACTCGAGTGCCATGGCGAGTTCGATCTTCTTGTCGGCCGGGAAGCTGAGCACCTCATCGGACCAAGTCGCCTGGCGCACCGACTCCACGCCATCAGGTTCGGCGAGCCGGTTGAATTCGTCGGGTTCAGCGAAGCGCAGATTGTCACGTGCCTCGGCGAGGGTCTGGCGGAGCACTGCCTCATCGGTCGAACCACAGTGGGCGAAACCGAGTTGGCCATCCCGAATGACCCTGATGCCGCCCGATGAACCATCAGCCGAGGTAAGCGACTCGATTGATTGGTTGTAGACCTTGACGGTGGTCGAGGTTCCCCGTGACAGCACCACCTCGATTTCTTCACCCGGCTCGGCCTGAGCCACCAAGGAATCAGCCAGTCCGAGTAGGTCATCTGCGAAGTTCTCGCTCATTGTGCCATCGTCTTTCAGGTTCCAGACAGAGCCATGTCGTCGATAGCGACTGTCACCCCAGTTGCTTCCCATGGGAAATATGTGAGGTCTGATCCGATGATGGAAATGTTGTTGAGCATCTTCTGGATGGTCGAGGCGATGGTCACCTCTGCCACAGGCTCAGCTAGTTCGCCGCCACGGATCATGAGTCCTTCGATTCCCACCGAGAGGTCGCCCGAGACCGTGTTCACTCCGGAATGAAGTCCGGCTAGTTCGCGCACCAACACGCCTTCGCCAACCGACGCGATGATCGAATCCGCGTCAGCCCCGCCCGGAGCGAGGGTGACTGCGAAGGGACCAACCGACGGAGGGGATTGCAACGATGATCGTTGAGCTGAACCGGTGGATGTCACCCCGGCACAACGGGCCGAATAGGAGTTCTGCATGAAACCTGTCAACAGCCCCGATTCGATCAACGGGACGCGCCGACAGGCCAGCCCTTCGCCATCCACCTCAGAGGCCGTCGGCGCGAGCGGATTCGTGGCGTCGTCGAACAGGGTCACCAACGATGAGCCGACCGATTCACCGACTCGGTCTGCGAAGGGTGACCGTCCCCGGATCACGGCATCACCAGCGAGCATCTCGGCGACGAGCGCGATGAACTGCGAGGTCACATACGGGTCGAACACCACGGGGATGCGACGGCTCGGGACCTTGGTTGCGCCGAGTTGTGCGACGGCTCGCTCAACTGCGTCACGCGCAGCAACATCAACTGACAGGTCGTGTCCGCATCGGCCGACGGAGAACCCGAAACCCGAGGTGGTTTCTGATTCGTCTCCGGCGAGCACATAGGCCCCCAGATACGAGGTCGTCTCTGAACTGCACACCCGGATGCCGTTGGTCGACACGATCGCCGCAGCGCTCGTCGAATCTGCATAGTCAGCGGATTCGATGCCGACGATCCGAGGGTCACCGTCCAAGACTCGGCGTTCGAGTTCGATAGCGAGCGCGATCTTGGACTCTGTGGACTCATCCGCCAGCCGAGAGTCGAACAGGTCGAGCTTGGCGGCCTCACAACCATCGGGTTCAGCGAGGCCGGCGTTCGGGTCGACGCTCGCGAAGCGGACGTTGTCACGGGCATCGGCCACGCATGCCCGCATCGACTCCTCGTCGAGCCCTCCTGTCCATGCGGTCCCCTGGCGTCCGTCGACCAAGATGCGCACACCCAGACCGGCGGAATCCGAAGAAATCAGGTGCTCCACTTCACCGTCGTAGGCACGAACCTCGGTCTCACGGCTCCAACTGGTGACGACTTCCATCGACTCGCCAACGGCAGCATCCGCCAGGACGCGTTCAGCGAGTGCGAGTAGATCCTGTGGGGTCATGCGGCGGTTCCACCGATGGTCAGTCCGCTCAGCACCCGCAGAGTCGGCACGCCATCACCTACAGGTACGCCTTGGCCATCCTTGCCACACGTGCCCGGCGAGCCCATCGCGAAGTCGTTGCCAACAGCGTCGATCGCGGCGAGCACTGCGGGACCGTTACCGATCAGGTTGCCCTCTCGGAGCGGTTCGGTGATCCGACCGCCCTCGATCAAATATGCCTCGGTCATTCCGAACACGAAGTCGCCGGTGGCTGTGTTGACCTGCCCTCCCCCGAGGTGAGCGATGTACACGCCGTCGGGAGTGTTCTCGAGAATCTCCTCTGGCGTTGAGGTTCCGCCAAGCAGATAGGTGTTTGTCATGCGTACCATCGGCAGGTGCCGGTAGCTCTGCCTGCGCCCATTACCCGAAGACGGTCGTCCCTCGGCACGGGCCCGCAGGCCGTCCCACATGTAATCGACGAGAACGCCATCTTGGATCAACACGTTGCGTTGAGCAGGCCGACCTTCATCGTCGATGGTGAACTGGCCCCACTCGCCTGCCATGGTCCCGTCATCGACCAAGGTCACGAGTTCAGAAGCGACCTTGTCACCGAGGCGTCCGGCGAACACCGACGCGCCCTTGGCTACCAGGTCAGCCTCGAGGCCGTGGCCGCACGCCTCGTGGAACATGACTCCGCCCCCGCCCGGTCCGATGACGACGGGTACTTCGCCTGACGGGGCGGGCCGGGCAGCCAACTTGGTCAACGCTCGCTGTGCTGCTCGCTCAGCCAACTCGGACACGTCGTATTCGTCGAAGAGTTCGAATCCAATGGTTCGGCCGACCGACTCCCGTCCGGTCTGCATTCCAGTGTCACCCGACGCGACTGCTGAGACCGAGAACATCGTCCTCACCTGGTCATCTGATGAAAACAATCCGTCGGTGTTGGCAACCAGGATCCGCCGGCGCGAATCCGCATAACGGGCTGAAACCTGAGTGATGGAGTTGCCGGTGGAACGAGCGACCTCGTTCGCCGTGACCAGGAGTTCGACCTTTCGGGCCTTGTCCACCTCGTAGGGGGCGATCCGGATGTTGCTCACTCCGTGTGTTCCATCCGAGAGGTCGACCGAACGTTGCCCGGACCCTGATGCTCGGGCTGCTGCGGCGGCAGTTGCTGCTGCTGCTAGTAGCCCGGATTCGCTCAGATCGGAGGTGTGCGCGAACCCTGTCGATTCACCGACCACCACCCGGATGCCGGCACCTCGGTCACGACCAGAGCTGAGTTCCTCGATCCGGCCGTCGTCGAGTAGCGCTGATGAGGAACGGCGGTCCTCGGCGAACACCTCGGCAAAGTCCGCTCCGGTGGACGCTGCCTCGGCGAGCACGCGCTTGACGATGGACTCTTCGATCATTGATTCTCCTGTCGACGACGCTGAAACTTGAAACACACCGGGGCCCATAACGCTTCCTGTAGAGCGCTCGAATCAGCATTCGATACCGGTTCGCGGTTGTCATTTCCACGACCGGGATCGCACCGAACGGGGCGTAAATGTGCCTCGAAGGGGCGACCTGTTTACTCTATCCACAATGCCACTCAAGCCAGGCTTGTCCGCAGACATATCGATGATCGTCTCAGAGTCAGACACCGCAATTGCGTTCCGTTCTGGCGAAGTCCCCGTACTCGCTACTCCACGGGTCATTGCTCTGATGGAAGAGGCTGCGATTACAGCTGTGCATCCCCAGCTCGACGACGGGTTCTCCACCGTCGCGGTCAGGGTTCAGGTGGAACACATCTCACCGACGGCGATCGGCGGGTCGGTCAAAGCCGAAGCAACCCTGGAGAAGATCGAGGGCCGTCGCCTCACTTTCCAGGTGACCGCCCGCGATGAGCGCGGTCTGGTGGCTGCAGGCAAGGTCACCCGCGTACTCGTCGACGTAGCGCGCTTTCTCGAAAAGACGAACTGAAGCGGCGAAACGGCGCTGGAAGCACGGCTGATCAATCCAGCTCGGCGACAACCTAGATAGAGTCGTCCCGATATGTCGGATTCCTCCAGCGCCATGAGCGACGAAGCTGAGCGCCTGGAGGCCATTTCCGAGATCGGTGACACGCCGGTGGAGGACGCGCTACCAAAGAACAATTGGAAGAGCCTCGCTGCCAGACTGGCAGGCAGCATCGCAATGCTGGCCATTCTATTCTGGCGCCTCCCACACGTGAGCCTCTCCGACGTGGTTCCCGAAGCCAATGCCAACACCTTCAAATGGATCACAATCGCGGTAGTAATCCACGTCGTGGCATATGTATTGCAGACCCTTCGTTGGCATCAGGTCTCGACGACGCTCGGGCTCCACACACCGTTTCAAAGGATGTTCGGATTTCTACTCGCAGGAGAGTTCGTCTCGAACGCCCTTCCCACCTCCGTTGGAGGCGACGTAGTCCGAGTCGTCCGTCAAGGCAACGACACCGGCGACTATGCGGATGCGTTCGCCGCTACCGGTCTGGAACGACTGACTGGATGGTTGGTCCTTCCGCTCATCTCGGCTGCAGCGCTGATTCTGCGGCCATCGTTGTTGAGCCTCGGTGGAGCTTCACTGGCAGCGGTCATCATCAACATCATGACTGTGGTGGCTCTGGTCGGGATCCTGTGGCTGGCAGGCCACAGACGCGGCGCCGGCAGGATGGTCGGTATCGGTGGTTGGCGCCGGTATCTGGGCGCGGTCCATCTCGGTGTTGTGGCCTTTAGACACAAGCAGATGCAAGTGGTCTCGGTGTTGGCCGCCGGTGTCGGCTTTCAGTTCCTGCAATGTCTCTCCGTGCTGTGCGCCGCCAAGGCTCTGCGCTTGGACAGCATTGATCTGATTGTCGTCATGGCCTTCTTCCCCCCAGCGGCCATCATCCAGAATCTTCCGATTGCTCTCGGGGGACTCGGGGTTCGAGAAGGTGCCTTCGTTGTGTTCTTCGGTGCCCTTGGAGTGGCCGACAGCTCGGCCATCGCGTTGGGCCTGCTGGTGTACATCGTGTTCATAATTGCGAGCCTCGCCGGAGCACCAAGCTTCGTCATGCACAGGGCGCAAACACGACTACCCAAAGAGAAGACTCCATCACGACATGCCTAGGCATGCTCGCGGGCGATAGATTTGGGAAGCTCCATGAAGGACCACGCACACATGCTGTTGGAACAGATCGAATGCCCGGCAGACCTGGGCGAACTCAACTCAGACCAGCTCGCCGAGTTGGCTACTGAGATCCGAGAGTTCATCGTTGAGGCGGTCAACACCCATGGTGGGCACCTCGGCTCCAACTTGGGTGTCGTCGAGTTGACCATCGCGTTACACCGCGTGTTCGAATCACCCCACGATGTCATCTTGTGGGACACCGGACATCAGGCCTACGTTCACAAACTCCTGACCGGCCGCTGGAAGCAGTTCGACTCGCTTCGATGCGAGGGTGGGCTGTCCGGATATCCATCACGGTCAGAATCAGAACACGACTGGATCGAGAACAGTCACGCTTCGACGGTGGTCTCCTACGCTCACGGAATCGCAACGGCGTTGAAGTTGCGCGGCGAGGGTGAACGTCAGGTGATCGGCGTTCTCGGCGACGGTGCGCTCACCGGCGGCTTGGCATATGAGGGTCTGAACAACCTCGGCCACTCGAACACCAAGGCGATCATCATCCTCAACGACAACGGTCGCTCCTATGCGCCGACTGTCTCGTCGCTGAGCGAGAGTCTGGCCAAACTCCGTTCCTCGGGCACCTACCGTCGCCAGAGCGCTCGCATCGAGCGGGTTCTGGCTGACATCCCTCTGGGCAATTACTTGGAAAAGGGTGCCGCCGGAGCGAAGGCCGCGATCCGGGAGATCTTCGAACCGCCGGCGTTCTTCGAGCAACTCGGCGTGAAGTACCTGGGCCCATACGACGGCCACGACATCGCCGTGTTGGAAGAAGTTCTTCGGACAGCACGGGACCTAGACGGGCCTGTCGTTGTCCATTGCCGCACCAAGAAGGGTTCTGGCTACGGTCCTGCTGAGAACGACGAGGTCAAGAACATGCATGACCTGTCGGACCTCAAGAAGGGTTCCTACACAGCGGCTTTCTCCGACGCGATTGTCGAACAGGCCCGTAAGCGGCCCGAACTGGTGGCGATGACTGCTGCAATGCCGGATTCGACCGGGCTCCTTCCGTTCAAACGAGAGTTCCCGGACCGGTTCTTCGATGTCGGGATCGCCGAACAACACGCTGTTGCTTCGGCCACTGGAATGGCAATGGGTGGCCTGCGACCCGTCATTGCCCTGTACGCCACGTTCCTCAGTAGGGCGTTCGATCAGGTCAACCTGGACGTCAGCCTTCACAACCAGCCGGTTGTTTTCGCTCTGGACCGGGCAGGTATCACCGGTGACGACGGTCCATCTCACCACGGGGTGCTCGACATGGTTCTCATGTCAAAAATCCCGAATTCAACAATTTTCGCGCCATCGAGTTATGCAGAAGTGTCACAGATGCTCGATGATGCACTGACCTTGTGTACCGACGGGCCGACAGCCATCCGATTCCCCAAGACACTCCCCCAGATCGATGACACCCAAACCGGTTCGGGGCTCTCGGCCCGCAAGATCCGCGAAGGTAGCGAGGTTTGTATCATCGGTATCGGCAAGATGCTCCACCCTGCTCTCGAGGCCGCCGACAAGCTTGCGCAATTGGGTATCGAGGCAACGGTCTGGGATCCGCGTGTGGTCAAGCCACTCGACCCCGACATGCTCCACGACGCCGCCAGCCACAACTTGGTCATATCAATCGAGGACGGGCTTCGTGACGGTGGTATCGGCGAGTCGATCCTCGACAACTTGTCCAAGCTGAGTTCGCCCGAGGGGCCAGTCGTCAGGGTTCTAGGAATTCCGACAGTTCATCTGAGCCACGCAAAGCCAGACGCCATCCTGTCCGCCTTGGGCCTCGACTCCAATGGCATCGTGGACGAGGTCCTGGCCTGGGACGGTGCACGCACCGACATCAGGGAAGCCCGGTTGGACACCCAAACCGCTGAGGGTGGACTCGGCCTCGACTGATACCCGCCGCCGAGCTCAACGGCGCGACGCGAGCGCTCCGAGTCAGGAATAGTAGGGATTGTCCCCTTGGGTGTGATCGGTCGCGTCGATCACTTCGAGCACCTCGGGAATGTGTTCCTTGATCGACCGCTGAATGCCCATCTTCAAGGTCATGGCGCTGGCGGAACAGCCTTGGCAACCGCCACCCATGTACACATAGACGTTGTTCTTCTCGTCTACCCCGACCAGGTTCGCGTAGCCACCGTGGCTGGCCAACGCCGGATTGATGGCGTGTTCGAGCAACTGGTTGACCTTATTGGGAATGTCGCCAGTCAGGTCGATGTCGATCCCAGCCATCGGATCCGAACGATTGGGGTTTCGGATCACCAGACCGCCTTGGCCTCCGGCCTTGGGCAGATCGAGCTCAGCTCCGCGTAGGTTGTCAACCGACTCATCAGGGATCGCTACCGCTAGCGGCCCGACGGTGTAGGTCGCATATCCGTCGGTCAACGAATCGATGTCGTCGAAAGACAGGTCATAGGAGAACTCGACGCCCTTCTTACCTGTTATCTCGACGCGCAGGGCAAGGCCCTCTGGGTTCTCTTCAGTGGCGCGAATCTCCAAAACCGTGCTCATGGCCGCGGGGGTGATCTTCAGGATCACATCGCCGACGGTTGCCGTCGATGCGGCCGACTCGCCGTCTTGGATGGTGTCGACGCTCATATTTCCAACATCCTAATAGGGGAAATTGAGCTTCGACAGTTGGCCCAGAGCCCGTCAACCCGCTGGATACGTTGCCTACTGGACCTTGAGCCCGAGCTCCTCGGCGGTTTCGGCGAGTTCCAACCAGATCTCCTCCACCCGGGCGAGCTCCGACTCCGCTTCAGCCACCTCTACTGATATCTGGGCCAGACGCACGTGATCTCCGAGCGCGTCATCGAAGTCAGCCTTCAACTGGGCCAGCACCCGCTGAGCGGCCCTGAGATCCTTTTCGGCCGCTTTCAGCTTGAACCGAACCGTGGATGGCGACTGTCCACCATCACCGGATTTCTTCCTGGGTGGCGCTGATTCGGTCGCGCTCCCGCGGGAGCGCCGTTCGGTCGAGCCATCCGAGATTCGGTGGCGACCGCGTCGCTCTCGCCGTGACTGTTCATAGGCAGCATAACCGCCGGCGAGTCGACCAACCCCGGACTCACCGTCCATCACGATCACATCGGCAACGGTCCGTTCCAGAAACGCCCGATCGTGGCTGACCACCACGAGCGCACCTGGCCACTCGTCAAGGAAGTCCTCGAGTTCACGCAGCGTGTCGAGGTCCAAGTCATTGGTCGGCTCGTCGAGGAGCAACACGTTGGGCTTCTCAGCCAAGGTCAACAGCAGTTGGAGCCTTCGTCGCTCGCCACCCGAGAGAAGCTCGATCGGCGCCCACTGAGAATCGCTGTCGAACCAGAACGCTTCCATCAGGGCTTTGTCGGTCCAGTCGACCTCTCCTTTGTCGCCAGCGATCGCGTCACGCACCCGCTGCCCGGGTTTCATCTCGCGGCCCCGCTGGTCGTAGTAACCGATCTTTGCTGTAGGCCCGACTTCGACGGTGCCCGCCAACGGCTCGATGACTCCGGCCATGATGTCGAGCAGTGTTGACTTTCCAGCGCCGTTGGGGCCCACGATGCCGAGTCGCTCCCGGTTGTCGAGCATCAGGTCAACGCCGTCGAACAGTGGAGGATTTCCGGAGAAGCCTCCGCTGACGTTGCGGACTTCGATGACCTTGTCGCCCAGACGAGGAGTCTTCGCATGCAACGGGAGGCTCCCTGATCGAGCCGCATCCTCGGGCCTGGTGTTTATCGTCTCTTTCGCTGATTCGATGCGCGCCTTGGGTTTGGACGTGCGAGCAGGTGCACCTCGGCGCAGCCAGGCAAGCTCGGTTTTCGCAAGATTGCGACGCTTCCGCTCGGCGACCACTGCAGCTTCTTCGCGTTCAGCCCGACCCTCCAGGTAGGAGCCGTAGCCGCCCTCGTGAACGAACGACTTTCCTCGATCGAGTTCGACAATTCTGTTTGTCACTCGATCCAGGAAATGCCGATCGTGGGTGACGAGCACCAGCGCGCCACGATGCTCGGCGAGTCGGTCCTCCAACCAGGCGATCGAATCGATGTCCAGGTGGTTGGTTGGTTCATCGAGGATCAACAGATCCGATGGAGTGACGAGCACCTGAGCCAACGCGGCGCGCTTTTGTTGACCGCCAGAGAGTTCGCTCATTGACTTGTCGAGATGCGGACTGAGCCCCAAACGGTCTGCGATCGCCAACGATTCCCATTCACCGCTGGCCGGTTCCGTTTCGTGATGGTCAGAACCTTCGGAGCGTGTTAGCTCCTCGCGCAGAGTTCCGGCACCAAAGCCCGGTGTCTGCACGAGCGCGCTGATCCTGACACCCCGGCCTCGACGTACCGTGCCGGAGTCTGGTTCGGAGTCACCGGTCAGGACCCGCAGCAGAGTTGACTTCCCAGTCCCGTTTATCCCGACGATCCCGATCTGGTCTTTCGACGAGACAGTCAGTGACAGGTCCTCGAAAAGCGGTCTCCCAGGACGCGACGCGCTTACTCGGTCAAGATCAACGAGAATCAAATATCGCTCCGCGCCTGACTCAACCTACTGAGCCCGGTGGTGGTGGAGGAGGCACAGCCCCAGGCGGTGGCGGCGGTGGAACTGATCCCGCTGGCGGAGGAGGTGGCGGAGGAGATGCCACGTCAGAACCTGTGGGAGCGGGTGGAGCAGGAGCTGGAGGCGGGGGCACGCTTGCGCCAGTCGGAGCGGGTGGAGCGTCCGCTGCCACTCCCGGGGCGGGTGGCGTGGGTGGTGGAGGTGGGCTGAGGGTCAGGTTCAACTGGCCGGCTGCTTCGCTTTCGGCCTGATACACAACAGCGAAGCACCGTTGCCGCTGCTCTTCGATATCGGCAGGTGCTCGACCGGTGGACTCCAAGTAGGCCAGGACGCCAAGATCGCGCAACGCTGCCTCACCGGCTTTGACGCTCGCCGGTGCGGTCGCTCCAGCGACTGCGCTGTCGATCTTGCTCGCTGCTTGATCCGCGAAGGTTTTCGCTTTGTCCATGAAGCCCATCGGGTGCCTCCATCGGTCCACATCAGCGACAGTGGTTGCTGTGCCATGTTGGTGTTATCAGGTCTTGATTCAGAGTGTATTGCCCAACCCAGCCAACTCACTCACGCCGACATCAACGCAACCGAAATCATCGTCACCAGCTGAGCTGCGCCCCAATCCGCGTTGACCATTGGCCAATCACGCCGCATGCTCCTACGGTCTCACCATGAGCCAAGCAATGAACGAGTCAGGGTCCGTCTCCTATCAGCTGGTCGATGCGGTCGCGTTAGTGACAATCGATGACGGTAAGGCAAACGCCTTGGGGCACGAGGTACTCGGTGGACTCGAAGCCGCTCTGGACCAAGCATCGGCCGACAAAGCTGGCGCGATGGTGATCAAGGGTCGTGATGGCAAGTTCTCAGCAGGCTTCGATCTGTCGGTCATGACAGCGGGTGTCGAACAGGCTCGGGAGCTCCTGGCCCGGGGCGCACGCCTGGGCCTGTCGATCTTCGAGTGCGATCGCCCGGTCGTATTGGCCGTTACTGGTCACGCACTGGCGATGGGCGGAATTCTGTTGTGCTCAGCCGATATTCGAGTCGGGGCATCAGGGCCATTCAAGATCGGTCTAAACGAGGTCCGTATCGGCATGCCTGTACCGTCGTTCGCTGTTGAACTCTGTCGAGATCGACTCTCGCCACGTCACTTCAACCAGGCGATTCAACTCGGCCACATCCATTCACCCGAAGAGGCCCTGGCAGCAGGGTTCTTGGACGAACTCGTCGATCCTGAGGCCGTCGAGTCGCGTGCCATGGAGATCGCTGCGGAACTCGCATCGGTAATACACCATGGGCCGTTCAAGACGACCCGTTCGAACGTTCGTGGCGAGTTGGCTGGCCAACTCCGCGACGGCCTCGAGCGTGATATGGCGTTGTTCGATGTGACGGGTTGAGCACCCTCGACCCGACGATCAAGACGGTTGAAAACTGATGAGGGGTCGGACCAATTGGCCCGACCCCTCATAGCTTTTGACGTTCGCTCTGTCTGAGTCGACTCAGTAGTCGAAGTCGGCCCTTGGCTTGGCCTTGCAAGGCTCGTCATGACAGGCGTTGGTGACGGTTCCATCGACGGAGAAGAAGTTCTTCTTCTGCTCGATGACTGCCACCTGACGACGAGGATCCTCATGGGAGTCAGCACATGGAGGCTGCTCGGGGTCCTCAATGTCGCCGCACTGTTCTTTGTAAGCGTCACTCATGATCGGTGTGATGTTGCCGAGCGGGGGCTCAAGAGTGCCGGAGTCCCACACGAACAGTCCAGAGCCGTCCAACGGGAACTTACGAATCGGGCTGAGGTTCCAGAACATGTCGCCGTCGACCTTGCGATCACTTGCGAGGATCGGCATGGAGACCGGGATCTTCAGCGTGCGAGCAATGTTGAATGCTGTCACGTTTGCGACCTGATGGTCACCGAACGCGATTGACATGATGACCTTGTGCGCAGGTGTCAAGTCGTAGGGACGATCAGTGAGGTGCTGGACGTAGCCGCTTGTCTCTCCACGGTCCCAGAGCATCTGGAGAACACCGAAGGCGATCTGCTGATCGAGAGTGTTCGGGTACGCCTGGCGCAGGACGACCGCATACTCGTCGAAGTCGACACTGCGGTTCAGGAGCGTGGCGTAGCCCATGCCGCCCACACCGAGGCTGGCTTTGGTCCAGTCCTGAGCCAGTGCGGTAACGGCGCCGCCCATGATCGCACCCTGGCTATTGCCGTCGAAGTAGGCGGATGCGGTATTGATGAGGCTCTCACCTGCATCGGTCTGGAACTGGCTTGCGGTTCCGAGCCCATTGGCGTGGGTCATGAGGCGACCGAGAACCAGCGCGTTGATCAGGCTCTGTTGCAAACGGTCGGCAACTGTCGGGAAGTTGCTGATGTTGTTCAACGCCGAAATCGCGTTGTCGACATCGGAGTTGGCGAGGCCGATCCAGTCGGTCGCGCAGTACAGCGCATTGTTGGCTGCGACGGTGTGCTGGACCTGTGAGGATCCGGCTTCATTTGCCGAACCCAGGAGTCCGTGGCCGTAGACAACCGGGGTGGCCTCACCACTCTTGGTCGCCTTCTCTGGAACCGAACACACGAAGTTGGCGGTGTATGTGCCAGTGGACGCTGGCCTATCAGTGGCCTCGTTGAAGACCATTCTGGTGCCGGGCGCTCCACCACCATCTAGATACAGGGGCACCTCGAAGGTTCCCTTGACAACGCGTGCGACGCCTGGCTGAAGGTCACGCGACTCGGACTCCTCGACGCTGAACTTGGGAGCCTGGCCGTTCAGCTTGCCGAACGCGTCGTCTCGCATGGCGAGAGCCCGTCCGGCCAGTGAATTCGCTGACGCAACGGTGAAGGACCATGCGAGGAAGGTGTCGGCCCGGTTGACGCCAGCATCCGCGAGAGCGGTGAAGAGTGCTTCAGCATCGGCACGACGTGATTCGACTGCCGGTGCCTCGGTCGGGTTGTTGTCCCGTAGGACCTTGAAAGTCAGCGGCGCAGCAATTGATTCACCAGCGGAATTCTTCACGTTGCGGATTGCGACGCCGAAGCGGCCTGCCTCGGTGAGTGACACCGCTGGACGGATGATCAGGAGATCATCCGCGGCTGACTTGGAGTGAGAATCGATCTCAGCCCAGTGGGGAACCAACTGACCGCTATCCAAGTTGACGAGCACTGTTGGAGACGCCGTGGTCAGCGAGTCCGCGATGTGTCGCTCGTCGACGAGTTTGGTCTGGGAGAGGTCGAGGTCGGGGACCTGAACGAGAATGGGCGTGGATGGACTGAAGCCATCGTTGCGATTCCATTCGGTCGGGTCGAGCGTCGATCCACTGATATTGGCGAGCTGTCCGGTCGGGAAGTTGACCCTGACACCAGTAACCGTTGATGCATCCGCGACTGTGTAGGCATCGCTCGGGAACGGCAGCAGGCACGACCTGCTCTGGTAGTTCTCGCAGCCCTCGGGTGAGGCTGCGAGGTCGGCGTTCAGCGCTGCTGTCTCTGCTGGTGTCAGTGGTGTGGCCTCAGGGGCCTCACCCGACACCTTGGGCGCGGCGGCTTCATCCGCTGGTGGATTCGCTTTGGCAATGTCGCCGGTAAACGCCGGCTTCGCGGGTTCCGCATGGCTGCACGCAGCAGCGACCAAGGCGATCGACAAAGCCAGAATCGGCATTCGGAGTCGAGCGATCACAGCAGTCCTCTGTCTAGTCGGCAAATAACAGTCCGACCCTAGCCGTGCGAGGCTTCAGCGCGAAAACTCTGAGCGCTTCATTTCGCCGGCGGGGTCGGATCAACGACCGCAAATCGGCCAAGGCCGAGTGCCGCGCTGGCGAAGCAACAACAGTGCTCTGTAGTCCTGCTCGGCTGGTGAAGCTGCAGCTGGATCACCTGATCCACCCACGCCTGCCCATGTGCGGTAGTCGAATTGGTAGGCACCACGGTAGCGACCGGAGCTGCTCACGATCTGGTAGTTACCCCTGGACTCGCAACGTCGGATGCGAGCGAGTGTCGCTGACTCCGATGCTGTCGGGTTACCACGTGCAGCGCCCGAAGATTCTCTCGCAGCGTCGGAACCCGTCGGTGAAGCAGCGCCTGTTCCTCTGGTGTTCGACTTCTTGGACGCTTGCTGGTTCGAAGTAGAGGCCAGCTTCGCTTCGTTCGCAGCGGCTTCACGCGCCCGGGCACGTTCTTCTTCGGCCCTTTGTCGCGCAGCTTCGAGTTCGACTGCCAGCTTTGCCTCGGCGTCGCGCTCGAATGCAGCGGCTTGGATTACGTCGTTATTGGCATCCTTCAAAGAACGCTCGGCGGCTTCCAAGTTCCGAGCGATCTGGAGGCGCTTGGGTCCAACGGCCGCCTTCAGTTCCTCGAATCGTCGGGCGACCTCGTCTGCCGATGCTGCCTGCCCGACCGACAGGGTGGACTGCCAAACCAGTGCCTGCGCATCGGTTGGATCCAGAGAGGCAGCTGCCACGTCGGCCTTGCCACCATCGATGTATGCGGAGATAGCGAACTGCCGCATCGCGTCTTTCGCATCGGCGAGTTCTCGGGTCAATGCGGCGTCGGCTTCATCCATCTGACCCAGTTCCTGTTCGAGGGACTGGATGCCGGTCTTTATCTCGCCAATTCGACGCTCGACTGCGATGCGCTGATTGGTCGCGTTCGTCAACGCCGCCTTGGCCTGAACAACTGGGTCGCCTGCTGCAGAGGCGGAACCACCGAACACGGGTAGCAGGGCCGAGAGAGTGAGTATCGTCACGGTTACCAGAACAGCCGGTCGCCGTGTCGATTTGTGTGTTGAGTTTTCAGTCACGATTGAAGGTGTCCCCCGGGGGGAGGGTTGTTGCGATCATGACCCGAAGATGTCGTCCGGGTTACGAACTGCTGAAGTCTGTCATGGAATTGAAAGACTTCAAATCGGAATGTAATCGGAACCTGCCGACGAAACCTTGAGCAGCCCAGAGAATGTGACTCGATTCACAAGCGCGTTTGACGGATCGACATGAGACAGAACGCGCTTGTTCAGCGCTCAAACGGACTTGAAATAGCGGCGGTCGGTCAGTCCGCTGACCGATGACGGCGGCTGACCAGATATCCGATCACGGCCGCGACGATGACCGCCAGCGCTGCACCGAGCACCGCGCGATTTGCAGTCCCCTCTCGAGGCGGCGGAGCAACTGGCACGTCTGATTCACTGGCAATCGCGGCGACCAGAGCCTCATCCACCACGACTGGCTCATTGACGACAGGCTCTACAACGACAGGCTCGTCAGCAACGTGAGCTTCGGTGATCTCAATGACTTCCACTTCGTCCACGGGATCCAAGAGAGCATCGACCTGAGCCGATTGTTCTCCACTTGCCACACGCCTTGGTCGTTGGGGGTCGTACTTCGCCATTGGAACTCCTTGGGACAGACGCTAGCCGACCGGCGTGGGGTCGGACTCGCCTCCGAAGGCGACGCTGTGCACGTTCGGCGGATTGGGAGAGGGCTCCGAATCGATCTGTTGGTCGGGTTCGTCTCGATCGAGCAGGCCAAAGCCCTTGGCCAGCTCAGTGAACTCCTCGACGACTTCGGATGCACCTGAACGGGTCATGGCCGTGATCGGCAAGCAGTGCGCGGCTGATTCAGCAACTGCTGCTCGCAGTCTGATGGGTGCGCCGATCCGGCGAGCCGCGTGGGTTTCTTGGAGTTGGTGATACCAGTGCGCCGAGTCGCGGGTGCGTGCCAGTTTGTTCACCGCTATACCTCGGATCACAGGGCGCCCCCCACGGCGACCGGCAACTCTCTCGACGTTCTGGACAATCTGTTCCACCCCGTCGAGCGACCACGCCGCTGGTTCAGCCACGACAACGACGTCATCCGCTGCGAACAGGGCGTTGACGGTCAGCAGTCCGAGAGACGGAGCGCAGTCGATCAACACGTGGTCGTAGTTGTGAGCAACACCGTCGAGTGAAACGGCTAGGCGATCCTGACCACCGATCATGTCTGAGGCGAGATCGTGTTCGACCCTGGCGAGGTTCGGCCCACTCGGGGCGACGTCCACTGATCCTGAAGGAATCGTTTCGACACTTCTTATCTGTGCATCGTCCGACTCGGCGCCGGTTGGCCACCCGGCAGGCGTTATTACTCGGGCCACTCCCCCGGGCTGTTCATTGGCCAGCACATCAGCAATCGTCGATTTGGCATCCCAGACACCAGCCCCAGTCGTGGCGTTCGCCTGCGGGTCGAGATCTACGACCAGGACTCTGCGACCATACGCAGCGAGAGTCGCTGCGAGACCCAGAGTGACAGTCGTCTTGCCGACCCCGCCCTTTTGATTGACGATCGCTGTGACTGTCATCTCCGCAACGCTAGCGAAACACGACCCGCGAGTCTTTGACACACTTGGACGATGCCTGAGCTTCCTGAGGTTGAAACGATCCGAGCCCAGTTGCAGCCCCTGTTGCAAGGCTCGCTGATCGTCTCGGCATGGTCATTCGGTACTCCCAAGTTCGAACAGGCCGAACACGCTGCTGGCTACCGGGTCATAGATCTGAGACGGCGAGGCAAGTACCTACTAGTGGGGCTCGCCGACGCGACTGTTTCACCGTCGACAGTCGCGTCAACCGACGAAGTCACCCGAGATCTCGATAGAGAACTGGTTATCCACCTGGGCATGACTGGCAAGTTGTCAATCGACTCGCGACCGGGAGGGTCTTCACCATCGAAGATCTCCGCAGCATTCGCTTCGCGGACCCGCCCCCCTCACCGCCGGGCGGAATGGCTCCTCGATGACGGACGCGTCCTCGAGTTCACCGACATTCGCCGATTCGGACGGATCGCGATCGTTGAACCGGGCGGATACTTCGAACTACCAACCCTTCATGCCTTGGGGCCGGAGCCGTTCTCCGATGAGTTCACGCCGGAACTACTTCGAAACGCGATCCGGAGTTCGAACCAAGGGGCCAAGGCCCTGTTGATGTCACAGCGGGTGGTGGCCGGGCTCGGCAACATATATGTAGACGAAGCACTGTGGCTCGCCGGAGTTCACCCCAAGGCGACCAATATCACCCGGCAGCGGGCTGTCGAATTGCGCGACGCCATCCGAGAAGTCCTCGAGTCCGGCATCCGAAACGGAGGGACAACACTCCGTGATTACAGAGATGCATCAGGTGCAACCGGGTCGAATCAGCACCAGCTGAATTGCTATGGCCAGGCTGGATTGCCTTGTGTGCGTTGTGGCACTCAAATGAAGAAGTCTGTGATTGGTGGCAGGTCCACGACCCACTGCCCTCTATGCCAACGTCGCAGATAGTGGTAGTATTGCAATCTGGTTACGAATCGCTGACATTTGGGGCAATCTCTCACCGTGAACGAATCGAAAGACCGACAGCGCAGGCGGTCCTCAATCACCAAAGTGGCTATCGCTGGATTGACGATGCTCGCAACGGGCCTTCTTCCGCTCTCTCAATCGACTGCAAGCGCTGGCAAAGATGACCAATCGACTCTGCGTGAGCTCCAACAGAAGCGCGACAGCGTGCGTAAGCAGGCGGCTTCCAAGGCGACTCAAGTCAATGCGCTCAAGGCCTCCGATGCCGAGGTCACTGCTGCGTTGAATGCGCTTACGTCCAACGTGAACGCTCAGCGTGACAAGCTCGAAGAAGCCGAGCGCGCGGTTGATCAGGCCAAGGCTGATCAAGCAGCAGCCGAAGCTGCTCAGGCCGCTAAGCAAAAAGAACTCGACGAGCTCGTTTTGAAAATGAACGACTCGGCGGTGACGTCATTCATTTCTATGGACAGTTCCGATACTTCTACCGTCAACGCGGATGACATCAACGATGCCGTCTACAAGCGGACGCTCATGTCGGTCCAAGCCAGCCAGAACATCTCGCTCACCGAGCAGTTCCGCTCAGTCCAAGAAGACCTAGAGATCCAACGCCAAGCCGCTGCGTCAGCATACGAACGGGCGAAGTCCGCTGAGGCAACGGTTCAGAGTCGCCTAACGGAGCTCAACAAAGCACATGCTCAACAGCAAGCTTTCGCAGACCAACTCGATAGTCGACTAGACGCAGCACTCGCTGAGGCTGACGCGCTCTCTGCCATCGACTCCGAACTCGCAAAGTCAATCTCCACAAAGCAGGCATCAATCATTCGTGCCCTGGCTGCTGAGCGTGCAGCCGCCGAGCGACGGGCGGCGCTTCGTGCTGCTCAGAACCGCGCACCCGTTACCCAAGGATCCAGTGGATCTAGCAGTGGTGGCGGGTCCGTCGCTATCACAGGCAGCGGTGAGATCGTCAGCGTCAGCGGCATTCGCATCCACCGCTCCATGGCCAGCAACCTCGCTGCACTTCTGAGCGCTGCTGCAGCAGATGGAATCACCTTGTCAGGTGGCGGCTACCGCGATCCAGCAGGCCAGATTGCAGTCCGAAAGAACAACTGTGGGACCAGCCACTACGCGATCTACGAAATGCCCGCCTCGTCGTGTCGCCCTCCAACGGCACGACCGGGTTCGTCCATGCACGAACGTGGCCTAGCTGTCGACTTCACCTCTGGCGGACGCACACTCACCCGAGGCAGTGCGGCCTTTGCATGGATGAAGGCCAACGCCGGTCGGTTCGGGTTCTACAACCTTCCCTCAGAGCCGTGGCACTGGAGCTCGAACGGCAACTGATCCCGGGCTCGCTGGGCTTACTTACGCCTCGCTCATACCCAAGGACTGCAAGGTTATTGCATTCACAAGCATTGGGCCGGGCAGAACTACCTATGGAAGCACGACGACACACACCCGTAACGTCACACATATGGTGATGGACCAAGCACTCAGCGTAAGTTCCTGAGTCTTTTTCCGCTCCAGTGGACGATTCCATTTGATTGGCGTCGTCTAATCCAACTACCAAGGCACCAATCGTTGTTCGACCGATCTGGCGAATACCGGTACGGGGGCACTTTCGACAGGTCACTGGCGAAGCCTCTGGATCAAAATTTAACCCAGGCGGGAGCCTCGGACCCTATTATCACGCCATACACCCGAGCGAGGGAGATACAGCAAATGCTTCAGAGGATCAGCCGGCAGACACGCCGGCGCAAGACAGGCGGAGTCTTGCTGGCCACCACCGCCCTTGTTTCCACGGTGCTGGTGTCGGCAACCGCGGGAGTCAGTGGCGCGGAACCGGTCTCGACAAAGGTTCCGGTCGTTTGTGTCGGAGCTGACGCCAAGACTCAGGAAACCCTGAATCTTGCCAAGGCCCTCATCGGCACCGACAAGATCTACGTCGATGTCAACGCGTCGGCGGCCGACATCCCCACCACCGCCGGCATCGATGACGAGATCAACGCCCAATTCAAGTGGGCAGGCACAATGGATCAGGGTCTGATCGACAAAGCCGCTGGCTTGGGACTCGCTCTCAAGATCTCCAACATCAAGTCCTCCATGTCAGTACGTGGACCTTCATCGGTTGATGCTTTCCAGGCAACAGGAACCGACTCCACCATTGCACCGGTTGCCGGTCAGCCTGCTGCGCTCAACCTGGGCACCATCGGCGGACCACTCACGACCACCGGCGGCGGCATCGTCACCTACCGTGTCGCTGGTGTGACCCTGACAGCAGCACTGTCGTTCTCCGGCCAGAACTTCGTCCTGAACCTCACTTGCTCACCGACAGGATCCAACCTGATCGCCAAGACCTCGGTGAAGGACCCCAACGCTCCCACGTTCAATCCTGAGGTCTACAAGGTGAACGTTGCGGCGGGTGGCACCGTTTCAGTCGACCTGCTCAACGACGTCATCAAGGCTGGCAAGACACCTCTCATGGCCGACTCGCTCAAGATCGTCGAGTCACCATCTGCAGGTACGGCCACGCTCACCGACGGCGTGTTGACCTTTACGGCGCCGACTGCTGCAGGTACATATTCGACAACTGTCGAGATCTGCGGCGAGCCGAACGCTGACTCCGGCATTCCCGGTGTCAACGAAGTCCAGAAGCTGCAACTCGGCGACAACTGGTCCGATGGGCTCCTCGGCCCACGTCCGGTCGGATTCACCTTGAAGGTCGGCGACAAGGAAACCGATGTCATCTGGACCGCACAGCACATCCTCGGCCCAGTCCTGATGCCACTTCCGCTCAATGGCGTGAAGCCAACGAGCGAGAACTGGGCACCCGCTGACTCCGCAGGGCTCGTCAATGACTACCTCTTCGGAATCAACTATGTCGCCCCGACCGCTGGCCAGGTTCGCAGCGCACTCGAGGCCCTGCCCAACATCGGCGCAGGCAACATCGAAGTGACCGACCTCCACGAGAACGAGGCCAATCCTGGTGCCGTCACCGGCTTCGCCATCAAGTTCGTCAACGACCTTGCAGAACAAGATGTTCCCCAGGTTGAGTTGGACGACTGGTTCTCAGTTCCGCCACAAGAGGTCCTCGACCGTATCGGTGAGGCCGTTGCGGGAATCGCCGGCAACATCGGTGGAGATGACGAAGGCCCTGCTAACCCGATCGTCACCGCTGCTGATGCCGCTCGTCAGGCCGCACACGATGCAGCCATTGCCAATGGCAAGAGCGAGGATGAGGCAAAGGCCGCTGGCGACGAAGCAGCCCGTAACAAGGCCAACGAGATTCTCGGAAATCGCATCCTTGAGTCCGTCACCGGTGGACCCGCAGTTTCCGACGAAGAGTGGTCCGGTTGGGCCGAGGTCGTGATCATCAACCCGATCATGGATTCGGTTCCTGCGATCATCGCTTGGATCAACTCGCTGTTCCCCAAGAAGGTCATCCTGTCGACCACGGTCGCAGGTGAAGCCCCGATTCCACCGGAGCCACTGTGCTCTCAGGGCATCATCGATGTCACTGTCGAAGGTGCAGCTGCTCTTCCCAGCACGGAGACTCCTAATGGCAACCAGCCAGCCGTCGAAGGAAAGAACGAGGATCGAGGAATCACCTTCACTGGCTGATCTTCGGATCTTCCGAAATTGAGAATCACGGAAGTGGGGGGCACGAAATGTGTCTCCCACTTTCGCGTTCGGCGTTGATCGACAAAATGTCACAGTCATTCGTCATGATGGACTCATGATCAAACATTCGTTCGAAGGCGCCCGTGCTTCCAGACGTGCGTGCAGGATCCCTACCTCCAGTATTCGTGACCGTCACAGGAAAGATGTCGCTCGGTGGGCTCTGGCCAATGGCCAACCACTTACCCGTGATGCGCTCGCGGTCATCATCGGCACCAGAGAGATCACTGCCGAGGCCACCATCGACACCACTTGGACCATCGACTCCGTCACCGGGCTATTGACTTGGCAGGCGGGCAGCTGGTGCGGGCGCCATCGTGTCCCCGTGCCAGAGGGTCTCGGCGAATCCCTGTCCAGCTATGTCCGCTACCTCAGCCGGAATCGTCTCTTGGGTACGGGGTCCAACACGGTGTCACAACTGATCGAGTGGATCACCGATCTGGAAACAGACATCGATAGCGGGTC
>JAGQSZ010000177.1 GCA_020439285.1 Microthrixaceae bacterium
GGGCGATCATCGCCCGGTTGATGTCGCGCAGGCCCTTCACGCTGTCCTCTGGCCCGATCGCCAGGATTCCACCAGCGATGACGTCGAGCGGTGGAAGGTCAGCCGAACGCTTCGCCGTCCCTGCTGCTACGTCGGGGCCCCAGATCTCGTCGGCCTTGTCCGGATGGAAAAGAATCGGTAGCCAGCCATCTGCTAGTTCCGCTGTCATCTGGACGTTCTTCGGTCCGAGCGAAGCGACATGTATCGGGATGCTCGGGCGACGTGGATGGGTGATGATCTTGAGCGGCTTGCCCAGACCGGTCCCCTGATCTGCTGGAAGAGGAAGCTTGTAGTAGCGGCCGTCGTGCACGACGGGCTCATCCCGACGCCACACCTTGCGACAGATGTCGATGATTTCACGGGTGCGGCCGATCGGGGCGTCGTAGGCAACGCCATGGAATCCCTCGATCACCTGCGGGCCGGATGCGCCGAGTCCGAGCACTGCTCGACCATTCGAGACTTCATCAAGACCCGCGGCGGTCATGGCCAGCAGCGTTGGCGTGCGAGTGTAGATCGGCAGAATTCCAGACGCGATCTGGATCGTGTCGGTCTTGGCCGCGATGTAGCCCATCATCGTCACCGCGTCGTAGCCATACGCTTCGGCCACGTAGACCAGATCCATCCCGACCTTCTCGAGCGCCTGGATCTGCGCTACCGACTCGGCAAAGCCCCCCGAGTATCCGATCTGCATACTGAGTTTCATTTGACCCCCCGGGGTGTCCTTAGTTGGCTGACGCGGTAGCGCTTGGACGCTCCGCCCACTCCTTGCGAGTTGCGATCTGGGAACGGTCGAGCGAGCCGACATCGGCGCCGTTCTCGAAATACACCCGGTAGCGGATCCACCGGAAACCGTTCACAAGGGTGACCTTCCCGGGGGTTCCTGCTGGGACACCTGGGAGGTCAACCGCTGCCACGACCTTGTCGTGGAACTTCAGTCTGCCGTCATCAGTCTTCTTGGCCACGGGCCACACCGTATCAACCACGCTTGTGACCCGACTACTCCGCTGCAGCGGCACCGGCGCGCTGCTGCGAGTGCGACTCTGCCCAAGTGCGGGCTGTTTCATGATCTGGTTCGGCAGGAAGTCCCAGAACACGCTCGCCCAGAATGTTCCGTTGCACGTCTCCAGTGCCGCCGCCGATGGTGAGCGCTTGAGAGAAGAGGTAGCCGTAGTGCCACAGACCGACGTTCTCCCCCAACGGTCCCGCGTTGGTGAGCATTCCGCCAGCGCCAGCCAGATCCTTGGCGAGTCCCATGATCTCTTGGCCATGCTCATCGGCAAGCACCTTGCGCACCGAGGCCTCCGGGCCGGGTTGGCGACCCTGGATAGCTGCAGTGATAGTGCGCATCCGGATCTGTCGGAGGATCTCATGGTGTGTGAACATCGTCGCTAGGCGCTGGCGCATCACGGGGTCGGCCACTCCTCCGGCGGCACGCACCACATCGAGCAGGTCAGTGGCGTCGGGGCCCATTCCCCACAGCGCTCCACCGGATGACAGAGACACACGTTCATTCGCGAGGGTCACCTTGGCCAGACGCCAACCATCATTGACCTCGCCAACCAGATTCTCCGCCGGCAGTCGCACATCAGTGAGGAACACCTCGTTGAAATTGTGGACACCGGTCATCTCCACGAGTGGCCGGATCTCGATTCCGGGGGTGGACATGTCGCAAACGAAGTACGAGATCCCCTTGCGTTTCGGTAGGTCAGGGTCCGTGCGAGCGATAAGGATCCCGTATCTCGCGTGATGGGCCAGCGAAGTCCACACCTTCTGACCGTTGATGATCCACTCGTCGCCATCACGTTCGGCCCGTGTGGACAGATCTGCGAGATCCGAACCTGCACCCGGTTCGGAGAACAACTGACACCAGATGTCCTGCGCGCTCAGGATTCCGGGCAGATACTTGGACTGTTGGTCCTCGGTTCCTGCTTCGAGCAGGGTCGGACCTGCCCAACCGATTCCGATGGGATTGCTCGGACGCCTGACCCCGGCAGCCTTGAGTTCTTCGTCGATTATGAGTTGGAGAACCGGATCGGCGCCTAGCCCATAGGGCTTGGGCCAATGCGGCGCGACATAACCAGCAGTTGCGAGATCGGTCCCAGAAGCATTCGGATGCGACTGCAACCACTCGCGCACCGAGACCCTGCGCGGATCGTCCGACGGAGCAATCTCGAAGGTCATGGGAGGAGACTAGACCGATTGGTCAAGTTTTGGTTGCTGACTCGCGTACGACGATCAGTGCCCTACACTCCCCACATTGATTGACGCCGGTCGGACCTCGTCCGCTCTGGCACTACAGCCGTGTTCGACGAACTCGGCGCTAATCAGGGGGACAGTATGCCGGGTTGGAATTTCGCCGATCTCTGGGAACGTGTTGCTGACCGTTTTCCCGACGCCACAGCGCAGGTGCAAGGTGACAGGCGGACGACGTGGAGCGAATTCGACCGCAGAGCGGATGGCATAGCCACGTTCCTGCGTTCCAACGGTGCCAACCATCAGGACAAGGTCGCCCTGTACCTGTACAACTCCCCCGAGTACATGGAGGGGTGCTTCGCTTCCTACAAAGCATCCCTGGTACCGGTGAACACCAACTACCGCTACCTCGATGAGGAGCTCGCCTACCTGTGGGACAACGCCGATGCAACGGCAGTCATCTTCCACGGCACCTTCACACCCCGGGTAGAAGCTGTTCGGTCACGAGTACCCAACGTCAAACACTGGATCTGGGTGGACGACGGCAACGGGCCGATGCCGGAGTGGGCAGTCAGCTACGAAGAGATCGCCAACAGCGCGTCCGAACGCTACTCCCCGCCCGAGGGACGTTCTGGTGACGACATCACGATGATCTACACCGGCGGCACCACAGGCATGCCAAAGGGCGTGATGTGGCGTCAGGACGATCTGATCCGAGCAACCGTCGCTGTGGGCAACCCTGCGTACTACTCGGACCCAGAGGAGATCGGTGCCACTGCGCCGGTTGACGCTCTGCCCGAAGCAGGGCCTCCCGGACTGCCCGCGTGTCCGCTCATGCACGGAACCGGCTGGTACACAGCGAACATGTACCTCACCGCTGCCGGCTCGGTAGTGCTCCTCGAGGACCGCACCTTCAATGTGGAGGAACTCCTCGACGCGATCCAACGTGAGAAGGTCGCTGCATTGACCATCGTGGGCGATGCTTTCGCTCGACCGATCGTCAACGCGCTCGACGCCGAGCCAGACCGTTGGGACATCTCGTCGATCATCCTGGTGAGTTCATCGGGGGTGATGTGGTCAGAGCCGATCAAGAAGAGGATGCTCGCCCACAATCCAGGGATGCTCTTGTTGGACTCGTTCTCATCCTCAGAAGCAATCGGGATGGGTTCGTCGGTGTCCTTCGCCGGGGGTGAACAGAAGACCGCAACGTTCAACCTGGGAGCAGATGTCAGGGTCGTCAACGACGCGGGCAACTTCGTCGAGCCGGGATCTGGTGAACGTGGCCGTGTTGCGATCCCCGGATTCGTCCCGCTCGGCTACTACAAGGACGCCGCCAAGACCGCTTCGACGTTCATCCAGATCGACGGCAAGCGTTATTCGATTCCCGGTGACTATGCGACCGTCGAGGCTGACGGATCAATCACGCTGCTGGGCCGTGGATCGGTGTGCATCAACACCGCAGGCGAGAAGGTTTTCCCCGAAGAGGTGGAAGAGGTCCTCAAGACCCACCCCAATGCTCGGGACGCGGTCGTTGTAGGCGTGCCTGATGAGAAGTTCGGCGAAGCCATCACGGCACTGGTCGAAGTCGACCCGGACTCGGGGGTCTCGCCTGAGGATCTGATCGATCACGTCAAAGCAACGCTCTCGTCCTACAAGGCACCCAAGTCTGTGCTCATCGTCGACACGATTGGCCGAGCACCCAATGGCAAGGTCGACTACAAGCGGGCCAAGACATACGCGTGTGACACGCTTGGAATCACGGTCTGATGACCTGCGCCTGAGCACCGGACTCAGGGGCCATTCGGCACCACGGCGTCAACGTGGATAACTTGTGATCGTTCTGGCGCGGTTCATCGCCTCGGGGCACATGAAAGCCCAATCACTCGAACAACAACGGGGAGTTACAAATGACTGATCTTGGTTTCGACGGCCAGGTGGCGATCGTCACCGGCGCAGGTGGTGGGCTCGGTAAGTCCCATGCGCTCGAACTCGCACGCCGTGGCGCGCGAATCGTGGTCAACGACCTAGGGGGCACCGTCGACGGCAGCGGCGAGAATGCATCCGCTGCACAGCTGGTGGTCGATGAGATCATCGCTGCAGGCGGCGAGGCCGTTGCCGATCACAATTCTGTAGCCACCCCAGATGGCGGTGAGGCCATCGTCCAGAGCGCGCTCGACGCCTTCGGCACGGTTGACATCGTGATCAACAACGCCGGAATCCTCCGTGACAAGACCTTCCACAACATGACACCGGAACTACTCGAGCCGGTCATCGCAGTTCACCTGCTCGGCGCGTTCTACGTAACCCAGCCTGCTTGGAAGATCATGCGCGACAAGGGGTACGGCCGTGTGGTCAACACGAGCTCCAACTCCGGTCTGCTCGGCAACTTCGGCCAGTCCAACTACGGCGCTGCCAAGCTCGGACTCGTCGGGTTCACTCGTGTGCTCGCGAACGAGGGCAAGGCCAAGGGCATCAAGGCCAACGCCATTGCGCCTGTCGCCAAGACCCGCATGACCGAGGATCTGCTCGGCCCATTCGGAGACAACCTCGAGGCATCCGAAGTGACCCCAACCGTTGTCTACCTCGCTCACGAGGACTGCCCGGTCAACGGCGAGGTCTACTCCGTCGCCGGCGGCACCGTGTCGCGCTACTTCATCGGCCTGACACAGGGTTGGTACAAAGAGCAGCACTCGGCCGAAGACGTTCGTGACAACTTCGAACAGATCCGTGATGAAGCCGGCTACATCGTGCCCGAGGATCCATCAGGTGAGTTGCAGAAGCTTCTCGCTACCTTGAGCGCCTGATTTCAGCCTGACGCTGTAATCGAAACACTCGAACAGAGATGGTTGTGGTTGCTGTGGCGCCACAACCATCTCTGCTTTTTCGACGTGTTCAATCAGTCGATGCTGACTTGTCCTTCGCCGCTGCTTCGGCAGCGAGGTGTTCCTCGACGTTGACCATCTTGCCTGTTCGAAGGTCCAGTGCCTCCTTCTCCGAAGCGAAGCGCAGTTTGGCCTTCAGAACAGGGAGTTCGACTTTGTAATACACCGGCATGGATACAGCGATCGCGGCCGCGATCATGATCGGCGTGCGGAGCAACTCGACCTTGAGCGACGCGTCTGAGCCTCCCATGACAGAAGCAATGATCAGGAACGGCAACGCGTGCCAGATGTAGAGGGTGTAGCTGAGACGGCCCGTCCACTGCAGTGGCTTCCAAGAGACCATCCGAGCAAACCACCAGTCGCCATAGCGAGCCATTCCGATGACCATCAACCCGAAGCCGAGCGCGCCGAGGGTGTGTCCGAACCGGAACCAGTACATGTGGTCGAGCATGTCGGGGCGGTTGAACTGATCCGGCCCTGACGGGAGGTATTCGA
>JAGQSZ010000178.1 GCA_020439285.1 Microthrixaceae bacterium
CCCGGAGTCTTGACGGCCGGTGCCGTGGTGGTCTTGGAGGACTTGGATCCGGATCCCTTTCCAACGTTGCCCTTGGACTTGGCATCACCCGATCCGTTCGACTTGCCGGACTTCTCTGTTGCCGTCGTCTCGATCTGCCCACTGTGTTCGTGTCGGTAGATCGAGCGGGTGATGTATGCGTTGGTTCCAATGCGGCACAGGTTCTGGGTGCACCAGTACAGGGCCATACCGGCAGGGAACCCGAACGAGATGATCGGCAAGAAGAACGGCATGAACTTCATGATCATCTGCTGTTGTGGGTTTGCCGGTGCAGAAGTGTTCCGCAACCGGAGTTGACGGTTCTGGTAAAGACCAGTTGCGAGCATGACTCCGAGGAGGGCTAGGTAGGGGATCGCCAAGATCATTCCGATCTTGAGAGCCTGACTTGCCGACAGCGACAGGTCCATGCCCATGAACTGCATCTTCGAAGTCGAACTCAGCGCCTTGTACAGAGCCGAATCGCTGTTGAGGTGGTTCGGTTGGAAGACCTGATCAGTGAGTATCCACGGATGGAAGGTCTTACCTTGTGTGATGGTTGCAAGCGTCTGACCAGTACCGGTTCCTAGACCGCCTTTGCGAACCGTGAGTCCCTCGATCAACCGGTACATGATGAAGAACACCGGCGCCTGGGCAAGCATGGGTAGACACCCGCCAAGAGGGTTGATTTGATTCTCCCGGTAGAACGCCATCAACTCCGCGTTGAGTTGTTCGCGGTCGTTCTTGTACTGCTCCTGGATCCTCTTCATCTCCGGTTGCAGTCGCTGCATCTGGAGCATGGATCGGGTGCTCTTGACTGTCAGTGGAGTGATCAACACCATGACCAAGATGGTCAGGAGGATGATTGACAGTCCGAACCCCAAGGTCCCTCTAAGACCCTCTGGAACCAGAAGGAAGAAGAAATTTAGAACCGATGCGAGTGCATCGAAGAACTTCTCGAATGACATCAGTCTGCTTTCCGATGTGTGTGCATATGACTGGAATTACTGGTGTGGTTTCCCACGCATTGGTGGCGGACTCCACGTTCGGGAACAGGGTCGTATCCCTGACCGCCCCATGGGTTACACCGAAGGATTCGCCAGATCGCAAGACCTGAACCTCTCACGAACCCGTGTTCATACATGGCTTCGGTCGCGTAGGTCGAGCAACTCGGTGTGAATCTGCACGGCGAAGGTCGTCCGGATGCTGCACGCTGATATAGCGAAATGAGCCAGATCGCTAACCTTGTCCATGGCCAGATCCGTCGAGTTCGCGACCTTTGATCCGCTGACTGTGCACCTGAATCGGGCTGCTCAGCCAAATCCTCAGGAGTTGATATCTGTTTGTCAGATAGAGTTTTCATTCTCATCTGATCTTCCGATACTTTGCGGCTCGATTGTCCGATTATTGAGCTTCTCTATGGCTCTAACGATCCACGATCGTAACTGTGCATAGTCGGATCCACGGGCTTCGGCTCGCACGATCACCAGGTAGGCACCGCTGTTAAGGGCGGGCCCTTTGGTCAACTCGTCAAACACCGCTTTGACTTGCCGCCGCAGCCGATTCCGGACCACTGCTGGCCCAACTCGTCTAGGTATAGCGAAGGCGACCTGCGCAGAATCAACCTTGAACGACGGGTTCAACACGATTGTCAACGGACCGCTACTTGCGCGTGGTGCATCGCGGTGGAAGCCGGCGAAAGCCGCTCTGTCGCTGATTCCGTCGACCATCTGGGGTTGCGGAGCCGTGACCCGATTAGACCTCAGGCTGAAAGACGGTGACGTCCCTTACGACGGCGCGCCTTGATGATCGACTGGCCGGCACGGTCCGACATTCGGTGCCGAAAGCCGTGCTTACGTGCACGGCGTAGGTTGTTTGGCTGGTAAGTGCGTTTCACGTTCTCTCCATCCGGTGTCAACGGACTGGGTTGTATCGGTATCGCTGGATGTGCGATCCGAGTCTGTTGGCCCGTAACGAGTAAGGAGCGAACTGGCACCGCGCTCCAGCGGTTCGCCGTTGGATACTGCCATCGGACAGACCCAGCGGATGGATCGGTTTACCCATAAAAGGCCTAAACCTACAGAATATGACGACATGACCCGTCAGACCAAGCGTGGCGTGTCACTCTGCGCAGCGATTGGACCACACTGGTCTGGTAGTCAGTGGTGTCAATGTGACATTCGGGACCAGGTCAGCAAGAATTAGTGCTGGAATACGGGTCTGAAAAACCCCGGAATAGAGCCACTTTGAACGGTTTTTCCAATCGCGCTTGCAGGATCGGTGATCACTCACTACTTTCCAGAGCGACCATCATTTGCAGGGTTGTCCACAGTTGTGGAGTACCTGTGGATTGTCAGATTTTCTCGTTTTTGGCGCCTTTTGAAGTGGGCGCACGAGCTACCCGCAGGAGGAAGGCGCTGTGACCGCCGAGGCATCGCAAGTCTGGGCGGCGGCCTCCAAATTGCTCGCCGAGGAAGTCAGCGAAGGGACTTGGAGTTCCACCTTCAAAGACATCATCGCCGTTGACCTAATCGACGACATCCTCACTCTCGCTGTCCCAAGCCAACTCGTACGACGAAGGATCGAGACAAAGTACGAGACGCTGATCGAACAGAGCGTCCAAGAAGTCAGTGATGAACCTCTGACTATCGAGTGGGAGATCCGTATTGATCATTCACGCGACGATCTAGACGACTTACCGCCAAGTCATGCCGGTCAAGACAGGTACTCAGTCGACGACGGGTCAACAGTGCACCCAGATTCGAAGGCGCCCTACGGTGATCAGCGGGGAACTGCACCAGCAGCCAGTTCGCGAACATCGAGCGCCGATGACCGGTTCACCTTCGAGAAGTTCGTCATTGGCCCCACCAACCGATTTGCCCATGCAGCAGCCCTGTCGGTCGCCGAGAATCCGGCTCATTCATACAATCCGCTCTTCGTCTACGGAAGCGCTGGACTTGGCAAGACACACTTGTTGTTGGCAATCCGCAACTATGTCAGTGAGATCTACCCGGACTACAAGATCCGCTACATCTCCTCGGAAACGATGCTCAATGAGTTCGTCGAGGCCATCAGGGAGAACTCCCAGACCGAGTTCAAACGGCGTTTTCGTGATATCGACGTCCTTTTGGTGGACGACATCCAGTTCATGGGTGGCAAGGAGACGCTCCAGGAGGAGTTCTTCCACACTTTCAACACCCTGCAACACGCCCAGAAACAGATCGTGTTGAGTTCAGACCGTCCACCTGATGCGATCGCGACGCTCGAGGACAGGCTGCGAACACGTTTCAAACAGGGTTTGATCACCGATATCCAGCCGCCAGACTTCGAAACCAGGCTCGCGATCCTCCAAAAGAAGAGCGAACAGTCGGGCGATGTCGTTCCCGATGAAATTCTCGAGTTCATCGCCACCCACATCACCTACAACATTCGTGAACTCGAAGGCGCCCTGATCAAGATCTCCGCCTACAAGTCACTCAACAACATCGACCTGACGCTCGAACTCGCGCAGGAGTTGCTGGCGGACTCGATCAACTCGACCAAACCCCGCCAGATCACCGCGTCTTTCATCATTGAACGGGCGGCAGAGTTCTTCGGTCTCGATGTTGAGGACATCCGCGGCAAGAGCCGAACCCGGGATCTGGTTCACGCCAGGCAGGTGGGTATGTATGTCTGCCGTACCGAGACCGAACTGTCATACCCCCAAATCGGGCGTGAATTCGGCAAGCGTGATCACACCACTGTGATGCATGCATGCGAGAAGATTTCGAATCTGATGGCAGAGCGCCACAAGACCTACGACGATGTGATCGCGCTGACCAAAATGGTTCGAGCCCACGAATAATGCCGGCCAGTCGCGCAACACCTATCCACAGAAACAGTGTCTTTCGACGCCAAAATCTGTTGATGAGGTGTGGATCGCGCCCGCGATGGGAGCGCGGTCGCGATGTGTGTTCAAGTGTCCATCGGAGCTGTTATGAACAGACATCTCTGTAATTCCATCGGTGTGCAGTGGAAATCGCTGAAATCCTGTGGATCGGGCTCCCTTGCAACGACGGGCCTGCGCTAGGTTTCCCACAATCCACAGACCCAACTACTACTTCTTATGATTAATCAACGTGGACAGCATCAGTAGTGGGGAAAGAGAGAGATCGTGAAGTTCCGATGCGAGCGTGACGTCCTACTCGAAGCGTTCAACAATGCCCAACGTGCAACATCATCGAGAGCAGCCCTGCCAGCGCTGTCAGGTATCCGATTGCAGCTGTCCGGTGATGAGCTGCGAGTAACGGGTAGTGACCTCGACCTGACGATTACCACTCGTGTGACCGTTTCTGGCCAAGAGGATGGCGAAGTCGTACTCAGCGCGAAGCTGGCCGTCGACATCATCCGTGCGCTCGATCCAGGAGCGGTGAACATCGAGGCGAGTTCCGAACGAGCACACATAAGCAGCGGACGGTCGAACTTCGAACTCAACACCCGACCCGCTGACGAATACCCGACGCTTGCCGACATCGAAGGCGAGCGTATGACCATTGCGGCTCAAGCCTTCGAGGACGGACTCAAGCAAGTCGTCAGGGCAGCATCCTCGGATGATTCACGTCCGATCCTCACCGGCGTGCTGATCGCCGCAGAGGCTGAGGGTGTGCGGATGGTTGCGACCGACTCATACCGTCTTGCCGTCAGGGACCTGCCCTCGGGCACGGCAGCGTTACGTGAGGGTGAGAGCGTGCTAGTTCCTTCACGGGCGCTCAGTGAACTCTCACGCATCATGAAACAGGCCGAGGAGATCGTCCTGGTTCTAGGTCAGCGTGACGCTTCCTTCGAAGCCGGGTCGATTCGATTGACTACGCGTCTCATCGAAGGTGACTTCCCGAACTACCGCGGGCTGATTCCCCAATCACAGCCGAACCAGCTCACCGTCGACAGGCTCGCTTTCCTCGACGCTGTCAGACGTGTGCGACTCATGGCCCAAGAGGGAAGCCCTATCAGGGTCAACCTTTCGTCTGAGTCGGTCGAGTTGCGAGCCACCAATGTGGAGATGGGTGAAGCCAGCGAGGCAGTCGACGCTGTCTATGTAGGCGATGAGATAACGGTTGCGTTCAACCCCGATTATCTGATCGACGGCATCGAGATCACGCCTGGTGACGAGATCACGCTCAACACAGTCGATGAACTCAAACCAGCGTTGATCCGACCGGTTGGTGATGACGAGCTTCTCTACCTGCTCATGCCGGTGAGGGTCTCCTGAGTTGATTCGGCCCGAGTTCGCCGATGAAACGCTGCGCTGATCCGGTGTGCTGATACGAAAGCTCTGGCTCAAGGACTTCCGGTCCTATGAACAACTCCAAACATCCTTCGCGGACGGGACCTGTGTCGTTCTCGGACCAAACGGTGTCGGCAAATCGAATCTGATCGAGGCCATCTGTTACGCCGGTCAACTCGAATCGTTCAGGATGGCCCCCGGAGACGCCCTGGTCCGAAGGGGTTGCGATTCGGCGATCGTCAGAGCCGAGTTCCTCCGCGACGGTCGCGAGGCTCTCGTCGAGGCGGAGATATCGAGAACG
>JAGQSZ010000179.1 GCA_020439285.1 Microthrixaceae bacterium
TGAGCGAAGACATGCACGACGATTCAAGACGCCGATCATGCATCTGGAGATGGAGGAGCTCGCGTCGATGTCTACCGCATCTGAGCCCAACCGTGCGGACACCAGCAGCTACCAGTTTTTGGTGTCAACTGATCCCGGCGATAAACGTGGGCTAGCCAGAGTGACCCGGCCATCGAGAAAGGCAGTCACAGTCAGCTTCGACGACCGAGATCCAGCTAGTTCTCAATCGATGCATCGAGACGTGGTGTGTGTCGCAGATCCGTATGGGCTATTCAACGCAACCGTTCGGGCACTCGGAGTGGCGAGCCTGCCCGATGTCGCAACGATTACGGACCTTGTCTCCTCCTTGGGGTGGAGCGAAACAGTTGGTATCCGTGCCACCCTCCCGGATCTATCCGACCCGAACCATGACCGAAATCCCGACAAGGGGATCCAGGCCGCATGGCTAGATCGTGACAGCGAACTTGACGCTCTCGCTGCTCAATTCGACGGAGACGGTGACGACTCGACGGTGCAACGACGAGCACTCCTGCGTCCCTCGCGAGCCAGAACAGATGGCCGCTACGAGCGCGATGTATCCCCGTACGCGATCAAACGTCAATCGGTTGGACTGCTCCTAGACCTGTGGACTGCTCTCCAGGAAGGAGTGAAACACGTCGTGCTCCTTTCCGAGGATCCAGACCTAATATTCGCTCTGGAACACCTCCCCGCAGCCGGGATCAGCCGTTTCAGTCGTACAGTCCGAGTTGGATTACACGCTCGGCTTTACTCGCAGAACCAGGGACTTGGTGAAGCACCAACGACACCCTTGCCGTTTGTCGTCCTGACAGAGAGGCAAGCCGCTGCCCTATGTCGTTGTTCCGGTCGTTCTCACGGAACGCAGCTTCGCCATGCGATAGCAGGTTTCATTCAATCAACGGACGCTGAGTGGAAGTTCGAACGCATCGACCCTGAATCACAATCCATAGTGATGTCAGTCAGGTCGAAGGACCCAACTGCTCCCAACCAAGCGCTGGAACTCGATGGAAGACAGTCAGAGTCATCCAACACGATGGAGGGGGTAGAGGTGAACGTCTTTGGGCTGACTGACTTATTCAACGAGTCGCCTGAGGCAATTGAGGATGCGGTCCGGGCACTTCCACTGACTGCGTTGACATTTGATCCTGAACGCCCATGTGCTCATCCCATCATCGATGCAGGTCCAACTTCTAGAACCAAGCTCACGTCAGGAACAGTGGTAAGCCACCAAGGAACGAATATCAAGGTCGATTTCGACGGAGATCGGAAGCCTGACGCTCAGCTAACGGTCGGCCACACTCTTCAGCGCTTTCCAAGCGGAACGCTGGTCGACGTCGGCCTACGAGAAGGTAAGGCATCTCTCCTTGACCCAGGAAAGGTCGATGATGAAGTGCATGCCGCGGAAGTGGTTGAACTCATAGGGTGGCGGCAGCTTCGCGGCCACGATGAGGTCTACCCCGAGGTGAGGTCCGTCCTCGATGGCGTTCACGGGTTCGCTTTGCCGCCACCCGGCGTTCGCACACTTACCGGCGACATTGGCAGCCGCTTCTTTGCTGCTCGAAGGAATAACGGCGCGGGCCAAGTATCTTGGGTTGCGCTGTCCAGCCCTTTAGAACACCTCCTATGACACTGATTTTGCAAGCGAGTCCGATGGTTAGAGACTCTCGCCCTTGCTGATGGCTACTTGGTTTCCGCTAGGAGTCGACATTCTTCTTCGTCAACACGTTGCCTACGATGGGTTCATTCCACAGATCTAGCTCCCCTCGGCAAAGTCTCATGACTGACGTTGCGCTGCGATGACTATGCATAATCAGTCAGGGGTTTCGGTTTCCTAGCACTACTCCGGGACAGAACCGGTCAAAGTGAGCCCAGTCCTAGACCAGAGGTTCAACACTCAACCTCTTCATCAGTGCGCCAACCAGAATTTGCCGTGTGTTCGCGATCACGTTCGATCCAATGGAAGGTGAGACTGATCGCTTCATTGCAGTGCGACGCTAGTGGTCGAAACGTATTCAGGATCAACTGACTGGACATCGCTCAGAGTCATTATCGTCCCAATACTGAGGCGCGTTATGCGGACGCTCCCGCTAACCACGGACCAGGCGGCTAACCAGGTCTTACACCTCTGCTAAAGCAAGGGTATTGAAAAGCAAAGACTGACGAACTCCCGCTGAGCAGAGATGAAGCGAGTGTCATAACCAATGTGGTCAACCCAGAGTGTTTGACCAAACTGTGGGCGATCACTGATTTGTGACATCGGGGATCATTGAAAACTGACATTGGGTGTCGGGGTCTTCTGACCGGCATCCACCTTTTGTTGGGGTGGCTCCTCCAGCGTGTCTAGCGGCGAAGCATGACAACGACTAGAGGAGCCGCTCTCCATGATGTCTCAGGAGAACTACGTGAATATCAATGATCTGCATAAGCAGGGTTGGACTATCGGTGAGATCGCTGATGAGACCGGTTGGCACCGGAGCACGATCTCGAAGTATTTGAAAGAAGGAACACCGCCAGCTCAACGTTCGGGTGAGCCTCGGGTGATGACCAGCTGGTGGCGTGAGCGGATTCGGGGCCTACTCAAAGAGCATCCGCGTTTGTTGGCTGTGTCGGTCCATAACAAGTTGTGTGCGGAAGGATTTGAGGGTTCGTATCCGACTGTTGTGCGAGCGGTCAGAGATGTCCGTGGCCCTAGGTTCCGGGCGGCGGAGAACGTGTCGGTGCCGATCCAGACCGCTCCGGGTGAAGAAGCGCAGTTTGATTTCTGTGTCCTTGATGATTGGGCGGCCCGGTTCGGGTGGGCTGGTCCTCTGGTGTGTTTCGGGATGATCTTGTCGTGGTCGAGATTCCGATTGTGGTGGTTCACTACGTCGCAGGACCGCAATCACACTTTCGAGGGGATGGTCCGTTTCTTCGAGATGGTCGGTGGGGTGCCGGCGGCGTGTCGCACTGATCGGATGGGTGCACTGGGGCGTTCGCAGGGCCGCCGGTTCGTGTTGCACCCGCCGGCGATCGGTTTCGCTGCCTATCACGATATGAAGATCACGTCGTGTCAGGCGGGTGACGCTAAACGTAAAGGCAAGGTTGAGCGTCCGTTCCGTCAGCTACAAGAGACGTTCCTGGCTGAGGTTCTCCTCGATGGCCCACCAGGGTCGATCATCGAGTTGAACCAGCGGGCAGCGTTATGGCTCGACAAGCGGGTCCATGGGATCGCGAATCGCAGCACTGGTCAAGCACCGGCATCCCGGCTCACTATCGAGCGGGGGTTCTTATCGCCACTGCCTGGGAACCGTTTCGACACTGATTACGTCGAGGTGCGTCGGGTGCACAACATGTTGCCGTTCGTCTCGATCGACGCGAACCGCTACTCGGTTCCACCAGACGCGTTGGGTCACAAAGTCGAGATCCGCCGCCCGATCGACACCGACACTGTCGAGGTTCGTCTCGCTGGCAGGCTGATAGCTACTCATCGTCTCGTTGGGGGCCGTCGTGTCGATGTGTGGGATCCGTCCCACAAAGAAACCGCGGAGCGTCTAGCGCTTGGCTGGGATCCCAACGGAACGGACCTACGTCTGCTCACCAACGACACCGGTGCTGAACCCGCGGTTGTTGAACGGCTCGAACTCGAAGGTGACTATGACGTCTCGTCTCCGGATCTCGGGGATCGCTACAACATCGCCATCGATATGACCGACGGGGAGGCATCAGCATGAGTCTCTACGAACAGATCAAAGCAGATCTCGGATACCTCAAACTCGACGCCGCCGCCCAGAGTTTCGCAACCTTGGCTGAACAAGCCCGGGTTGATGAGTGGACACACATCGAGTTCCTCGCCCGGCTTATCGCTGAACAAGCAACCGCAGACAGGGACCGGCGCCTCACAGCCAGGCTTCGTTACGCACGGTTCCCATACCGGCGAACCATCGAAGAGTTCGACTACGACTTCCAACCAAGCGTTGACCGGAAACTCGTTGAGGATCTCGCCACCCTGCGTTTCATCGACGAACACCGGCCGATCCTGTTCCTCGGCCAACCAGGATGCGGAAAGACACACCTAGCAGTTGCTCTAGCAACTCTTGCTGTCGAAGCCGGTTACCGCGGCTATTTCACCACTGCGGACAACCTCTGCCGGACCCTGGTGCGAGCCTCGATCGAAGGGAACCTCGCATCCAAACTCAAGACGTTCACCGCGCCCACCGTGTTGGTCATCGACGACGTCGGACTATTACCAATCGGAGGAACCGAAGCATCCTCAGTGTTCTTCCAAGTCGTTAACACCCGCTACGAAAAAGGACTTCCCACTCTCGTCACCACCAACCGGGGTCTCCCCGAATGGGGCGCCGTCTTCGGCGACACCGTCGTTGCAGCAGCCGTTCTCGACCGGCTCATGCACAACGCCATCGTGTTCAACATCAAAGGCCCCAGCTGGCGCCTAAGAGAACACAACAACCTACAAATCGCCTCCACTACCACCAACGAAAGGAGCCTCAACTAGCCTCACAACCACCGGTCAGAACACCGACCCCATGTCGGTTTTCGATGATCCCCAAACGCGACAACCGATGATCATCCACACAAACTGGACTTGGATCACTCGGAGCGTCCAGACGTCTGACAGGTAATGCTGCTTCATCGCCCTTTCATCGAATTGACCGGCCAGCGGTCCGCCTGTTTCGACTCGACGTGGTTGAGCAAAGACCGTTTGGCGAAGATGTTGGATTTCAGTAGACACACACGTTGAGCGCGCTATCGCACGTGCAGCAAAGAGGTGCCGCTACTAGAACACCGCTCTCCCACTGGCGTTCTTGTCGAACCGGGGTCGTGCACCTAGCGGCGGATACGACCTATGCATCGGCCTGCATGACCGACATGCAACACCTGCTCGATGTGGCGGCAAGATAACCAAGGTGGTTCGGATGGAGGCGTGTTTTCACAGAACTTCTGAACAACCAGGGTGAGGTCGACGACCTCTATCGGTAGCGACTTGGGTCGCGTGTCATTGCGGTGAGTGACCGCTATATTCATCAAGCTCCGAGGTTGACAGTTGCGGTGACCCGCGAGAAATAGTTGCAGTTGCGAGGATCCTCGGACTCTCGATTCGGCCGATTAGTCGGCAGGCTCCAGCGATCATCTCACCGGCGGCTAGTTCAGAAGTAGCCGTTGTTATTCCAATCGATGGAAAGCACATAGCCATTGTCGGGCTCATTTCGCGTTGCACTCACAGGTAGCTTCGACAGCAACGGCGCTACGTTGGCCACTAGATACACGCCTGCATGACCAACTGGATACAGGACGCTGTGATTGGCCCGAGAGCTGCCTGATCACCGGCTAACAGCCATCCCCGCGGCGGCAACGTTAGAAGATCAAGGCCGAGCGAAAACTCTCCACAATTCCAAGGGATGCCGAGAGCGAAGTCCTGCATCCGAAGGAGTCATGCCAATGACCGAGATCACAAGGCT
>JAGQSZ010000180.1 GCA_020439285.1 Microthrixaceae bacterium
ACGGGCCCCCGGGGGCTTCGATTGGCTCGAGCTGGGGAAGTTCACGTTGGACGAACTCGTCCACTCCGATGGTCTCTACCGCAGTGAGGGTGCAGACGCTGTAGATGAGTTCACCATCCGGTTTCAACAGCCCGACCGCGGCAGAGATCATCTCCTTTTGGATCTCGGCGAGACGGGCCGGAGCTTCAGGCTCGAGCCGCCAGCGGGCATCAGGTCGGCGCCTGAGCACCCCTAACCCCGAACACGGGGCATCCAGCAGAACTTTGTCAGCCGAGCCAGGCTTCAGCGCTGGTTTCAATGCATCTGCGCAGTACACACCGACGCGTTCATTGCCGTATCGGGCAGCGTTCTTGGCAAGGAGTCCGGTCCTGGTTGGAGATGAATCCGAGGCAACGACGAACGCGCCTGATGCTGCAATCCCAGTCGACTTCCCCCCTGGAGCAGCACACAGGTCTGCAACGACATCGCCAGGCTGAGCACCAATGGCCTCGGCTACCAACTGCGACGCCTTGTCCTGGGTGTACCCGTCCTCACGTCGAATCTGAGCGGCTGGCGAGTTCATTTCGCGCAGTGCTTCGAGCCCACGCTCTCGACCGAGGTCGTCCACGAGAACCTCGATGATCCAGTCGGGGTACGAGAGTTCGTCACCAATGCTCGGATATTTGACAGGCGCTTTGGTGATCTTGCGAAGAACTGCGTTGCACAGCGGTCGGAACCGCTTCGGAGCCGCAGACACGGTGGCGGAAACCGCCGCATAGGCCGGAATATCAGGACGAAACACCAACTGATACGCGCCAAGACGCAGGAAAGCTCGGGCTGTTGGCGGAGGGTCGGTGACCAGAAATCGGCCGATCAGGTAGTCGACTGACCGTCTCATTCTCAATGTTCCGTAGACAAGATCGGTGACCAGTTTGGCGTCAGCTGTTTCCAGACCGGCCGAATCCAAGGCGTGACGCAGAGCAAGGTTCGAATACGCCCCATCGACATCGACTCGGACCAACACCTCGCCCGCAATCCGTCGTGAACCGACACCCGGATCTGTCGAGGGCGACCACTTGGAAGACCCGGTCACGACTCGATCGCCTCTCCGGCTGGTCTAGCTCCGCGCGCCCAATCCGCTGCATCCATCGCTTGGCGGCCCTCGGGCTGAACGCGATCAAGTCGCACCACCCCGCCACGCAGTTGTATTTCAGTGTCAGCTATGAACGTCCCTGGCGATGCGTCGCCCTGAGGTTCTGAAGCGCTGATCCCAGCTGCAACGATCTTCAATCGCTTGTCCCGGAACGTGGTCCACGCCCCACCGATTCTCACTCGTCGGGTGAACTCATGTGCTGTCATCTCCGGATGCACCTGCCGGTCAGCGACGGTGATCTTGTGCGCATAGGTCACGCCATCTTCGGACTGCGGGACGGGCTCACCAAGACCTTCGCTCAGCGCGCCGGTGAGCAACTCGGCGCCAATAGCGGCGAGGCGTGCCCGAATCTGATCCGCTGTCGCGTCGTCATCGACAGCAATCTCGCTGCGCCGGTACACCCCACCGGTGTCGAGTCCTTCCTCCACCGCCATCAGACACACGCCGGTGTGGGTGTCCCCAGCGAGGATCGCCCGTTCGACCGGAGCTGCGCCTCGCCACCGTGGCAGCAACGAGAAGTGGATGTTCACCATCGGGTAGGCGTCGAGGATCTCCTTGGGGATGATCCGACCATAAGCAACGACGACTCCCACATCTGCGTCGACCTCCAGCGCATCGGCCAAGTCGTCGGACACCCTCAGACCAAGGTTTTGGGCTGCCGCTTTGACCGGAGTTGGCGACGTCGACGAACCCCTACCCCGTCTCTTGTCGGCGCCAGTGACCACCAGGACAACCTCGTGTCCGGCTTCGTGGAGCGCCATGAGGGGACCGACCGCGATCTCAGGTGACCCGAAGTAGACGACCTTCAAGTCGATACCTCCGCTGAGTCGAGGCCTGTTTGTCCGAATGTGTCTAACACGAAGTCCAATACGTCGTCTTCAGACTCAGCGGAACTTGAGGAATGACCCGGATGTCTCCAGATCCTCTTGAACGGGTTCTGCCATCACACGCTTGCGCAACGCCTTCTTGGCCTCTTTGCGCTGATCGTCGTCGAGGTGATCCAACAGGAGCACACCATCGAGATGGTCGAGTTCGTGTTGGAACAGTCGTGCGAGAAGCTCATCGGCCTCGATCGAGACCTCGTTGCCGTCAAGGTCGACCCCGGTGATGTGAACCGTCTTGGGTCTGACGATGTCGAAACCCAGACCCGGCACCGAAAGGCAGCCCTCGTAGTACTCCCACTCCCCGTCGGATTCGGTGATCGTCGGATTGATCAGAACCTGTGATCCATCGCCCGCGCCGAGGTCATAGACGAAGAAACGCTTCTGCACTCCTACCTGGGGAGCAGCAAGGCCCAGCCCCGGTGCCTCGTACATCGTTTCGAGCATGTCATCGCAGAGTTGGACGAGCCGGGAGTCGATGTCGGTGACTTCGTCGGCGCGTTGGCGCAACACGGGATCGCCCACAATTCGGATGGCATAAGGAGTGGCCATGACAACAGGCTACCGTGGCCCCGTGGAACAGCCCGAGCAGGACAGAACTACGGAACATTCCGGGCCTTCCCACTACTTTTCGCCACAGGCCTCAAGCCGTTCCAAACGATCCACGGTGCATCTCGATCTGCCCGACCTCTCACTGGACCTGATCACCGATCGCGGGGTGTTCTCACCCGACCGTGTCGATCCGGGCACGAAGCTGTTGCTGCTCGAGATACCCGAACTCGGCGACGGAGCAGTGCTCGACCTTGGCTGTGGGTACGGGCCTATCGCATCCGTGCTGGTCGCTCGCCGTCCGGGTCAGCAAGTCTGGGCCGTTGACGTCAACGAACGGGCACTTGCGTTGTGCGCTGAGAACCTCACGAACCATGCCCACAGCGCTTCAGATTTCACGGTCGCCACGCCCGAGGACGTTCCCGATGACCTGGAGTTCACCGCGATCGTCTCGAATCCGCCAATCCGGGTGGGAAAGAAGGTTCTCCACTCGATGCTGCGGAAGTGGCTCGACCGGCTTGCTCCCGACGGCGAAGCCTGGCTGGTGGTTCATCGCCACCTCGGTGCCGATTCGCTGAGCGAGTGGATGACAGGGAACGGTTTCGTTATCGAGCGGATCCGATCAAGGCAGGGGTATCGGATCCTTCGAGTCACCAGATCCGGCGCCTAGCGACCGATTCTGTGCGGGTCGACCTGGAGGCGGAGTCTTCCGGGTGGTCGCTCCGTGGCCGCCAGAGCTTCTTGAAGTCGACCGGGTTTTGAGGATTTCACAAGCCAGGATCCGTCACCACCAGAGGACACCGACACGCCCTCGGGTTTGCCCAGCCTCTCGACGAACTCCGGGGCCGCCTCCAAACCCAGCAGTGCGATCGAAGCAAACGGAGGTAATCCGAGCATCCGCCGACGCTCTACCTCATCTAGTGACACCAGCGATGAATCCGACCGCAAGGCTGCTGCGACAACCTCATGTTCGGGTAACCGGGTCTGCAGGACGACCGAACCTCCGAGCGACCGGCCACCAACTATCCGCGACGCTTGTACCAGCAACGTCAGCGCATCCTCCGCCCCGCGGTACCGCGGTGAGAGAAGTTCCTGATCGAAATCCAGGAACGCCACCAGTCCTCCGGGAATGCTTCGCCCCAAAATGGCGGTGGTTCCAATGGCGACTGCAGGGACCCCGGCGCTCGTGTCGGCTTGGCCCCGCGTTGCGGCGGTCACTTCAACCACGGGTGTCCGCAGGAGCGCTTCCAACTCTTCACGTGCCCGGCTCACACCTGGTCGCAACAACGCGAGCGCAGTCGATCCACATTCTGCACAAACAGGTGGACGGGTCGCTCCACAGCGACCGCAGCACAACTGAGTCGGGTCCGGTAGATGGACCGCACCGTCGCAACTGTGACAGCGGGCGATGCTCGAACAACTTCGACAGGCGAGCAGTCGTGAACGACCAGTCCGATTGAGGACACACGTCACCGGACGCTCTTCACCGATCGCTCCCCTCATTAGCTCGACGAGCTCCGATGAGAACAGCCCGGTACGACCGGTGTCCTCACCACGCCGATCGATGACAATCGTCGGAGCCCAACCGGCCCGGAGTTCTGACGCGGACAATGAAACCGCGGGACTCACCAACTCCACAGGTGAGGCCTCGCGTGCCAGGGCCGCGTTGCCGATCTGAGCCACATAGGCATCAAGGGATGGGCACGGCGACACGAGGGCACACGGGACGCCGTGGCGACGTGCACGTTCAACAGCGACCTCGCGAGCGTTCCAAGTCGGTGAACTCTCGCTCTGTAGCCGCTCATCATGTTCATCTAGGACAACAATTGCCGACAGATCCGGTGCTGGAGCGAACACAGCGCCCCGTGTGCCGACAACCGTCGCTCCCGTCGCTGCCTGTGCCCAGTCATAAGGCCAACGTGCCACTCTGTGACCAGCCGTGCTTAACCTTCGCGTGATCCGGTCGGCTTCTATTGGCGAAGGGGTCACCACGATTGCCTGACCTGTCGAAGCCGCCGCTATCGCTATGTCGGCTTGGTCGCTGACCGGCGATGTCCTCATCACCACAGCGTCTCCGGTCGATCGCAACACGGACTCAGCCAGAGCACCGGCAGGCGACCCGCCCATCTCGTCAAGGCCACTCCCCGCTCCGCCGCCTCTTTCGCGGTGGGTGCCGATGGCGCGCGGCAGTGAACGCACAGGACGATCAGGCGTCGCGACGCGAAGCATCGACACGAAACGACCGGACCACCGCCACGCTGCCCATCGACACAGAGCGACGACACTGGCGTCGGGTCCTATTCCAACGACCTTGGTGATCGCTAGCAGTTCACGATCAGGATCAGGTGTGCCATCTGGTTCGACGACCCAGCCGCGGACGCGCCGACCGCCGAAAGGGACTCGAACAACAGTCCCGATCGGCAGCTCGACATCAGTCAGGTAATCAAATGGGCGGTCTACCGCCGGAACATCAGGAACGACGCTGGTGATCGGCACTCACCCAGCTACTCCTGATCAGAGACCCAACAGTGAACGGAGGTCGTCCTTGCGATCGGTGCGCTCCCAGGTGAATCCGTCGCCGTCGCCTGACCGTCCGAAGTGACCATATGCAGCGGTTCGGGCATAGATCGGACGACGCAGGTCGAGGTCCCGAACGATCGCGGCCGGGCGAAGGTCGAAGACCTCTTTGACGGCCTTGTCCAGAGCAGCAGGATCGACGTTCTCGGTGCCGAAAGTCTCAACGAGGATCGACACGGGGTGTGCCATCCCGATCGCGTAAGCAACCTGGACCTCGCAGCGGCTGGCAGCACCGGCTGCGACCACGTTCTTGGCAACCCAGCGGGCAGCGTACGCAGCGGAACGGTCCACCTTGGAGGGGT
>JAGQSZ010000181.1 GCA_020439285.1 Microthrixaceae bacterium
CAACAAGCCGGCCTTGGCCGCTCCATATGCAGCGGTACCTGGGGAGGGCCGAGTGGCCGAGACCGAGGCGATATTGATGATCGTGTTCGAACGGCCATCCTCGGGAGCCTGTTGCATGTGGTGGTTCGCCCGCTGGGCCACATGTAGGGGAGCCAACAAATTGAGCCGCACGATCGACTCGCTGAACCGTGGTGATGCCGTAGCAGCATCAGCAGGCGGTGCTCCTCCAGCATTGTTGATCACTGTGTCTAGCCGCCCGAAACGTCGGACAGCCTCGTCAACGAGTTCCGCTGCCTGTTCAGGGTCCCGGATGTCGGCCGCCATGAACTGGGCGGTCCTCCCGGCTGAACTGGGGAGTTCTTCGGGTTCGCTTCGTCCACAGGTCATGACATCGGCTCCCCAGTCGAGGAAGCGGCGCACCATGATCGCCCCGATGCCCTTGGTGCCACCGGTGATGAGCACGCCCCGACCAGACATGTCGAGTCCGATCCGGTCGAGTTCGGTGGGGTCGGGCTGAGCAGTGGCCGATGTGTCCATGGCAGCGAAAGATACCTGCATGTAGCTTCACATGTTCCACGCAGTACTCGGTTCGGCAATCCGATACCGGTACATCGACAGCGTCAGCCGAACGAACGCCAGCCGAATCAGAGGTGCACCATGGGAATAAGCGTCGAGAAGAACGATGGCATTGCAACCGTCGTCATGGACAATCCGCCAGTGAACGCTCTCACGGTTGCCGGCTGGTTTGAACTCGCCGACGTCATCACCGAAGTCGGTCGTGATCCACAGATCGGCGCGCTCATCCTTCGTGCTGAAGGCAAAGGTTGGAACGCAGGCGTCGACATCAAGGAAATGCAGAACACCGAGGGATTCGACGCACTCCTGGGCGCCAACCGTGGCTGTTATGCGGCCTTCGCAGCGGTCTATGAGTGCGAGGTGCCCGTCATCGCTGCTGTGCACGACTTCTGCCTCGGTGGCGGAATCGGATTGGTCGGTAACGCGGACGTCATCGTTGCCGCCGAAGGCACGCGATTCGGACTTCCCGAGGTCAATCAAGGTGCGCTCGGCGCCGCTACGCACCTGGCAAGACTCGTTCCTCAGCACAAGATGCGCGAGATGGTCTACACCGCTGAATCCGTAGAAGCAGAGTTGCTCGCTGAGTGGGGATCGGTGTCCAGGGTGGTGCCCAAAGATCAGTTGATCGAGGCTGCTACCGAGATCGCCGCCAAGATCTGCACCAAGAGTCGATTCGTGATCCGGCGTGCCAAGGAGTGCCTGAACGCCATCGATCCGGTGGACGTGAAACGCAGCTATCGCTTCGAGCAGGGGTTCACCTTCGAACTCAACCTGTCGGGTGTGTCCGATGAGGCCCGCGACGCGTTCGTTGACAAGAAGGACGCCAAGTACTCCAAATAGCTTGCCTCCGGCGCGGCGTATACCGTTCTCGTATCTGACACACCGTCAGAAACGCTGTCGAGGATCGTTCGCAAGGGGGTCTGGTGTCAGGACCTGATAAACGCTGTACCGAGGACGAGGTCGTAGCCGAACTCGAATCCGGCATGACCATTGGTATCGGAGGATGGGGGAGCCGTCGCAAGCCGATGTCGCTCATACGCGCCATCTTGCGATCGGATCTCCGTGATCTGACCATCGTTGCCTACGGCGGACCGGACATCGGTCTGCTGTGTCGGAGCGGGCAGGCACGCAAGGTCATCACCGGTTTCGTGTCTCTCGACTCGATTCCCTTGGAGGCCAACTACGGCGTCGCACGCCAGAACGGCACCGTCGAGGCCGAGGAGTGGGACGAGGGCATGCTGTTGCTCGGTCTGACCGCTGCGGGTTGGCGGGTTCCGTTCCTGCCGTGTCGCGCTGGTCTCGGCTCGGACGTGCCACGGCTCATGTCGCACCTCCGAACCGTTCGATCTCCATATCCGACGAACTTCGACGGCGCCGAGGAATTCGAGGATCTGCTCGCAGTCCCGGCGCTCGAACTAGACGTCGCGCTCGTTCATCAGAACCTGTCGGACCAGAGTGGGAACGCCGCATGGATGGGCGAGGACCCGTTCATGGACGACCTGTTCGTCCGGGCAGCCAAGAAGGCATATGTGTCCTGCGAACGAGTCGTCGCCACTGATGAGTTGGCCTCGCAAGTGGACGTCACGAGACTGCGGATCGCCCGAATGGATGTGACCGGTGTGGTCGTCGCTCCAAACGGAGCGCACTTCACCGAATGCCAACCCGACTACGGACGCGACGAGGAGTTCCAGCGTCGCTACGCCGCCACGGCGAAGTCCGATGAGGCATGGCAGGAGTTCCGCAGCGAATTCCTCGATCTCGACGAAGCCGGATACCAGGCCAAGGTCAAGGAGCTGCAGTCATGACCACCGATCTGACCAGAGCCGACATCTGCGCAGTCGCCATTGCCGAGGCCTTCCGTGGCGACGGCGAGCGACTCTGCAATCCGATAGGCAACCTTCCACTCATCGGCGGTCGACTCGCAGTCGCGAGTTTCGAACCCCACATGATGCTCACCGACGGCTACTACACGCTCATGGATCCGACCGGTCCTGATGACGTGCCGCCGATCAACCTTCCCGAGGCGGAGCGTCTGGCGAGTCGCACGGTCGCACATTGGAACCCCTACCGAGAGATGTTCTCGCTGTTGTTCCACGGACGCCGTCACGTGATGATGGGCGCAACCCAGGTCGACCGTTTCGGCAACCAGAACATCGCCGCGATCGGGGACTGGAACAAGCCACGTCGTCAGCTGCTCGGATTCCGAGGAGCGCCAGGTAACACGATCAACCACACGACCAGTTACTGGGTGCCGAACCACTCTCCACGCGTGTTCGTCGAGGCGGTCGACGTGGTGTGTGGCATCGGATATGACCGTGCTGTCGAACTCGGACCCGTGGCGTCACGATTCCATGAGATCCGTCGTGTGGTGTCCAACCTCGGAGTCTTCGACTTCGAGGCCACCGACGACGCAGGAGTCCGCGTGATGCGACTCGCTTCTGTACACCCCGGGGTGAGCGTTGATGAAGTGGTCGAGGCCACCGGGTTCGAACTCGTCATTGGTGATGACGTGCCCGAGACCCGGCTCCCGACACCAGAGGAACTAGAGATCATCAGCCGTCTCGACCCGAAGGGCTTTCGCTTCCAGGAAGTGCCGGCCTCGTGAGTCGGGACGTACCCAATGCGTTGCGCACTCGCGCATGCGAGTTGTTCGGCGTCGAGTACCCGATCGTGCAAACGGGCATGGGCTGGGTCTCTGGCGCTCAACTGACCGCTGCCACCTCGTCAGCAGGGGGACTCGGAATACTTGCGTCGGCAACTATGACCCTCGAGGAGTTGCGTTCGGCCATAGCGAAGGTGAAGTCGCGTACCGACAAGCCCTTCGGCGTGAACCTGTTGCCCAATCAGCCGGACGCTTCTGAGCGTCTGGACCTGGTCATTTCCGAGGGTCTCAAGGTCGCCAGTTTCGCCGCGGCGCCACGGGCCGAACAGGTCGCCAAGCTGAACGAAGCTGGAGTCGTCACCATCGTCACCGTCGGCGCACCACGCCACGCCGAGAAGGTCGCTGCGATGGGCGTGTCGGCCGTGATCGCCCAAGGCGGCGAGGGCGGTGGGCACACCGGCACGATCCCGACCTCATTGTTGTTGCCCCAAGTGGTTGACGCTGCAAAGGGCTCGGACCTAGTTGTGCTCGGAGCTGGCGGATTCTTCGACGGTCGCGGTCTGGCTGCGGCACTCGCCTACGGGGCGGATGGCATCGCTATGGGAACCCGTTTCCTGTTGACAGCCGAGAGTCAGGTGCCGGACAACGTCACCTCGATCTATCTGGAGACCCCTCTGACTGGAACGGTGGTGACCAGCGCAATCGACGGTGCTCCCCAACGGGTGATTCGCACCGCAATGATCGACGCGCTCGAGAAGTCGCCCGGGCTGCTCCGGTTCCCCAAAGCCGCTGGCAACGCCGTTCGGTTCGGGCGTCAGGCGGGCGTCTCGATGGTTGACCTTGCAAAGACTGGTCTGCAGATGCGCAAGGACCAGGAACTCTCGTGGGCCCAGATGGCACTTGCTGCCAATGCGCCGATGATGACCAAGGCAGCAATGGTCGACGGTGATCCCGACGTCGGGATCCTGCCGACCGGTCAGGTCGTCGGAGCGATCAAGGATCTGCCGAGCGTTGCCGAACTGCTCGGCCGGATCATGGACGAAGCCGCTGATGTGGTCAACAGACTTGGAGGCGAATAGATGGATCTGAGTTGGAGCGACTCCGAAGAAGCATTCAGGGCCGAGGTGCGCACATGGCTCGAGGACAACGTTCCTTCGGAACCATTGCCATCGGGTGATACCGCCGAAGGCTTTGCACGCCATCTCGAATGGGAGAAGAAACTCTTCGACGCCCGCTATGCGGTCGTGTCATGGCCAAAGGCGTACGGCGGCAGGGAAGCGAGCCTCTGGGAGTGGCTGATCTTCGAAGAGGAGTACTACCGGGCGGCGGCACCTCAGCGTGTCACCCAGAACGGCATCTTCTTGTTGGCCCCGACGATCTTCGAGTTCGGAACTCCCGATCAGCAGGACTACTACCTCCCGCGCATGGCAGGGGCCGTTGACCTGTGGTGTCAGGGATGGTCCGAACCCAACGCTGGATCCGATCTCGCGGGTGTGCGTTCGAAGGCCAAGCGCGACGACGAGGCCGGCGGCTGGATCCTGGACGGACAAAAGACTTGGACCACCCGTGGAGCGTTCTGCAACTTCTTGTTCGGACTGTTCAGGACCGATCCCGAATCCCAGCGCCACAAGGGCCTGACCTACTTCATGGTCCCACTCGATACTCCCGGTGTGACCGTGCGCGGTTTCGGACGTCTCGATGGCGATGAAGGCTTCGCAGAGGTCTTCTTCGACGAGGCGTTCATCCCCGACAACCAATCCGGTGCCGATGGACGCGCTACCGCTGAATCGATGGCCCGTGGTGGAATCCTCGGTGACATCAACCAGGGTTGGGGTGTCGCGATGGCAACGACGTCCTCTGAGCGTGGCCTCACCCTGCGTTCACCGGGTCGGTTCCAAGCGACCGCCAAGCGGTTGTTGGATCTGGCCGAATCAGCAGGCGGCCCAGGGCTTGAACGATCGCTTGCCGATGCGGTTACAGACGCTTGGATCGATGCCGAGGCCTATTCGCTGTACACACTCAAGGACGTCTCGGGGATCGTCGAGGGTCGTTCGCCGGGCGCTCGTTCCTCGTACAACAAGGTGTTCTGGTCCGAACTCGACGTTCGGCTCCACGAATCGGCGCTTGACATCTTGGGCGTTGAAGCTGAACTCGACGGACCGTGGATGAAGGGATACGAGTTCTCTCTGTCTGGACCCATCTATGCCGGCACCAACGAAATCCAGCGGAACAT
>JAGQSZ010000182.1 GCA_020439285.1 Microthrixaceae bacterium
GTCCGACTTCGGCTCCGTCCCTCGATACGATCATCTCGATGCCGCTGATCGGCTTTCCGCCGACCTTCAGAGTCGTTGTGATTCGTACCTGATCATCGTCTTCATCCACGGTTATGGTCGTGGCCCCGTCAGTATCGCCGTGGCTCTCTCCGGCTTGGCTCGTGGTTGTCGCTGATTGAACCGAGGCTTGGCGCACGTCGCTTGAGGAGGATTCCGCAGACGCTGATGTAGGAGTCAGAAACGACAGACAGAACACCGCGCACAGCGTTAGTGCCAATCCCGCTGCGGGATTGGTGGGCCGGTGTTTAATCATCCCGGCGAGTGTAAGTGAGATGCGGGCTTCAAGGCACGATCACTTGGATGTCGGTTTGGATGTCGGTTTCGATGTCCACTTTGGGTGAATGCCGCTTTCGGGTCAGACTTGTCGGGTGAGCGCTCCCATCCAACGCGACATCCTCGTCATAGGCGGCGGACCAGCCGGCGCGGCTGTGGCGATTCGCGCTGCATCTGCTGGAGCGCAGGTGACGGTTTTCGAAAAAGGTCCTCGCGGGAGAGACAAGATCTGCGGTGATGGTCTGACGCCCCGCGCAGTCAAAGCCCTGTCTGATCTGGGCGTCGGCCTCGATGATGCCCACCGCACCGATGGCCTGCGGATGATCGCCAACAAGACCGTTCGGGAACTCGAATGGCCCGGCCTCGATCCCTTTCCCGCACATGGTGCAGTGTGGCCCCGACGGAGTCTTGACCTCCACCTGATGGAACTGGCTGAGAAGGCCGGCGCCGAGGTGTTCTGGGAACACGAGGCCATGCCGTTGGTTGAAGGTGGTAGGGCTGTGGGCGTCGAGAGTGGGGGGCGTCATTACACAGGTGATCTGATCGTCCTCGCTGCAGGCGCGCCCGGACCTGCTCATGCGGCCCTGGGAGTCGCTCGGGATCCGAACGAACCGTTCGGTCTAGCGATCCGTACTTATGCAGAGTCGCCCCGCCACGCGGAACGCCACTTGGAGGCGTGTCTGACCTTGCGTGACGCGAACGGCGTACCGGTTCCCGGGTACGGCTGGATCTTCCCAGCAGGTGACGGAACCGTGAATATCGGTGTCGGTGCACTGTCGACCATGAAGGGGTTCAAGTCCTTGAACCTGAATCATCTGCAGGACAGCTATAGGTCGCTGGTGGGAGACAGTTGGCAGCTGGGCCCGGATCTGGAGAAACCTCGGGCTTGGCGATTGCCGATGAGTACCACACGCAGGCATGGTCCGGGCTGGGTCGCCATCGGAGATGCAGCGGGACTCATCAATCCGATGAATGGGGAGGGGATCGACTACGGCTTGGAGTCGGGCATGCTCGCAGCTGATCTGTTCTTGGACGACCCGTTTACCGCTCCGGACCGCTATGACGTCATTATTGGCGAGCGGCTCGACTCTTTCTTGCGTACCGGACGCCGTTTCTCGTTCTTGATCGGCCACCCGTGGATTCTCAGATCCGGGCTACGCGTTGCTGTTGGTACCCAGGCTGTTGCAGCGATCACTCTGCAGGTGATGGGCAACTTGGTGGACTCATCTACTCCAGGTGCAGGTGGTCGAGCGATGAGGGCAGCGGATCGCGTTCTGGCCGCTGCCGATCGCCCACTGCGTGCAACGCGTGCGAGCGCCTGAGCAGACCTTCAACTAGCTGAAAACTCGAAAGGGACCCTCGCCAGGCGAGGGTCCCTTTCTCAATATCGATCAGTTTCCTGATCGGTGGGGATTATCAGGCGGGGCCTGCGGTCATCCACCATTGGTGAACTCCACCTGCACCAGAGAACGTCTGGTTGAAGTTCTTGGCTCCGGTGAATGTGTAGATGCCTCCGCCGGTGATGCTCGGTGGAAGATCGAACGGAATGTTGATCGTGGGAACGGAGACGCCGCCGAGCAGGCCGTCAATGGCGCTTCCGAGTGCTCCGTGGGCACCGATTCCGATGTAGATGCCACCGCCGAGGACGTCGTCACCGAGGCCGAGCAGTGGGATGTTCTGGACCATGATGCCCAGGGCGTTGCCGATGTTGCTAAGGATCAGGTTGAGGATCGAGTTGGCGTCCAGGCCGCTGATGTCTGCGGTTGCGAGGGTGGTGTTCAGGCCGTCCTTCAGGATTGCAGCGACGCTGTCGGCAGCGAGGCCGTTACCAACGAAGTCCTCTTCAGAAGCCCACACGTAGGTGCCGACGATCTCGAGGTGGTTGTTGGTGTTGGTCAAGTCCAACAGATCGACTGGCCGCACACCGTTGAAGGTGACCTTGCCACCGGCTGCATCTCCGACCGTGACGGTGGAGCCGACGGTAACGTCCTGAGGTGCCGAGGTGCGGTTGTTGGTGACCGAAACCTGTGCCGATCCAGCCTGGCCGATCTTCACGCGGAAGCCGATGTTGAGCAGGTAGGGCTCGTCCTTGCAGCCGCCGAGAACCTCTAGCGGAATGCACTCGCCGAAGAGGCCACGGACCTCATCCTGGCTGTCGATCACCTTGACCTGGGTGCCCTTGAAGGACCAGTTGACTGCTGGCAGTCCGCCGCTCTCATCAGGTGGTGTACACGCGGCGGTCATTCCCACCACGGTCATCAGCGCTACGACGCTGACAAGCAGCTTCTTCTTAGTCTTCATTGGTCCTCCTCGGCGGTTGCCCACGCCGGTTTTTTGATCGCCATCTCGGTCCCCACTCAGGGTGGCGATTCTTAGAAGATACTGAAACACCTCACCAAACTCCAGAGAAAGTTGATCAGAGTTCATTAATTACCCAAGGTCAGATGTGACCAGGGACCTCAAAGTCACCCGCGACTCAGTGCTGCGGCCACTGCAGAGCACAACGTTGGAGTCGTGTTGACCGGGTTGCATCTTGCTGCGGGCGAGGTTCCAAAGGTGACCGTGTAGCCGTTTGCTGCTGCTTGACCTTGGGGGAAATCTGAGTGGATCACCTGAGCCCCGGACGCGAAGGCAGTGTCGCGCTGGGTGACCGATGGTCTGGTCACGTCATCGTCTGCTCTGGTGCGAACGATGTAGCCCTGCTCGACAAGCGAGCGAATCATGGAACCGTCGCCAGGATCGTTGACCTTGAGTATCGCCCCATCGGGCTGACCTTCGCCTGAACTCGTGAACATCACTCGTCCAGCGAGTGACGGATGGTCCTGCAGGTACAGATCGCGCTTGTTGGCGTTGTCCATGAAGAACAGGAACCGCCCGCGGGACTCGGCCAGAGTCGGCCATCCGTGTTCTGTCAGAGCGCTCCGAAGGTCCACCGAGTCACCGCGTACATCGTCAGGTGTGATGAGCCGATCTGCGAGAACCGAGCGGATCTCCGCATCGAGTCGGTCCAAGTTTGCTTGGCCGAATGGCTCGATCGGAGTGGCATCGAATGGCTCGGGGAGGGGGTCGTCCTTCAGTTCGATATTGATGATCACCGGAAGGTGCCCAGGGTTGGAATCCGACCAGGACTTCATCTCCTGCAAGCAGCCGATCAGGGTCGGGCAGCGTGACATGAAGTCAAGATCCTGGATGTGGAGCACCTTCATGCCGGGTTGATCCATGCCGGTCGGCCGAGGGCCAGCCAGATTGAAGATCTCCGGAAGCAACGGGCTGGAAAATCGTCCGCCTTGGTTGTCAGCGAAAACATCGAGTTCGAAGGTGCGTAGGCCCCGCTGTAGTTGTGTGGTGATCGGAGGATGCGTGTAGTTCAGCAGTGCGGGATCGCCGAGTTCAGAAGCGATATCTGGAACGAGTGACGACAGTGATCCCAACAAGCCGAGAATCTGTTCCGACGGCGCCATGTGGTAGCTGTTGTGCGACCCGATCATCTGTATCTGATTCAGACGAATCGTTGACTCGTCGATCGGCAGTTGTGGTGGAGTAGTTGGCCCTTGTGGGGTGTCGGCGTTGAGGGGAGGGGTCGGTGAACACGCTCCAAGTACGACCACCGCGCTGAAGGCTGCGAGGACACCAACCCAGCGCCTTGCGAACCGCTGGCGCATATGTGCGTTAGTCACTAGCTGTGATCGATGATCCCGAATCGAGCACCCGGTGGGTGCAATTGAACTATCCACTTTCCCCCGCTCTCTCCCGGTGATTATCCACACCGGTCTCAAGATCGCATCATCCGATCGTGGCAGCCCACGTTGCGTGTTGGCAAGGGGGGAAGGTGCGGTGCCAGAGGTGCTGCGTCGGTCAGGCCCTCGGCTCTCAGCTCTCGGAGGGCAGGTCGTTGACGATGTAGATCAACTCGCCGACAGCAACCTTGACCGCGGATGCGGTCCGGACCTCGACCTCGCAGAAGACAATTCGTCGACCACGCTTGGTCACCCAACCCTCGGCCACCAGGTCCTCCTGGCGGATCGTGTCCAGGTAACGGACCGACATCTCGATGGTCGCGAACCGCCGGAGGTCTTCGTATGCGCTGCCGATTGCTGGCACCACGACCGTGTCGATGAGGGTCGCTACGGCTCCGCCGTGGACCAGGCCCTGGGGCTGGTTCAACTCGGGCCGCCACTTCATCGACATGCGCGCGTAGTCGCGTCGAATCTCTTCGAGTTCGATGCCCAACACGTTGGGGAAGTAGGTCTGATCCCATTTGCCGAAGTTGGACCATCGTTCCATCGCCGATTGTGGGAGCAGATCGAAACTGTCGGCACGCCAGGACGTCATTCCCAGAGTGTTGCAGGTTCGGCGCCGCCACTACGGTGTGAAATGACACTTCGACAAAATTGCCGTTCTGACCCACGTCTTCGAGCGGCTGCATGCATCAGGAGAAACACGTGGCCGAGGCATACATCATCGATACCGTTCGTACCCCCGTGGGCCGTCGCGGCGGTGGACTGTCGTCAGTTCATCCAGCGGACCTTGGCGCCCATGCACTGAACGCCTTGGTCGAACGGACAGGTATCGACCCGGGCGAAGTGGAAGACGTCGTGTTCGGTTGTGTCGACACAATCGGCCCTCAGGCCGGTGATATCGCCCGCACATGTTGGCTCGCCGCTGGACTCCCCGAACACGTTCCCGGCACCACGATCGACCGCCAGTGCGGATCGTCCCAACAAGCGATCCACTTCGCAGCTCAAGGTGTCATGTCGGGCACCCAGGACCTGGTGGTCGCAGGTGGTGTGCAGAACATGTCGGCCATCCCGATCTCTTCGGCGATGGTGGCTGGTGAAGCTCTCGGATTCACCGACCCGTTCTCCGGGTCGGTCGGATGGGGCAAGCGATACGGCGATCTGCCAGTCGATCAGTTCAACGGCGCCGAGATGATCGCCCGCGACTGGAACATCACCCGTGAGGAGATGGAGGCTTTCGCA
>JAGQSZ010000183.1 GCA_020439285.1 Microthrixaceae bacterium
GCTCGATTCACTGACACGGCTCCCGACACCTGAAGAGTTCGAAAGAGCCGCCGCCGACACCTGAAGAGTTCGAAAGAGCCGCCGCCGACACCTGAAACCGTTGGGTAAAGCCACCCAAGTAGGCACTTGTCCATTGACCGAGCGGCTTTGGTTCTGTTCCACTAGATCCAACAGGAAAGCAGCTCGGGGAAGCCCTGATCCGACGTCACGGTCTGGTCGCTCAGACGTCGGGGAGCTAGTAGCGAACCCACCCCCAACAACAACCCGTTTTCTCCTTGGCGGGTTTCTGGGAAGCGCGGAGTGAGGAGGGGTTCCGGCCCCTCCTCACTCGCGTACAGAGTTATCCACAGGTTGTGGATACAACGAGTGGTTTGCGCTGTTCAGTCCAGCAGGTCAGCTGCTGCATCTTGGATGGAGCTCAGAGCATCCAGTCGCTGGGCTCCTCGACCAAGGTTCGAGTCGGTGATCAAGACTTCGTCGACTCCCAGGTCACGCCATTGGACCATCGTGTCAGCGAACGCCTGTGGTGGACCTGCAACCGCTGCCCGTGGAGCGACCATATCGACGAGTTGCCGGCCCTGTTCGGCATCATCGGTCAAGAACACGAGCGCTTGGGTTGATCGCTTGATCTGCGACGGGTCGCGGCCGATCTCCTCGCACGCGGCGTCGAGCACGGCGCTACGTTGCGCGAACTGTTCGGGCAGGCTCCACATGTTCCAGCGATCCGCGTGACGTGCAACCACTTTCAGCATCAGGTCGCCCTTGGCCCCAATCAGCAACGGCAGGCGGCTCTGAACCGGTTTGGGTTCACAGAACGCGTCGGTCAACTGGTAGTACGAACCGTTGAACGTGGTGCGTTCCTGGCTCCACAGGCTCCTGACAACCGTGCATGCCTCATCGAGTCGGCGGCGACGCTCGCCCGGTGGCGGCAACTCGATTCCGTACTGGGCGTGTTCATTGGCCTGCCATCCGGCGCCCATTCCGAGGATCAATCGTCCTTCGCTGATCTGGTCGACTGTCGCCGCCCAGTTAGCGACGACCGCGGGGTGCCGGTAGGTGTTGCCGAGCACCATCGGCCCGATGCGCACCGATGTGGTCAACGCAGCGATAGAAGCCAGCGCTGCGGTCGATTCCAGGTTTGGCGAGTCCTCTGGACCGAACCCGCCGCCGTCGCCCATGAAATGGTCCCACAGGTAGACCGCGTACCAGCCGGACTCATCGGCGAAACCGGCGACGTCGACCATGTCCTGCCAACTCTGTTGAGCAGTTGGCCAAACGGAAAGCTTCATGAGACTGGTGCCTCCTCGGAGAGCAACTCTCCGATACGGACCCCGACGACGAGGTCATCACTCGACCCGAAGAGAACGTGACGCAACCGGCCGGCACGGTCGATCAGCATCAACGACGGGGTGCCCTGTAGTTGATAGCGGCCCATGGTCGAGGGGATCGACCGGCCCTCCACTGGGCGGTCCACTGCGACCGGGAACGAGATCCGGTACTCCGACAGGAAGACCCGGAGCGCTTCAGGGCCCATCACATCATGGTGTTCGAAGACGGTGTGCAACCCGATAACAACAACGTCTGAGCGTTTGAAGGTCTGCCAGATACGACGCGCCTGTGGGAGCCCGTGGCTGACACAACCCGGACACAACATCTGGAACGCCTCGATGACCACGACCCTGCCGCGTAGCTCTGACATGTCGATCGGGTCGGAGTTGACCCAGGTCTCGACATCGAGAGTTACCGGTTCCTGATCCATAGCGAAACCCTACGGGACACCGAAGGTCGACTGTCACCGCGGGACAAAGGTCGACGCCGGTGATTGTCGCTGATCGTCCCCGGCGTTCAGTGGCGTGGAGTGAACCGGCGTAGACGGAGACTGTTGGAGACCACGAACACGCTCGAGAACGCCATCGCTGCACCGGCGATCATCGGGTTGAGCAGGCCTGACGCCGCCAACGGTAGTGCGGCGACGTTGTACGCGAACGCCCAGAACAGGTTTCCCTTGATCGTCGCGAGGGTTCGTCGTGACAACTGGATGGAGTCCGCCACAGCGTTGAGGTCACCCGAGATGAGTGTCAGGTCACTGGCTTCCATCGCCACGTCGGTGCCTGCACCCATCGAGATGCCTAGATCCGCCTGCGCGAGCGCAGCCGAGTCATTGACACCGTCGCCAACCATTGCGACCACCGCGCCCTGTTCTTGGAGTTCGCGGACCTTGGTCAACTTGTCCTCGGGCAACAGTTCGGCGATGACTGTGTCGATCCCGACCTCGGCCGCGACCCGGGCCGCGGCGCGTTGATTGTCGCCGGTCAACATGACTGGTTTGAGACCCATCGCCTTGAGCCGCGAGATCGCTTCGGCACTGGTGGGCTTTGGCGCATCCGCCACCACCGCCATACCGACCACGGCACCGTCGGATGCGATCGTCACGACAGTGCGCCCGTCGCTTTCATAGGTCGCCTTCAGTTCGCTCAGTCGAGCGTCGAGTGCAACACCGGAGGACTCCAACAGGCGATCGGTTCCTGCCATCAGATTCTTGTTGTCCACCCGTGCCGAGACGCCGCCACCGGCGTGGGCTACGAATCCCTCGACGACAGTGTCTGGACGACCACCGAGACGCTCGATTCCCCCGGCAACGATCGCGGCCGCAATCGGGTGCTCAGACGGTTCCTCCAACGCAATGGCCAGGCGTAGGAACTCGTCTTCGGAAACACCTTCGGCAACAGCCACCTCGACGAGTTGCATCGAACCGGTTGTCACGGTGCCGGTCTTGTCCAACAACACGGTGTCGATCCCACGGGCAGATTCGAGGATCTCGGGTCCCTTGATGAGGATGCCGAGTTGGGCGCCGCGACCCGTTCCGACGAGCAGAGCGGTCGGAGTCGCCAGTCCAAGAGCGCACGGACATGCGATGACCAGCACCGCTACCGCTGCAGTGAAAGCGAAAGTCGTGGGCTCCCCACGACCCAGCCAGAAGCCGAGCGTTGCGCCAGCCAACAGGATCACCACAGGCACGAACACCGACGAGATCCGGTCCGCGAGCCGCTGCATGGGCGCCTTGCCCGACTGCGCGTGTCGGACCAGGTCCGCGATCTGGGCCAGTGCTGTGTCGGCTCCGACCTTGGTTGCCTCGACCACGAGTCGCCCACTCGTGTTGATGGTCGCCCCCGTTACGGGATCACCGGGGCTGACCTCGACCGGCACGGACTCGCCAGTGATGATCGAGGTGTCAACCGCGGAGTGCCCCTCGAGGACACGTCCGTCCGTTGCGATCTTCTCGCCGGGGCGAACCACGAAACGGTCACCCACCACGAGTTGTTCGATCGGGATTCGTGTCTCGACGAGGACAGCGTTGGTAGAACCGTCAGGGCCTTGGGACTCTGAACGCAGGACGGCGACGTCCTTTGCGCCCAGGTCCATCAAGGCGCGCAAGGCAGCACCCGAGCGTTTCTTGGCCCGGTCCTCGAAGTACCGACCGGCGAGGAGGAACACCGTTACGGCGCTCGCGGTTTCCAGGTAGATCTCGTGTTCACCGGCGCCTCGGACCATGTTCATGTCCATGGTCATTGTCATTCCGGCCATTCCGGCTTCCCCGATGAACAGGGCATACAGCGACCAGATATACGCCGAGAGCACCCCGACCGATATCAGGGTGTCCATCGTGGCGCTGCCGTGTTTCAGGTTGAGCCAGGTGGCGCGGTGGAACGGGAACGCGGCCCACACGGCCACTGGTGAGGCGAGCACCAGCGAGAGCCACTGCCAGTTGCGGAACTGCAAGGCTGGGATCATCGACATAGCGATGACCGGAACGCTGAGTGCCGTGGCGATGATCAAGCGTTGTCGAGCGGTCCGCAGTTCATTGGCCTCTCGTTCAGCGATGTCGTCGCTCGCTGTCTGAGCGCTGGTCTGTCCAGCCGTTTCGGGGGACCCGACGTCTGCCGAGGATCGGACTCCCTCGACGTGGTAGCCGACCCCTTCAACAGTGTTGATGAGCGTGTCGGTGTCATAGCCCGCAGGGACTGACACGACCGCTGATTCGGTGGCGTAATTGACCGATGCCTCGACATCTTCGAGTCGGTTCAACTTCTTTTCGATTCGAGCGGCGCACGATGCACACGTCATCCCCGAGATGTCGATTTCCACTGTGTCGAGCTTCAGGGGATTGATTGCCAAGTCCGCTGCCGGGTTTGCGAAGACTTCGGGTGAGACTGCGTCGGGCGCCGAGGTGGTCACAGAAATCTCCCCACCATGAAGCCCACGACAGTCACCAATGCGAGTGCAATTGCGAACGAAATCAATTTTGTGGGAGCGCTCATGGCCCCCAGGTTCAGTCGATCAGACATCACTACCTCCAGGTCACCGACCGCTCATCGAGGCCCGAGCGTCAACAACGGGCGCAACCACCGAGTCAGCTGACGAGTTCGTAGCCCGCCTCGTCCACGGCGGCGCTAAGAACGTCCAGTCCGATCTCCGCGTTCGAGGTGACCGTCATCGATGCCGAGTCGAGGTCAACAGTGACCGAGTCAACACCATCGACGGCGCTGACTTCCTGGGTGACCGCTCCGACGCAGTGTCCACAAGTCATTCCCTTGATCTTGTAGGTGTTCTCCACGGCTGGTTCCTTTCCTCGTGAGCACTGATTGGTGCTCATAGCGATCGGGCCATCTGGGCCTACAATCAACCTATACCCCCCTAGGGTATAACGTCAAGCGGTCGGGGAATGCTCCTCGGCGAGCAACGGGACCGTGATCGAGCGAACGACGCCGGCGACGTCGGCCAGCACTTCTCCGTAGACACTCGACGGTCGCCAGTACAAAGCGATGCTCCTGGCCGGGCGTGGTTCGGCGAAGGGAAGCAGTTTGACGTTGGGTTGGACCGGGACCGGTGGCCTGACGGCGAGTTCTGGCAACAGGGTGACACCGACGTTGGTGGCCACCATTTGTCGAAGGGTCTCGAGGCTCGTGGCCCGGAACCCGGCACGCTCGGACGCTCCCGCCATCTTGCAGACGGACAGCGCTTGATCTCGCAGGCAGTGCCCGTCCTCGAGCAACAGGATCGGTTCGGTTGCCAACTCGCTGACGTTCATGGGTTGAGTCCGGTCAGCCAACGACGACGACGCCGGAACTGCGAGCATGAAGCTCTCGGTGAATAGGTGGTCCTCGATGAGTCCCGGGGCGTGGACCGGTTCGGCGAGGAAAGCCGCGTCGATGTCGCCCTTGGCCAACTGTTCGAGCAGAACCTCGGTCTTTTCCTCGACTAGGAGGAACTCCATCTTGGGGAACCGTTCGTGCAGTGGTTGCACG
>JAGQSZ010000184.1 GCA_020439285.1 Microthrixaceae bacterium
CAGCGCAAGCCCGAGGCAGGTAGCGACCCTGAACTCGCTCCTGTGGTCACCCAGTACGACATGCACGGCGTCGAGAGCCTCGGCCTGTTGAAGATGGACTTCCTGGGCCTGCGGAACCTGGACGTGATCTCGGATGCCGTAGCGCTCATCAAGAAGACACGTGGAATCGACTTGAACATCGACCGTGTCGAACTCGATGACCCAGCAACGTTTGCGCTGTTGCAAAGGGGCGAGGGCGTAGGAGTGTTCCAGTTGGAGAGCACCAACATGCGTGCACTCATGCGATCGCTTGCCCCGACCGAGTTCGAGGACATTGCCGCCCTTGTGGCGCTGTATCGCCCCGGTCCGATGGCTGCGAACATGCACAACGATTACGCCGATCGAAAGAACGGCCGCAAACCCATCGAATACGAACATGGTGACGCCGCTGAAGTCCTCGGAGACACCTATGGCCTGATGATCTATCAGGAGTCGATGATGCGGATCGCCCAGAAGTTCGCTGGGTACTCGCTCGCTGAAGCAGACAACCTTCGCAAGGCGTGCGGCAAGAAGAACAAGGACCTGATCGCCAAGGAGCGGGTCAAGTTCGTTCAGGGTTGTGACGACACGGGATACGGCAGCGACCTGGGCACCAAGTGGTTCGATATCATCGAACCCTTTGCGGACTACGCCTTCAACAAGTCCCACGCCTATGGCTACGGCCTAGTCAGCTATCAGACCGCCTATCTCAAGGCCAACTATCCCGCCGAGTACCTCGCTGCTCTCCTCACCAGTGTCCAGACCACCTTGGACAAAGCAGCGGTTTACCTAGCTGAATGCCGGGTGATGGGCATCCAGGTTCACGTTCCTGATGTCAACGCGTCGAGCAGTGACTTCACGCCGGTGATTGATACTGAACCCGACGGATCAGAGACCAGGTCGATCCTCTTTGGATTGTCGGCCGTGCGCAATGTTGGCAAGGGGCTAGTCGAGTTCATCGTTGCCGAACGTGACGAGAACGGTCCTTTCGAGGACTTCTACGACTTCTGTCAGCGGGTCAACACCCAGGTCCTCAACAAGAAGACGATTGAAGCCCTGATCAAAGCCGGTGCCTTCGACTCGATGGGCCACTCACGTCAAGGCCTGTTGGTTACGTTCGAACAGATCATTGATCACACCGTTGCCAGGCGCCGTGAATACGACATGGGGGTCATGTCGCTGTTCGAGGACACATCTGCTGACGAGGGCCCTGCGTTCAACGAACGAGTCACAATCCCGGTTGAGGACTTCGACAAGAAGCTGCGCCTTACCTTCGAAAAGGAGATGCTCGGTCTCTACGTGTCTGATCACCCGCTGTTTGGAGTCGAAGCCGCTCTGGCCAAGAAAACCGACGGCAACTTGGCAGATCTCGCTGAGATCGAGGACGGATCCCAACGAAACTTCGGCGGGATCATCACCGGGTTGCAGCGCAAGTGGACCAAGAAGGGTGACCTGATGGCGGTCTTCACCTTGGAGGATCTGAATTCCTCAGTCGAGGTAATGGTGTTTCCCCGGACGATGGAACAGGTCAATCATCTCCTCGTGGATGACGCCATGGTCGTCCTTCGGGGAAGGGTTGACAAGCGTGACGACACTCCGAAGTTGATCGCGGTCGATCTAGAGACCTTCGAGCCGGTGATTGACACTGATCCTCCGCTTCGGCTGCATCTGCGTGCGTCACGACTCAACGACGAAATGCTCGATCGGCTCAAGGAACTCTTCAGCGATTTCCCGGGCAGTTCAGAGGTCCATTTGATGCTTGATGACGTGATCATTGCGCTGCCCGACCGCTTTTCGGTCAGCACCACGACTGGTCTCGTTGGCGAGCTCAGAGCCTTGCTGGGGATCGAAGCGGTGATGGTCTAACCCAGTCGTCTACCTGAGCGGTCTCTGTCGTCTACTTGCAACGGTGGGCCGGTTGGACTGAACTAGTAGGACCAGATTCGGACCTATCGTCGGGAGCTTTGCATGGCATTGGACGTCACGACCAAAGATTGCACCGCCCTCAGCGACTCGGAATTGGCTGAAATGGCTGATATCTGCGCTGATGGGGGGCATGGATACGGGGTTGGCGACCTGTCGAAGCAAGCCGAGTTGTGGGTATTGGTGACACTGGTCCGCGAAGGGAATCACCTGAGGGGATTCTCGTTCTCCACTCTGGAGCGTATCGGTGGAACACCTTGCATCCTGTTGGGTGTCGCGTCGGTCAAGCGCACAGCCAAGAGAGACTCGGTGTTGCGCTCGATCATCGGGGACAACTTCCGTCGTGCCCTCATGGCTTTCCCCGATGAGGACGTTCTGCTCGGCACCCGGATGAGCCGGGCCTGTGGATTCGACGGATTCAAGCACTTGGTCGACGTCATTCCGCGGCCGGATCACAAGCCTTCAGGTGAAGAGCGTGCTTGGGGTCGGCGGCTCGCGAAGCGATTCGGTATCGACAATGGCTACTACGACGATCAGACCTTCACGATCACTGGCGATGAGTCGGCTCCGTTGGTTCTCGATCACGAGTCGCTCAAGCCAGAAAAGATCGACACAGAGGTTGCTGCACAGTTCAGCCATCTGGATTCCACCAGAGGGGACTGTTTGGTCACCTGCGGTTGGATCATGGCCGAAGAGCTACTGAAGTTCGGTTGACCTCTGGCGCCCGAAAGTCCGAACCCGGCCCAGTCCGGATCCGATAACGATTCTGCTCGAGCCAGATCGTCGATAAGTGAGTTCTGGCGGGTAATCGAGTCGCGTCGGATGTGTCGTGACTACACCGACGAACCCATAGGCGGTGCTGATCTAGACCTCATCCTCCGGTCTGCATTCCGCGGCCCTTCGGCCGGGAACACTTCGAGTCTGGATCTAGTCGTTCTGAGAGGAGACTCGGTAGGTGAGTACTGGGACGTGACCCTGCCGGCTGATAGACGGCCGACATTTCCGTGGCCCAGTCTTTTGCGAGCCCCGGTACTGGTCATCCCCGTGGTGAATCCTGGTGCTTACGTCGAGCGTTACTCCCAGGCGGACAAAGCAGCAACTGGTCTGGGGGAGTCGGTTGACGCGTGGCCGGTGCCGTACTGGTTCGTCGACGGTGGAGCAGCAGTCATGGCAATGCTCCTGACCGCTGAGTCCTTGGGTCTGGGAGCGCTGTTCTTCGGTCAGTTCGACCACGAACCTGCAGTGTCAGACCGCTTTGGCATTCCGTCGGGACGGCGGTCCTTGGGGACTCTGGCACTGGGCCACCCAGCTCCCGACGGCAGGAACCCATCGCGGTCGGCCACACGAGGACGACCCGACTGGTACGCCCATTCCCACTTGGGGGGTTTTGTAGCACCACACCAGAGGCTGTAGGTTCTCACAGGTCAGTTCTTCGGGGCCCGGCCATCTGGCCGAATCGGGACTCGGAAGCAATGTCGGAGGGTGGCTCAATAATGCGTATGCAGAAGTTCTGGTCGTGGATGGCCGTCAATCTGGGCAGACACGCGGGCATAGTCGGCGCGGTCGGCCTGGTATTCACGATCGTCGTGGGCACCGGTATCTCCCGGTTGGAGTTCGCAACAGGACAGGACAGTTACCTGAACAAGGACTCCCAGGTCTACAAGGACAATGTCGCCTACCAGGACCTGTTCGGCGGTCAGGCGATGCTGTCTTCGATCGCAATGAAAGATGGCTTTGAGGTAGACCAACTCTTCACCGAGAAGAACATCAAGATCATGCGCGAAGTAGAGCAGCGACTCTACGACGCAGGTGTTCTGTCAGTCATCAGTCCGCTCACCGCGTTCGAATTCTCTGACAACCTGGTCAAGAAGACACCTACCGGCGAAGACGCGGCGGCAATCACTGAGTCAATCGCAGGTGTGTCCCAGACTGACGCGGCTGGCCTGTCCGATCTCGGGTTCATGGAAAAGGCCTCGACTCCCGAAGATCTCAAACTGAGAACCGAAGACGCCTTGGCGACCTTGGCCCGGGTAAGTGAGATTCCTGCTGACCAGCAGACCATCGAGAATCCCGAATGGGTCAAGTTCGTTCTGTACACCAACGACGGCGAGATCAGGGATGCTCTCAAATCCGCGTTCTCCAACAAGCAACAGACACAGATGTTGGTACGCCTGCCCGGCAACCTGTCCATCGAGGAAGAGGGCGTGTACTCCGACAAGGTTGTCGAGATCGCGAAGGGTCTGAAATTTGACGAAGCGACTGTCACGACCACAGGTGCGCCAGTCCTTCTCAAGGGCATCAACGATTACCTGCGCGGCGGAATGCTCACGCTCGGAGGCATAGCAATAGCGGTGATGATCGTCATCTTGATGATCTTCTTCAACGTGCGCTGGAGACTGCTCCCATTGGGGGTGGTGCTGATCGGCATCGTCTGGGCTTTCGGTCTGGCGGGGTACTTCGGCATCCCGTTGACCTTGGTGACTATCGCCGGTCTTCCGGTGATGCTTGGTATAGGCATCGACTACGCCATTCAGATGCACTCCAGAATTGAAGAGGAGGTGATCATCGACCGTGAACCGCACCCGATTCAGGCAGCAGCCCGTGGACTCGGACCAGCTCTCGTGGTTGTCACGTTCGACGCGGTGTTTGCGTTCCTAGCTATTCAGATCTCTCGGGTCCCGATGGTCAGGGAGTTCGGCTGGTTGCTCACCGTGGGCATCATCGCCATCTGCTTCTCGTCAATCATCAACCCGTTGGCAGCGCTGGGTATTCGCGAGTACCGCTCACCAACAAAGGGCAAGGACTTCCGTGATGGGCCACTCGGTCGTCTGGTCATCTGGCTGGGCGCAGCACCACCTTCGATCGCAGTGGTACTCATCGTCGTTTCAGCAGTCGTGTTCGCTGTCGGTAGCTACGTCGAACCAAAGCTCAAGATGGAGACTGATCCGGTCAACTGGGTCGATCAGAGCTCCCAGGTTGTCCGTGACATCCGGGTCATCGAAAAGGACTTCGGTGGAGCGTCCGAGGTCGGTGTGTTCGTCGCAACCAAGGACAAGGGCGCGTCGGTGTTCACCGATGAATATGTGCGATGGGCGAGCGACCTTGCTGAGCGCACCATGGCTGACTTCCCACAGCACCTTCTAACCGATTTCTCGATGCCCGGAACGATGCGCAAGCTGGTCAACGTGCCCGGTGCGGCCTCGGTCCACCCGTCAGCGAAACTGGTTGAAGCGGCATGGAACGTCGCACCCAAGGGCATCAAGCTGGCGACTGCCTCGGAGAAGGGTGATGCGCTCAACATCATTTTCTTGACCAAAGCAGGTCTTCTCGAGGAACGAGCCGAAGTCGTAAAGGCCATCAACA
>JAGQSZ010000185.1 GCA_020439285.1 Microthrixaceae bacterium
GGTGGGATGAACCTGGAGTGCGCGGCGGGCGGCGGACACACCTCCATGCAGGTGCATCGCAAGCCAAAGGACGATGGCGACGCTGCCCATTCCCGCCATCGCGGCGACAGTCCCGCTGCCGTGCGCGTAGGCGTAGTACACGCTTCCTGCCATGCTCGCGGCGGTGCAGAACATGAGCAATACCCATGCGCTGCGGAGCACACGGCGGTGCAGTTTCTCATCGGCGGTGTTGGTGTCCATTTCTGTTTCTCTCCCTTATCAGCAAATGGTCGGACTTGAAGCTAGCTCGGATATACGACTGGTTCCAGCAGCAAATGTGCGTCACGTCCCTCGCGCGCTGGCAAATTCGCGGCGGTGTCCCTTCACCTTTGACGCGGCGTGATCCAGGAGTTCCCAGGACAATCCGACCGGCGTCGGATTCACGAGCGTGTACGTTCCGCCGCGCAGGACGGAACCCGTCAACACAACCGCGTCACGGCGCACGAGAAGTTCCAGCGCGGCGTCCAGCTGCTTGCGCTGCGCGCGCGACAAGCGGTTGTCGAGGACGACCTTGGTGAGCGACCCGAGGGCATGCAGCAGGATTGCGATACGACGTGCGGTGTCGATGGCGGGACTGAACTTCGCAGGGGTGCGCGCGGCGGCTAACGGCAGTTCCAGGGCGGCGCGGATGCCGCGCAGCTCTTCACCGATCTCGTTCAGGTCGAAGGGGAACGTCTCGGGTGCAGGGGCGGGACGTGACACAGGAGCGGGCTTCGGTGGCTCGGTCTTTGGAACGTCGGCGGCGTATGCAGGTGTGACTGGTTCGGGTTCAGGAACAGTCACCGCCGGCGAAGGTGGAACTGGTTTATCCGGGGTGGGTGTCGGTGGCGGCGTAACCCGCGTCCACGCAGGAGCGGGCGCGGAGGCTGGCTTGGACACCGCCGCGTCATAGGTATCTCTGCGCGGGGCTGGTGCAGGAGCAGGCTTGGGGGCAGGAGCGGGAGCGGGCATCGGACGACGCAGCGTGAACAGATCATCACCAAGCTGGACGCGGTTCTTCCGTCCCTTGTCCCCGGTGACATCGCGGAGAACTCCAGAGTTGAGCTTGCACAGATCAGCCTCACGCAGCCAACGGACGGCTGCTTTCATAGTGTCCGGCGGGATACGCAGCTTTTGCGCTTTGGCGATCAGCGTGTCCATCGGGAGGGAACGGTCGAGGGCACTCTCCAACTCGAACAGGATCGCTCGCGCGGCAACAAGCACGTCGTGTTCATCGTCGGGGTCAGCGTCAACATGGGGACGGAGGATGTCGTTGTTGTCTTCCCATGCCAGCGCGTCACGGTCGAGGTCGGTGAGTGCCTGCTCGTACACACGATCAGGGTTTGCGGGCGGCTTCATTCCTCCACGCAGAACCACCTCACGAAGGATGCGGCGGCGCTCGGCGAGCACGGCAGCAGGGTCGGGTGCGAAGAGAGACATCAGTCCTCCTGTCCGTGGTCGGCGTGGAAGAAGGAGACGGTGTTCCGTGTCCACCGCAGTCCGTGTCTTATTTCGTCGCGGATTTCCGTGTAGTCGTCCTCGAACGAGAAGTGGCGGGAGCGTGTATCAAGGAACGAATAGAGGGCGCTTTGGTAGTACATCTCCACCGGATAGCAAGGAAAGGGAATGCCGCCCGCGCGCAGGATGCGCTGGATGCTGGGCGCGTCATGCCACCAGATTTCGCGAGCCTTTTCGTACGGCGATCCGCTGTTGTTGTCCCAGTCGATGTTCAGCAGCTGGGCGCTGAGCAGCAGCTCCAGGACGCGGTCGACGGTCTGTTCCAGGTCTGGTGGATCGTCGGGTAAGTGAAGCGCGCGCCAGGCTTCGTCGGCGGGCAGCTCGTCGGTGTTTGACGTTTCGGCATCAGCGTTGGAAACCGCAGCGATGCGCTCGGAGACCTCGCGAGCTACGTCGTCAGTGTGGACGCGGATCCCGTCAGCGAGATAGATGCCTTTGTCAGAGAAGCATGATGAAAATGTCCGTGCAGCCACCATCGACACCACATCGCCTGGGCAACATGGCGGTAATGGACTCCCATCGCGGCGGTCGAACATCGAGACGATGAACCGCACACGCCTCGTGGAGTCCATTGGTGTACGCACCAGTGCGGTCACCATGTACAGCGTGGTCTCGCCTTCATCCACTTCGCCGCCGATGCGATCTACACGGTCAACGACGAGCATCTGATCGGCGCACCATGCGTTCGCGGGTTTCAGTTCCAGCGGCTGGTCGTGCCACTTACTCCAGGGGCTGGTCATGCGCCTTTTCGCATTGAGCAGTCCTTCGGGAGTCGCGTCGCGAGGCAAGGTCTCCAGACACTCGCCGAAGACCGTACTGAACGCCACGTCGTCGGGAAGCGGGGGCAGCGTCCACGCTGTTTTGTCAGAGGTGGTCATGTCAGTTCTCCTGTACGTGATTGAGCGCGAGTTCGGCGTCCAGGACGGAGTTGAACCCGCCGCGTGTAGTCATCACCGCGCCCATGCGTGTCTCCGCGTTCGCCAGGAACAGCACGTAGGACGCCCCGTACGGGCTGCGCCCCTCATATGCCATCGCAACGCCGATGCCGTTGAGGTCTGTGGCGAGGGTAGTGAGTTCGTCGTGCTGAGCGAACGGGTTGCCCCACGGCTCCAGGGTGATGACGAGGTTGCCGTCACCGTCGCGCCAGGCGCGGGGATGGTCGTAGGCGGGGTAGCCGTGCGAGTAGTAGATCGGGCACCGTCCGTACGCGCCGCGCTGGGATTCGCACTTCATACCCACCAAACGGTGCGGGCACAGCGCCCAGGTGTACCAGGCGTGACCGGAAACAGGTTTCAGTCCGTACCACTCCCGCATCAACTTCTTGTGCGGCTTGTCTTCGGTTCCACCGGACTCAGTAGCCGCGTAGTGGATGCGAGGGACAGCGCCGTTGGTGTAGACGACACCGCCGCCGTAGTAGGCGCGAACGAAGAGGTCGCTCTTGGCGTCGAGGATGTTTTCGGTCATTTCCTTGCCTTTCGTTTGTTGTTGACCGGACAGTCGGACAGATGTGGACGCGGGTCACGAACCCGTGTAGCGACTCCCGTTTGCGGCTTTCGGATCCACCTCGTAGAAGACGCGACCTTTCTCGTCCTTGCTTTCCAGGAGCGATCCCTCACCGACGAGATAGTTGAGGAACTCCTGGGTGCGCTTGCGTTTCTTTGTCGGGACGTATCGGGCAATATCGCCTGCTCTCGCCCCGCGTGTGGCGTCGTACGCGCCTTTTTTCCAGGTGCCGTCGGCAACGATTTCGAAGACGCGATCACGGGTCTTGTCGTCCGCGATCTCCTGCTTGGTGTCCAAGTGGTCTGCGCGGGCGAGGAATCGCTCAGCGTCCGTCTTACCGGCGTCGCGCGCGACGCCCATCCTCTTGTTGCTGGCAGTGACGATGCAGGCGGAGCGGGTGCGGCGCGAATACTCCACGACGCACTGCCCCCACCACCACGCTTCCTTGTCGATAACGGCTGGGTTTCCCGCGCCCGCACGCCAACCGGCGAACACCGCAGCCAGCCGTGCGCACAGGTTGTCGATATGGGCGTCGAGAGGGTCAAGTTCCTCCACGCGGCGGAGGATCCTAGAACGGTTCATCCTCATGATGTCGATGACCTCGGGGGATACCGTGACCTGTCTCGTACCCCACACCTTCAAGTCCGGTGAGGTGAACTCGAACGCGCCCTTGGGAGACCCGAGAAGTTTCTCCAGACCGCGCTTGTGTGCCTCAATCTCCTTGGAGGTCTCCAGGGCGTCATCATCGGTGAGCGGCAACCACAACAGACGCTGCAGTACGCCGCCTGTGTCGTCGTCCAGGAGCACCCCCGCGTGATCGGGCTGCGCCCCGACGAACATCACGAAACGGTAGGAACGTGCGTCAATGATGCAGCCCATACCCGCCTTCTTGCGGGTGATGGACTCATCGCCTGCGCGCTCGCCAGACCACAGGGAACGGAAAGTCCCGTCGAGAGTGGAATTGGCGTTTGACGCCTTCGCGGCAAGCGTGTCAATCTCTCCCCACACCGCCCACACCGGATCGGCGTGTCGCTGGGTCTCCTCACCTTTGCCGTCCGCAGCGGGAACCCGCTCGAAGAATGAGTCGATGAGCGCCTCACCGGACGCTGGTGTGACAAGGCGGTACCCGCCCAGCGGGTTAGCGCAGCTCATCCGCGCGTCCAGGGTGATGCCTTTACCCAACCCTGATGGACCGACGAGGCAGAACATGAAGTTCAACGGAATAGGTTCACCAGCGACACCTGTAGCCACGAGAGTCCCCGGAGCATCGCAAGCTGCTACACCGATAGCTTTGGACAGGAGCGCGACCGGGTTAACTTTCTGGTAACCGCGAGCGATTCTCGCGATCAGATCCAGAAGCGGAACACCGCATTCCATGATTTCGGAGTACAGGTCGTCCTCTGTGAGATGTGCGAGTTTCTCACCGGAGTCGATGTACTCGAATTTCGGAATGGACGGCTTCATGTAGTAGTGCGTCGGAGGCGTTGCGCCATTCACATTCTGTGTTATGCTTGTGTCAGTCATTTGGTTTCCTTCTCAAAAACCGCCTTGTAGCTTCCCGGCTGGGGCGGTTTTTGGTTTTGTTAGGCGTCGGTCGCTGCGGTCATCAGTCGGTGTCCCCACAGCCGCGCGGCGTGCTCGGGGTTGATCATCCAGACGTTTCCGAATTTGCGTGCTGGAAGTCTCTGCTCGCGGATGGCGCGCTGGACTGCCGTGCGCGTAAGACCGAAAACTTCGGCGCACCACGGCACATCTACAACGTCGGGGATTTCGCGGTCGAAGGGCACTTCGAGTGTCATCACGGTGGACATTTCGCGTCCTTTCTTTTACCTATTTAGCGTCCTGTGCTATCTACTGTAACTCGGTTTATGCCGATTTCAGTTCCCGCTAGCAGTACCAATTTCGGCAGGTTCAGGAATGGTGTTGAGGCGGCATTAACACAGTTCAGAAGGCATTTTTAGCCTGTAACGCGACGGTGGTTGAATAACCGCAGGAAAAGCGGGATATCCGTGCCTGAATGGCGCAAAGAATGGCGACGCTCTGTAACCAGGACAAGCGTACTGTTTGCAGAATGGAGTGATGAACGTCACACCTGCGAAATGGTGCGAGGTCGGGGAATTTGTCACTAGGGCGGGCAGAAAGTCGCCAGAAACCGTCACAGCCGCCGCGCTCTATAGCCGTCAGGCGGCTTCTAGCTCCTGATATCCGCCGCGTTAACCGTTAGT
>JAGQSZ010000186.1 GCA_020439285.1 Microthrixaceae bacterium
TACCGGTACTTCCCCGAGCCGGATCTGGTCGACCTGGATCCGTCCCAGGAATGGATCGAACGGGTCAGGGCAGCACTGCCGCCACTTCCTGCCAAGCGTCGTCAGGTCCTCATCGAAGCATCTGGTGCGACGCCTGCCCAAGCCGCTCTGGTCGTCGAACGTGGACTCGACGACCTGTGCATGGCAGCTATCGGTCTGGGTGCGGAGGGTGCCAGGGCCATCACCCACGCCGAACACAATCTGTCGGACCCACGTGCAACCGAGATCACCGCTCAGAACTTCGCGAAGCTCATCGACATGGAAACCGGTGGTCAGTTGACCGCCACTCAGGCCAAGCAGGTGCTCGCCGAGATGGTCGACACGGGCTCTGCGCCCGATGCGATTGCGGCAGCCCATGGTTTCGAGGCAATGGACACCGATGAGCTCTCAGACACTGTCGACGCGGTCATCGCAGCCAATCCGGATGAGTGGACAAGGTTCTGCGAAGGCGACGCGAAACTGACCGGGTTCTTTGTCGGGCAGGTGATGAAGGCGACCAAGGGACAAGCCGACGGTAAGGCGGTCGGCGCGCTGCTCAATTCCAAGAAGGGTTGACGCCAGGTGGTGCGCGTCTCGGGTCGGAAGGGCATCGCTGCGATGCTGGTCAGGTTGTCAACAGCGATGCTCGTCGTCGTTGCAGTCAGCTGTTCGGGCACCTCTCCAACCCGCGAACTCGAACACGACGCTTCACAGGACACCATCGCCGGACCCCGGCCGACAGCGCCTCCATCGACCGCGCTCGGTGGACCTGGCCTGAGCAGCGAGGCCGTTGAATTGCTCAATGAACTCAGGGACTTCAGACAAGACAGCGACCTGTGTGAGATCTTGTCGTCCAACACGGTCAAGTCACTCCTCGGCGGCAAACTCGAAGTGTCTGGACTGGTCACCACTCCATCTGGAATCGCGCAGGTGTTGGTCGAGCTCGACTTGTTCTTCGATCATCTCGTCAAGGTGTCCCCGGCGGCAGTCAGGCCTTCGATGGCGACCATCCAAAAAGCGTGGAAGGACCTGTCCGCAATCGAAGCTGACGCACTCGACAAGGACCAGCGTGCACAGGCGGTCACATCGGATCCCGCGGTGCAACAAGCCGTGAAGAACGTTGGTACCTGGACACAGCAGAACTGTCTTGGGCAGAGCACTGCGGAGTTCGACCTGTCTGAACTGCTTGGCGGTCTCAGCTAAGGGCAACCCTTGGTCACGCTCTGGCAGAGGTCAGAGGTTCGTCATAGCTGATTCGCGCGCGTGTGTCCCCGGCTCAGGTACCTTTCTGACGTGGCAAGTTTCTGGCAATTGATAGAAGACCGCGCCGGTGAGACCCCCGACGCCCCCATGCTCATCACCGAGAACGGGGAAACACTGACCTTCAAGGAGTTCCGGGACCGTTCCGAATCGGTCGCCGCCGGGCTCGCAGCACGAGGGATCAGCTCCGAGACCAAGGTCACCTGGCAGCTACCGACATGTGTTCCAGCAGTTATCGCATCCGCTGCGCTCGCACGACTCGGTGCCGTGCAGAGCCCGGTGCTGCACCTGTACCGGGAAAAGGAACTCGGTTTCGTCATGGCGCACACCGGAGCGGAGTTCGTCCTGGTTCCGGGTGAATGGAAGGGATTCGACTACGCCGCGATGGCTTCCAAGCTCGCAGCGGACATGGACCCATCCCCGACTGTGCTCACCTTCGATGACCTGACCGATGGCGATCCATCCACGCTTCCTCCGGTCGAGGTATTCGCTGATGGCGAAGAGCCCGTTCGCTGGATCTATTCGACCTCGGGAACCACCTCTGACCCCAAGGGAGTGCTCCACACGGACGGCACACTGCTCGCCGGTGGTCGGGGACTGGCAGATGCTCTCGAGATGACATCGGCAGACGTCGGATCGATGGCGTTCCCTTACGCACACATCGCCGGGCCGGACTACCTGTTGATGGTGTTGCTCACGGGAATGTCAGTGGTGCTGGTGGAAGCGTTCCTGCCCGCACAGGCCGTCGAGACCTATGCGCGCTTGGGCGTCACGATGGCTGGAGGAAGCACCGCCTTCTATCAGATGTTCGTCGCCGAACAGCGCAAGCAGCCAGGCGAGCCGATCATCCCGAGCCTGCGTGCGCTTTCAGGCGGTGGAGCACCGATGCCCCCAGAGATCTACCGCGAGGTGCTCGACGAGATCGGCGTGAAGACCTGCCACGGCTATGGCATGACCGAGATCCCAATGATCACCCAGGGCGCGCCGAGCGACTCCGATGAACAACTTGCCAACACCGTGGGCAAACCCGTCACCGGAGCAGAGATCCGGATCGTCACCGAAGACGGTGAAATCGTCGGCATCGGAGTCGATGGGGAGGTCCAGGTCAAGGGGCCGATGGTCGCCAAGGGATACACCAATCCCGAATTGACCGAAGCAGCGTTCTCAGACGGCTACTTCCGCACCGGCGACGTCGGCCACATCCGACCGGATGGCCATGTCGTCCTGACTGGTCGACTCAAGGACATCATCATCCGCAAGGGCGAGAACATCTCCGCAAAGGAGGTCGAGGACCTGCTGTATGCACATCCACTAGTTGGAGATGTCGCTGTTATCGGCCTGCCTGACCGTGAACGTGGCGAGCGGGTCTGCGCCGTTGTTGAACCCCCTGAGTCAGGTGACGCCATCACATTCGAAGAGATGGTTGCATACCTGGGCGAGAAGGGACTCACCAAGTTCAAGACCCCCGAACAACTCGAGGTCGTGGAGACTCTTCCTCGCAACGAGACCCTGCGAAAGGTCCTCAAGTACAAACTGCGTGACGAGTTCGCAGACAAGCCCTGGCCTTGATCCACTGTTGGGACCGGTCTGAATGGACGTGACCGAACCAACCGAGGAACCAGGCGATGGAGACATCGCCAAGGACGTCGACGAACCTGCGGAACGACCTTCTCTCGTTTCGCCGTTGTTGTCAGGCAGATCCCTGCAACCCCTCGAGAAGCAGACAACCCGATCGCGTCTACGTCAACGGCGTGGGATCTCGATCGGAGTCGGGCTTCTGCTACTCGTTGTGCTTGCAGTAATTGGCGCGAAAATACTTGCGGAACGTACGGCAGACTCGGTTACCTCGAAAGAAGTCGCGGAACTCAGGGGCTTGTTGGAGGACGCTACCCCCCGGGACTTCCTGGCCTTCAACGCGGGGGTTCGCAAGAAGGGTTCACTCGCACAACAGATTCGTGATCACGACGGATTCGTCAACGTGATAGCTATAGCCGAATCTTCGACGATCAGGTTCCAACCCTCGGGTTGGTGGTCGGGTTTCACCGAACGCTGCATCGTCGCAGTGGTCACCGACGATGCGGTCACGGTGACAGTGCCCAAGGTCGCTTGCGTCCGAGTGAACGAACGTGGCTCGTGATGGCGTACCTTTAGAACATGACTGATGAGCGCGACCTCAAGATCAAGTCACATGAGGTGACCGACTTCCCCAACCGTGCACCCGCACGAGCAATGCTCCGTGCCGTAGGTATGACCGACAACGACTGGGAGAAGCCCCAGGTCGGAGTCGTGTCATCGTGGAACGAGGTCACCCCTTGCAACATGCCACTCGACGTGCTCGCAAAGCGGGCCAAGGTCGGGGTACATGACGCAGGTGGTTTCCCCATCGAGTTCAACACCATTGCGGTGTCGGACGGGATCTCGATGGGCCATGAGGGGATGCGGGCCTCGCTCGTTTCACGAGAGGTCATAGCCGACTCGGTTGAGACCGTGATGCACGCCGAGCGCCTTGACGCAATGGTCACCTTCGCCGGGTGTGACAAGTCGCTGCCGGGAATGATGATGGCAGCGGCTCGGCTCAACCTTCCGACCGTGTTCCTCTACGGCGGATCGACACTTCCGGGTAACCACAACGGTGCCGTGCTCGATATCACCTCGGTGTTCGAAGCAGTCGGTGCATATGCCACAGGGGCGATTGACGCAGAGGAACTCCATCAGATCGAGTGCGGCGCCTTCCCGACCGTTGGCGCATGCGCCGGAATGTTCACCGCCAACACCATGGCATCGGTCAGTGAGGCGCTCGGAATGTCGCTTCCGGGTTCTGCATCCGCTCCGGCTGTCGATCGTCGTCGTAGCGACTTCGCCTACGCATCTGGTGTTGCTGTTCTCAACCTCTTGCGTGAGAACATCCGCCCGCGTGACATCCTCACCCAAGGTGCTTTCGAGAACGCCATCGCTGTTGTCATGGCACTTGGTGGTTCGACCAACGCAGTGCTCCACCTCCTCGCAATTGCGTGGGAAGCCGGGGTCGAATTGCATCTGGAGGACTTCAACAAGGTCGCCGCCAAGGTTCCTCACCTGGCCGACACCACACCTCACGGTAAGTACCACATGCTCGATATAGATCGTGTCGGTGGTGTCCCAGTCGTCCTCAGGATGCTTCTCGAAGAAGGGCTCATTCACGGTGATGAAATCACTGTCACCGGACGCACCGTCGCCGAGAACGTCGCGTTGATCAACCCGCCGGGACCGGACGGGGAAGTCATCCATACCTTCGACAATCCGATCCACGACATCGGCGGTCTTGCAATCCTGAGCGGTTCGCTTGCTCCCAAGGGTTCGGTCGTGAAGGTCGCGGGTATCGACTTCGACCATTTCGAGGGCCCAGCGCGCGTGTTCAACGGCGAACAGGACGCCATGGACGCGGTCCTTGGTGGACGGATCAACGCTGGCGATATCGTCGTGATTCGTTACGAGGGACCCAAGGGCGGACCCGGGATGCGCGAGATGCTCGCAATCACCGGAGCGATGAAGGGCGCCGGTCGTGGTGGTGACTCGGCGCTGATCACCGATGGTCGCTTCTCTGGAGGCACCCACGGGTTCTGCATCGGCCACGTTGCCCCGGAAGCCGTCGATGGTGGTCCAATAGCGTTCGTAGAAGAAGGCGACCGGATCCGAATCGATGTCCGTGGCCACACCATCGACCTGCTCGTGGATCAAGAAACCCTCGATGCACGCAAGGCCAACTGGAAGCTGCCCGAGCCCCGGTACACCACCGGTGTTCTCGCCAAGGACGCCGCTTTGGCCAAGGGTGCCGAACAAGGCGCTGTTACCGCTCCCTGAGGTGGCCAACGAAGCGGCCGGCAACGGTCCCAATACCGACTTCGGTCGCGATCGCGCAGCGATGTCCGCAGTGCCCGGATGGCCGGCGATCGTCGCGCGGTCATTGTCGAAGCGATTCGGTAGCCAAGTGGCT
>JAGQSZ010000017.1 GCA_020439285.1 Microthrixaceae bacterium
GGCCTTGTTGACCCAAGCTCGGGTCGTGGTTGCCCTTGGCGGATTCGGACACGCCGAGGCGGCAAGATTCATGGGAATCAGACCTCGACCAAAGTTCGGCCACGGGGTTGAAACATCGGATTCACGGGGCAGGGTCCTCATGGGTTGTTACCACGTGAGCCAACATTTTTTTTTTAATGGTACGGCGACCCCCGAGATGCTCGATGCGGTGTTTCTGCGAGCGCGGGAACTGGTGGAGTCTGGCTAGTTGATCGGCTCGGTCATCGTATGGAATACGGCCCACACACCGATAGCGTCAAGTGTCCAGTTCTGACGCTCGCTTCCCGGAGTGATAGCAAGGTTCCTAACCGGGTTCGGTTCGTTGACTCCAGCGATCGCCCTGATCCAAGGCCCTTCGATCACTGCCGCAATGTTCAATGCCAAATGCCGCGCCGTAAGCGGTTCCTTCATCTTCAAACCGAACTGGTAGAGCACATAGCTGCATAGGTCAGCCACCTCGTCGACGTATGAGTCGTAGTCCCTGCGGTGATGTTGCGAATAGCAAGAGACAGCGAGCGCAATCAGATGCGGGGCCATTCTGTCTGCGTCGAAAGGTTCACCGATCGCACCAGTTCGCAACAGGTCTTCCAAGTTCGACTGATATAGATCCAAGGCGTCGGTGGTGTGTTGCTTGATGGTCTCCAGACTCGATGACTGAAACGTCTCCCAAAGGAACAATTCGAAGCCTGAGAGGCCGCTTTCCGGATCGGGATCCGGCCAGAGTTCATCGAAAACCTCAACCGGAAGATCGGCCTGTTTGGCGACTTCGGATGCGTCGATCCAGTTGAGCGCCAGTAACCCTGCCGACGCAGGATCAGCTGACGCTATCCGTGCCGTAACTACCCGAAACGCCGCGTTCATGACATCGACCCGCCGGAAATCATGTCGATCCACCTCACTGACTTCAGCTGACTCGGAGGAACCATCGGGACCCGGGGCGTCCGAAGTGTCTCTGCTCATGATTGATCCTTCAAATGGCCTATTCGATCGGTTCTGTCATCGCCATGGTGATCGCCCACATAGCGATCGCATCCAGAGACCAGAGTTTCGTCTCACTATCGGGTGTTGCCTTGAAGGCAACCTTGGGGTTCGGGTCGGCCATCCCGTTGAGCCTTCGGATCCAAGGCCCATCGAGAGCTGCGGACATGTTCATGGCAAAGTCACGGGAGGTCATCGGTGGTCGCACCCGTCTACCGAGGTGATATACGAGGACTTCGTAGAGATCCGTCAGTTCGTCGATGAACAGGCTGTAATCGGTCCGTTCGTGCAAGGAGAAAACGGACACAGCCAAGGCCATTCTGAAGCCGATCCAGTCGATGTCGTTGGCGATCAAGTTGCCTGCACCTACACGGATGAGCTCCTCTAGGTCATCCAACAGGCCAGGCATGCTCTCGACGAAATCATCATGGAGGACAGGTCCTCTGTATGTGCCAAACACGTGGAACAGGAACGCCTCGAAAGCCGACAGCTTGGTGCCTTCAGGCGTGCCGCGGGCAGGCCATAGTTCGTCGAATATCTCAGTCGTAAAACCAGCCTCGAGTGAAACGCTCTCAGGCGTAATCCAGCTGACAGGTAGTAGTCCGGCCCGTGTCGACCCTTCCGTGTAGATCCTCGCCCGAATTACCTGGAATACAGCATCGGTCAGAGTTGAACGCCGATGATCCCCCTCCTCGTCGGAGTCACCACTATTCGCTTGCACCCCGGGACTTTGCCTCATGAATAGACAGTAGTGGGCAAGCCATGCCATTGCGACGGTTCCAAGTCTGGGAAACTGAGCCCCATGCGCAACGAGTTGTCCTACTGGATACGGGGATCCGGTCTCGAGATCGTGATCATCGCGAGTGTCACTTTGTTGCTGCTTCGGTTGTTCGACAACGGAGCACATGTCATCGAGAGGCGGATGCTGCGCAAGGCCGAAGATGATGTGACCTCCAGGACTCGCGGAGCGCTGATCCAAGCGGGTCGCTATGGACTCAGCTTCGCGACAGGTACCGTCGCAGTGCTCCTGATTGTTTCAAAGTTCTCTATCCCTCTCGGTTCGCTGATCCCAGTCGCCACAGTTGCCGGTACCGGTCTGGGATTTGGCGCACAGCGAGTTGTCGGGGACTTCCTGGCAGGCTTCTTCTTGGTGACCGAGAGACAGTTCGGCGTTGGGGACATGATCAAGGTGTCGGCTGTGGGCACCGAGAACGGGATTGTCGGAGTGGTGGAAGAAGTCACGCTTCGTGTGACACGAATCAGGCGTCTGAACGGAGACGTAGTTATCTTTCCCAACAGCGTGTTGCAGCAGGTGTCGAACATGTCCAGAGACTGGGCGCGGGTCTTGATCGAAGTTCCGGTACCCGTTGCGTCTGATGTCAATCGAGTCAGCCGGAAGATCGATCAGATCGGTGCCGAGTTGTACGACGATGAACAATGGCGCTCAGACATCCTTGAGCCGCCAACAGTGTCAGGAGTGGAACAGCTAGAGGAGGGCTCGATCTACCTGAGGGTGACAGGCAGAACTCTCCCGGGGCGGCAGTGGGACGTCGAGCGGGAACTGCGGCGACGGATTGCTCTGGAGCCTCGGATGGACAGCTCTGGAAGCAACCCGGTGTATTCCACTGACGACGAGAGTTCGGGGGAGTGATGAAATCCAGGATCATTGATTGGTACCGGGCGTTCCGATCGATTCGAGCCAGTACATGGGTCCTACTCGCCATAGCAATTGGTTCGACGGTGCTGTATTTCCAGGTGCGCCCTGACCCGATTGCCTCGAATACGCGGCCTCCGGGTGTGTCCGAGACGACCACCACGGTTCCGGTAGTTACTTCCACCACCCGACCACAAAATTCCACCCCCGAGGAATCCACTACTTCGAGCGCCCCGGCAGATGGAGTCGATACCACGACCTCAACACAAGTCACGGTGAGCACATCCGTTGGTGACGTAGATACACCGAGTTCGGTGCACGGTGACACGACTCCTGCAGATGGGTCTTCCACCACTGATGGGGACATTGGATCTACCTCAACGACCATGTCCGGGCGGCCCGGTGGGTCGGGCTCTGGAGGGACGCCTTGAGCGACCGTCCCGTTGGTCCCGTCGAGACAGAACCAGACCAACATGACAACGGACAACACGAGAGTGGCCACGCAGACGGCGCTGATCTCCGAGAGCCCGGTCTATCGATGCATCACTCCCGATCGGTCACTGTCGCGCAGGTCTCTGCAGCAGTAGTAGCGATCTTGGTAGCGGTCGCCGCACTTTCATCGGTGTTTCGAGGCTGGGTGCCGGTATATGACAACGCTCTACTCGAACTGCGAGTGCGTGATGTGCCGTCCCACCTCCCGCTACTGGGTGCTTGGTCCCGATTCGGTTGGAGTCACCCGGGTCCCGCCCATTTCTATTTCCTAAGCGTCGTGTACTGGTTGGGCGCCCGTCGATCTGAGGCACTGTTGGTGGGGGCGATCACCATGCATCTGATGTTCGGGTTCATTGCGTGGTGGACTGTCAGACGCATCTCAGCTACCGCTGGGGCATTCATGGCCCTTGGGGTTCTCGTGATCGTGGTCACTACCACTCCGACTGTCATGCGTGATCCGTGGAATCCATATGTGACTCTGGTCGGGGGAATGGCCCTGTGCGGAGCAGCCTGGTCGTTCGCTGAGCGCCACCGAGAAGGCGCCCTGACATTGTTGCCGGTGGGAACCTTCCTCGCGCAGGCACACATAGTCACTGGCCCGTTCGTCGTCGCAGTTACAGCCGCTGCAATTGTCTGCTTGTTGACTGGCAGGCATCGACAGATCCCCTGGAGGGCAATCGTCGCGGGTGCGGGAATCACCCTTGCCATGTGGCTACCGCCGATCGTGCAACAGCTGACCAACGATCCGGGCAACATCACCTTGATACTCGAGAAGTCTGGTTCTGGTGCAAAGCTGGGTCCGTTGGTTGCCATCAGAGTGATGTCGCGGGCACTCGGCCTGTGGCCCGATGTGTTCACTCCCGCCGCCATGAGCGTCGATGACATGTCGACACTCAAGTGGTTTCTACCGGTTTGGGGATTGGTCTTCTGCGGCGTGGCGGTACTCGTCGCCCGGCGCCGCAAGTGGGATCTGTTCAGGGGTTTTGTGATCGCAGCAGCAGCACTGGTGGGCACGACGATGTCGATCGCGATGATCAGTGGTAGCCCACACAACTACCTCGCTCTTTCGAGAATTCCGACGGTGGCATTCATGGTTGTCGTTAGCGTTGTGGCGATCAGTGAAGAACGCCGGTGGCCTGTGCCAAAGACACAGAACATGGCCTACGGGGCATGTGTCGTCCTTGCGCTCCTCGCCGTATTTCAACAGTTGGGTGCCCAAAACCCTCGCCAGGATGCACGTCCAACTGTCGAGGCATTCGTTGCGGCCGTACAACGCGCCGATGTTCCAGCAGAGGTTGGGGTTGAGCTGACGAGCACACATGTCTTCGCGGGTGAGATCTACTTCGCGCTCCTCAACACCATGGAAAAGGACGGGTTCCAACCCAATGCTGAGTCGTTGAAAGCGATCCATGTCGGAGCCCACCGAAAAGAACGTCCGGTTCGCTACATGCTCAGACTGGCCCCACTGGAATCTGAAGGTGGCTTGATCGACGATGGCTGGACTGTCATCGCCGAACATCAGCCGTTCAGCGCAGGGGAAGTCGCTCGCATCAGATCGGCAGACAACGACCGAGATGCCGATCTGATTCGTAGGGGAAGAACCGGACTTGTTCTTGTGGGACGCCCAGTGGATTGAGCGATCGAAGGGTCAGCCGGACCAGTACTTCCCGAACCGCTCACGGGCAGCTGAACTGAGTGAGGCGCGGTGGTTGGGATGAGCGACCGAGATGAGACTCCGTGCACGCTCCTGCAGCGACTTCCCGTGCAGATAGGCGATTCCATACTCGGTAACCACCCAATGGACATGTGACCTGGTGGTGGTCACACTCGCGCCGGGTTTCAAGACGTCAACGATTCGGGACTGCCCACGTGAGGTCACTGATGGCAGCGCGATGATTGGTTTGCCGCCGGGGGAGAGGCTTGCTCCACGCATGAAGTCCATCTGACCCCCGACTCCGGAGAACTGCCGGGTGCCGATCGAATCCCCAACAACTTGCCCGGTGATATCGACCTCGATAGCGCTGTTCACCGCCATCACCTTGGGGTTCCGCTTGATAACCGCCGGATCGTTGACATAACCGATATCGAGCAGCCTTACTCCTGGGTTGTCATCCACGAAGTCATACAGCTCCCGGGAACCAACGACGAAGCCCGATACGATCGTGCCGGGGTGAAGCGCCTTTTCTTCACCCGTGACCACGCCGGCCTTCACCAGGTCGAGCACGCCGTCGGAAAAGGTCTCGGTGTGAATACCCAGACGAGAGTGCCCGTGTAACTGGCGCAGTACGGCGTCGGGCACTGCGCCGATGCCCATTTGCAGGGTTGCACCGTCAGGAATTAACGAAGCCACGTGTGACCCTATCGAGATCTCTACGTCAGTCAGATTCGAGCTCGGTGGGGAGAACAGGTCCATCTCCCCCTCAACGAGGGCAGAGAATGAATCAATATGGACATTGCCATCTCCATGGCAGCGGGGCATACGAGGGTTTACCTGTCCAATAACGATCGATGCCGACTCGACCGCAGCTTTTGCAATATCGACAGAAACTCCGAGCGTGCACCATCCATGAGCGTCAGGTGGGGACACCTGAACCAAGGCGACGTCGATCTTGAGAGTCCCGGCCCGGAACATGTCCGGAATCTCCGACAGGAATACCGGCACGTATTCGGCCTCGCCTGAAGCTATCGACTCACGCAGATTTGCTCCTACGAAAAGCGATCTGACTTTGACCTTTCGAGCAAGTGACTCGTCAATGTACGGGACAGCACCTTCGGTGTGCAGATGCATCACTGTGATGCCATCGAGCGCAGCGGCCCGCTTGGAAAGGGCCTCGACGAGCACCGTTGGCGTTGCCGCAGCGGTGTGGATGAACACGCCCATCCCAGACTCGACCTGGGTCAGCGCCTGGTCAGGGTCCATTACGGAATGAATCGAGGGTCTTTGGGCTCCCATGCGTGCGACCTTAGAGGTCCTCAGGTGCCAAGGTAGGCCTGCCCGAGCATCTCTATGTCAACCTCGTTGGCATCTCCCACCCAGACGATCCGGCCCAGGTCCATGATCACTACGCGGTCGGCGATTGCAAGCGCACTGCCTGCCTTCTCCTCAACGAGAATCATGGTGGTACCCAACTCCTTCAGTTCGGTCAGGGCATCGAACACAGTGATGGTTGCCATCGGAGACAGGCCCAGCGACGGTTCGTCAGCTATGAACAACTCGGGCGGATTGGCCAGAACTACGGCCATGGCGAGTTGTTGCTGTTCGCCACCCGAGAGCAGATCCGCATGCTGGTCCGACCGCTCGCCGAGTATTGGGAACCGGGCCTTGGCTGCTGACTTCTCGGACTTTTCCAACAGTCGGATGGACAGGTTGTCCTCGACCGACAGGCCAGGGAAGATCCCGCGCGCCTCGGGAGCCAGGATCACACCTGACCGAGCGCGCTGGTGAACTGGCTCCGCAGTCATCTCTCTGCCGGCAAATATCACCGAACCGCTCGTGGGGCGGACCGTTCCCGCTACTACACCGCACAGTGTCGATTTCCCAGCTCCGTTCGCGCCCAGGACAGCTATGACCTCACCACGCGAGACATCCAGGTCAAGGTCATGGAGCACCTGGACCTCTCCATAGCCAGCGTTGATTGAACGAAGGCTCAGTACAGAGTCCTCTACGTGAGTGGTCTTGATCTCTGCGGAAACGTCAGCGCTTGGTTGTGTGGACCCGACGCCACCTTCGGACGGGGTGCTCGCTGAACTCCCAGAGCGTCTGGCCCTGCGTCTGTTTGCCACTTCGGCAAGGATTCCGTCTGGTTCTCGGGCGAGCGCTATTGCGCCCAACCCGAATAGCGCAGCGGAGAGTTCGGGCCTGGCGATCAACTCGCGCAACTGATCGGGAATCAAGGACCACGGTTTGCCCCAGTTGGTCCCAATGCCCAACAGGACGACTGGTTGGATCGCGTAGACCAGTCCGGCAACCACGGCACCCCCCGGACGGCGTATACCGAATGTCACTGCTACTGCCAGCCAGATCAGCCCTATCAGGGGAGGAGCGCTCTGGTTGGTTATCGGACTGTTGACCAAGGCGAACCAAGCTCCAGCAAACCCGGCAAGGCCGGCGGAGACAGCGAAGAGCACGAGTTTGGATCGCAGCGGGTCGATGCCAGAGGTAGCAGCAGCGACCGGCGATGAACGAAGTGCCAGCAGCGACCGACCGGTTGCTGACTTGGCGAGGTTGTTCACGATCCACACACATGCCAGCACGACAACAAAGAGAACCAAGAAGAGTGTCTTGTCGTTGGCCAGATCTATCGGTCCGAGCGACGGACGCGGAATCGACCAACCGCGCGAACCGTTGCGCACTCCCTGAAGTTGAAATACGAGCCGGTCGCCGATGAACGCGAGTGCAAGTGTTGCGAGCGCGAGCGTCAGACCGCCAAGTCGAAGAGACGGTAAGGCGACCAGAACACCGACCAGCGCAGCGACCACCACTGACGCGATCAACGCCACCCAGAAACTGAATCGACCGTTGTCCATGATCCCGGGAACTGTCGATGGCCACTGATGATTGACCAGCCAACCAGCCGTAAAACCTCCGACGGTCACAAAGGTTGCTTGGGCAAGGTTGATCATCCCGCCGATGCCGGTGACCACCACGAAGGACAGGAACACGACTGCCAGCACGAGGCCACGGTTGACGACTCCGGTCCAGTAACCGTCGGCCATCAACATCACGTACCCGATGAGCAGTAATCCGGAGATCGCCCAAGGCGCCCTTCGTCTCCACTCGTTCAGGGGCTCGTCAACGTCGACAACCGGGGCGTCTTCAGCCACGGAGCCAGCGGTGCGCCCGCCGCGTCCCTGCACGAAGAACAACAGGACGAATAACAAGATAAACGGGACTGAGGTGCGGAACCCGGAGATGGCGGTGAGGAAAGCGGGTGAGTAGCCATACACCAGGTTCTGGATGACACCTAGGGCGATCCCTGCGCCGAAAGCAAGCGGCACTGAGCGCAGCTTTGCAGCGACCGCAGCGGTGAATGACGTGAACACAATCATGTGGAACGTCAGAGCCGAGAGGTCGAAGAGCGGGGCAATGAGCACACCGGCGCACCCAGCGAGCATGGTGGAGAGCGCCCAGACGATCCGAGAGGAACGATCAGTATCTATCCCTCGAAGCCGTGCAAGGACCGGCCGATCAACCCCGGCTCTTGTTTCCAGACCCAGCCGCGTGTGACGCATCAAATACCAAAGACCGATAGCCGCGAGTGCCGCCACCACAACTATCGCGAGTTGATCCGAGTTGACCGATATCCCCTTGGCAATTGACCACGAGCGCGCCGGCGTTGGGCCAATACCCGGTGGACTGACCCCGGCGTCGCCGGACACGTCGGGCATTTCCGTACCGAAGATGCCGTTGATCGCGTCAATGATCAGAAACGCTGTAGCGGGAAGCGCGATCAGCATTCCCACAGTTCCCACAAGTCGGGCGGCGATCGGTGCTTGGGCGAGCCGCCGGAACAGCATCGCGTCGAGCATCACCCCCAACGCTGGAGCGACTAGGAGAATCGAGATGACTGCTGCAGGAAGGATCGGTAGACCGAGCCCTCCTGCAGCAGTTGGTTGGTTCAACTGGAAGTACACCAGCGCGGTCACGAAAGCGATTGCACCGTGACCCAGGTTGAATACACCTGAGGCCTGATATGTCAGAACCAGCCCTGAGGCCATGAGGGCGTATAGACCACCCGAAATGGCACCAGCTAGGACGAGGCTGAGGAACTGGCTCATCGGATCAGGATCCAGTTGTCAGTCAATGTTGATGTTCTGACCACAGATGAGTTGCTGAATTGAGTTGAACGCGTTGTTCTCGACCTTGGTCATGACGCTGCAAGGCACCGGCTTGTCGTGGTTGTCCGGCCACTTCGACTCGCCGACCACGCCATCAGCGGAGTAGGTGAAACCATCGTTGAGAGTCTTGAGGAACGACTCGACGGTCAGATCCTTACCGGTCTTTTCGAGAGCCTTGATGAAGAGGTCAGCGGAGTAGTAACCGGCGACCAGAGCCAAGGAGATCTTCTGATCCGGCTTGATCTTCTGGACCGCCTCCATCATCTCCTTGTTGGCAGGAATCGTTGGGTCCATTCCGAACTGGGTGTTGACGTAGATGTCGTTGTAGCCAGGAACCCCAAGAAGCAATGGGCTGTATGACGGCGTGATGATCATGCCCTTGAATCCGCCCTTTTGGAGCCCATCGGCGATCTTTGCCCCAGATAGGGACGCCTGCAGGTAGATGATGTCCGGGGCGCTGCCGCCGTTGGAGCTCAACAAGTCGGTCACGAAGGGGGAGACGTCACCGGGTTGCTCAGGTGGAGCGGGCAGCGATGGCTTGGCTGAGACGACTTTGAATCCCTTGTCCTCGACAGATGCCTGCAACAGGATGAGTCCGCCGCGCCCGGCGTCGTTGTCCTCGGCGATGAAAGCGATGGTCTTTCCTGTTTCTCCATCGAACATGTCACTGAGCGCAGTACCCAAAGCGTTGGAACCGACCTTCAGCGTTGGGTTGGTGACGCAGCCGGTGATCCCGAATGCGACCTGGTTCTCGCAGAATGATGGGTTGATTCCATATCCGAACATCGGCACGTTGTTCTCCACCACGTAGTCACCGCCGCCGAAGCCGCCGCTCATTACTGGTAGCAGTGCGAAAACTTTCTCTTGTTCAACCAGTGCCTTCACGAGGTCTTGGTCCTTGGTTGGATCGTTGTCGTCCTCCTTGGCTCCGACGAACTCGATCTGGCGGCCGTGAACGCCCCCGGCGTCGTTGGCTGCTTTGATGCGAGCTTCGACACCAGTGGCTGCGTCGCCGAAGTAGACGCCGTACTGGATACCACCCACTTTGATCGAAGTGTCTGTGATTCCCCGAGTGGTTCGTGTGGTGGCCTCGGTCGTCGTGGTGGCCTTGCCAGCGCCCTCATCCTTCACGCTTTCGGAGCAGGCCCCGAACAGTGTGATACTCGCGAGGACTGCTGTTGTTGCCAGCAGTCGATTCTTTTTCATGACGCCTCCTTGTTGGCGGTGAGATTGTTGGCGTTGAGAGCTGATCTTGTGTCCCTCGAAGGTCACGGGCGTGCTCCTAAGTAGGCATCGAGGACCAGCGGGTCGTCCCTGACCTCTTGTGGTGAACCGTCAGCCAGGACCTGCCCCAGATTCAGCACCACCACCCGATGGCATCGTTCCATCACGAACCCGACATCGTGTTCCACTAACAGGACTGCAGTGTCGTGTTCGTCAACCACTTGTTGGACCAGATCACCGAAACGTTCGGATTCGGCTGAATCGAGCCCCGACGCCGGTTCATCGAGGAGTAGTACCGACGGGTCATCCATCAATGCCCTTCCGAGTTCCACAAGCCTTGCCGTTCCGATGGGCAGGCCTGCAGCGGAGCGGCTGCGAATGTCGCTCAGACCGCACTGTTCTAGGACTTGGTCTGCCTTCTCACGGCGTTGACGTTCGTAGCGGGCTCGTGAAGGGGCTGCCACTAGATCAGCGATGACACCACCCCCACCGCCTTTCCATTCACTGGCTGCGAGCAGGTTCTCTTCGATGCTCAACCAACTGAAGACCTGGACTCGTTGGAAAGTGCGACGGAGTCCGGCTCGTGCTCGTTTGTGAGGGCTCCACCGAGTGATTTCTTTTCCGTGCAGGTGAATGGTCCCAGAATTCGGTGTTCGGATTCCGCTGATCACATCGAACAGAGTTGTCTTGCCAGCTCCGTTGGCTCCGATGAGTCCGCACAGCTGTCCTGCTGGGATGGTGAAACTCACGTCGCTCAGCGCTGAAATTCCTCCGAATCGAACGCCCACGGAGGCCAGCTGCAGTGCATCAATTGACGAGTTGGATTGTGAGGATCCCACGACGCCCCCCGACGCAATAGCTTGACCGCGACCCTGATGTCAGGTTCGTTGTGGGCCAAAACGTAGTCGAAGGCTCGATGGCGGGGTGCCACCTTCGCCTACGAATACGTGTCACGGACCCGGGTGGGATAGTGCTAGTTCTATGTTCATGGAACATCCACGTAAGTTCAGATTCGGGGTTCAACTAAATCGACCGCTCCCGGGGCTGAACTGGGCTGACAGTGCTCGACGAATAGAAGAGCTCGGTTATTCGTCGCTTCTGATGCCCGATCACTTCGCTGATCAGCTGGGCCCCATCTCGGCGATGACTGCTGCGGCTGCAGCAACACGGACTCTGAAGGTCGGGACACTGGTATTCGACAACGACTACCGCCATCCAGTTGTCCTCGCCAAAGAAATGGCAACGATCGACCTGCTTTATGAGGGACGGTGCGAAGTTGGTATGGGCGCTGGGTGGAAGACCTCGGACTATGACACTTCGGGGATCCCGATGGACGCTCCGGGAGTTCGGGTTGCCAGGTTGATGGAAGCGGTTCAGATTGTTCGTGGACTTTGGGGGTCAGAGCCGGTGAACTTCGATGGAGATCACTACCGAATCACTGATCTCGTTGGGCTGCCCGTTCCCTCCAGTGCCGGTGGGCCGCCATTGATCATTGCTGGCGGCTCGCCACGGATGCTCCGCTTCGCTGGTGCCAACGCCGACATCGTTGGTGTCAATCCGTCCATCCATTCCGGTGAGGTTGATGCTGAAGCAGCGCGGGACAGCCTCGCTGATCGGATCGACCAAAAGGTTGGATGGGTTCGTGAAGGGGCAGGGGACAGGTTCGATGCACTGGAGATCAACGCGTGGGTACCGGTAGTAGCCATCACCGATGACGCCGGTTCGGTGGCGCAGATGCTCGCCCCGGGGTTCGGGATCGATTCGGCCAATGCATCTGACGCGCTCGAGTCACCCATGACCATGATCGGGACTGTCGATGAGATTGGCGAACGTCTCGAGCAACGCCGCTCACGGTGGGGGTACTCGTATCACGTGGTGCAGGACGAAACTGCTTTCGACCTTGCACCGGTCGTAGCGAAGTTCGCAGGCACCTAGCCCATCCGCACGCGCATTGTGAGTGTGCCATCACGCAAAGTGTTGGTATTCCCCGGATTAGGCGGCAGACTCAAAGGGATATGTACCGCCTTTCAGTTCTCGCGCTCGGATTCCTGCTGTCGCTTCTACCGGCGTGTGCTGCAGCAGCCCCACCCCGGGTGACTACGACCACGACAACGACGATTGCATCGGTGGTGGATCCACCACCAGCGCCATCCTTGGACCCTCTTGCCGCCACCTTCCCGGCCATTCCGGTCATGGGCAAGTCTGTCTACACGCCGGTCCAACTGGTTGAGTGGTATCGGTCCAAGAAGATCGTCCAAGCACCCGGTTCGTGTGCCACGGTTGAGGAACTTGCGATCCTGTTCGTCACTGAAGGCGCACGAGAGAATGTGCGAGGAGACCTCGCGTTCATCCAAGCCATGCTCGAAACCGGCTGGCTCCGCCACTCGACCCGCGTGCCTGCTTCTTATTGCAACTACTCGGGAATCGGCGCGGTCGACAGCGGTACCACAGCCAACCAGTTCGATAACGCTCTCATGGGCGTTCGGGCGCAGATCCACCACCTCCGTGCCTACGCGGACACGACCGTGACCTGCTCGAATTTCAAGACCCCGAACGCGAGTCCTCGCTGTCACCTGGTGAAGCCAAAGGGCAAAGCGAAGACCTGGAACGAAATGGGTAACGGAATGTGGGCGAGCGACCCGTACTACTCGATCAAGTTCCTGAATCTCTTCGCTGATCTGCAGAAGCTCATTCCGAAGTGACCCAGCGTTCGCTCAAGAGTTAGAGCACGACGACGCTCCGGAGAACCTCACCGCGAGCCATTTTGTCGAATGCAGCCTCGATCCCTTCGATCCCGATTCTCTCGGACACGAAGCGGTCCAGATCCAGGCGCCCCTGAAGGTACAACTCGGTGAGCATCGGGATGTCGCGGCTGGGAAGACAGTCCCCGTACCAACTCGGCTTGAGTGCTCCGCCGTGACTGAAGAAGTCAGACATCGGTATGGACGGCATCGGAACGCCCGGGCCCGGTACACCGACTTGAACAACTGTCCCGGCAAGGTCTCGAGCGTAGAAGGCCTGTTGTAGGACTTCGGGGCTCCCGACAGCACAGATGCACACATCGGCTCCGAATCCGCTGGTCACTGAGCGTACGGCTTCAACTGGATCAGACGATGAGGAGTTGATCTGATGTGTGGCGCCGAAGTGAATTGCCCCGTCGAGTTTGCGCTGATCGATGTCGATAGCGACGATCGTCGTTGCTCCGGCCAACCGCGCACCTGCGATCGCAGCGCTGCCCACGCCACCGCATCCGAACACCGCCACCGAATCGCCCGGTGAGACGTCGCCCGTGTGGATGGCTGCACCTATTCCGGCCATGACCCCGCAACCAAGCAGGCCCACCGTTTCCGGTGAAGCGGCAGGGTTCACCTTCGTTGCCTGACCCGCAGCAACGACGACCTTGTCAGCAAACGCTCCGATTCCCAGTGCCGGGACGAGTTCGGTTCCGTCAGTGAGTCGGGGACGAGTCGTTGCGTTGGAGGTGTTGAAACAGTATTGGTGGCGACCTCGGCGACATGATCGACAGTCTCCACATACCGCACGCCAGTTCAGCACCACCAGATCCCCGGCGGTCAGGTTGGTCACACCTTCGCCGACTGATTCGACGGTTCCCGATGCCTCATGGCCCAATACATAAGGGAAGTCGTCGCCGATGAGGCCATCGCGGTAGTGAATATCGGTGCGACATACACCGCATGCCTTGACGTCGATGAGGACCTCGCCCGGTCCGGGGTCGTCGATGAGAACGGTGACGATTTCTACAGGCTGTCCCTTTGACCTAGCGATCACAGCCTGTACTTCGTGAGTCATGGATACCACCTGACCGTCCATCGATATCGTTCACCTCGACTCTACCGATCCGTGGCGAAGCACCGTGATGACGTCAGTGGGCGCTGTTGTTGGTGTAGACCCATGTTCTTGATGCTCACCAAGAACGAGTCGACAGACTGCGAGATTCTCTCGGCTTCTTCGTGTTGCCTACGCCGGTGATCGAACCATGAGTTCATCGGCCAGAGTGGACCAATGGTTGTGGGCGATCAGGCTCTATCCGACTCGTTCAGCGTCTAGCGCCGCATGCAAGGGTGGGCACGTTCGGGTCAACGGCCGTGTGGCCAAACCTGCCACGCCAGTAAACGTTGGCGACAAGGTGCGAGCATTCGCGGCTGGTGTACAGCGAGAGGTCGAGGTCGTAACGCCGATCGTCAAACGCGTCGGTGCACCAATCGCAGCAACTTGCTTCATTGACTTCACACCCGAACCACCTCCAGCGGAGTCATCAGGCGTCTTCGCTGAGCGAGACAGGGGAGCCGGGCGGCCAACGAAACGCGATCGGCGTCAGATCGACCGGCTCCGCGGGAGGCGCAGTTGAACTGGCCGACGGGACTCAACGCGATCTCCTCGGGAACCAAATGGGTGATGCCTGCGTCCAATGGTCATGCAGTTGGCCAGGAGGACTCGTGGAAGCTGAACAGAAGCGCCGGATCATTCTGGGAATTGCAGTTCTCATAGGAATCGTGGTTGCAGGCATCGCGGCAGAAATGTTCGTTTTTCGCGAGGATGGCCCGTCCAAGGCAGTCAATGAGCATGGGTGGTCTGGTGCCACGGGTAACTGTTTCAAGGGGCCATTCGGTGCAGGTCCGGGGCGACGTCCTGTTCCCGGACGTGTACAAGGCATCGGTACGGGTAAGGAAGCGGAAAGCGCGTTGAGCGGCTGTGCCCTGCAGGAGGGGTTGAATTCCGAGGGGGAATGGATCGCGGATGAGGACGCTACCTACTTCGTGGTGTCCACCGGTTCCGACCGACTCGACACTCGATTGGTCGGAGTCGAACCCGGCGACCCGGTGACCCTGACCATCGAACATGACATACCCGGGGCGCGCTGCGGTGTGACCGCCGACTACAAGGGGGACCTGATCCTGGTTCTGCGAGCACCCAAGGACGCTTCGGTTCCAAGAGTCGTGATGCGTCAAGTTTCTATGCCGTGTTGAGCGAGTGACACGATGCGCAAATGTTCAACCGGGTAGTGGGCCGAGCACCCGAGTCAGCTTCCGGTCCCATCGGTCAAGCGCATCCAGGTCGAGTTCGCGCGGGTGTGACCCACCGAGAAAAGCCGCTGCTCTCGAACGGGCCAACATCGGGAGCACCTTGATTGCCAGCGAGGGGCGGCGAGCGAGTCGGCCTGCCATGATCGGCAGGTCTTTCAGATCCGGGGTCGATAGACGCTGATCAAGACCGGCGCGGGTCAGGGACTCATTCATGACCCCTGACTCGAGTAGCGCTGACACCCCATCGCTTCCGAGTTTGGTGCTCATACGTCTCACCGATTCATAGCTGGCGAGCAGCCCGCCGAACTCGGTCATGAACCTGTGCTGGTACTCCCACAGGAGTCGCTCGTCGCCAATGTCGCCGTGACTAGACGAGCGTGGTCCGGTCACGGTGTCGGCGAGGATTCGACCAGCGATCAGCCCAAGTCCGATTCCCGATCCATGGGCAGGGAATACCTGACATGCAGCGTCTCCCACTAGGGCCAATCCGGGAGCCGTGAAGCGTGGATAAGGCCGACGAAGTGGAATCAACCCCGAACCGCCATGGATCACTTCGCCAATCCATGGTTCTCTGTCACGAACACCAGCGAGCATTGATGGGCCGGTGCCATAGGAACCATTGGCCAAACAGCCCACGAGTACCCCCACCCAAGTGAGGTCTGCTGACACGGTTATTCCACAGGTGGAGAAGCCGCCCGAAAGCCCCAACATACTGACCGTGTCGCCGGCTGTGGCACCGTTACGTGCAAGGAACTCCTGGGCCCCGGTCTGATCAGCAATCCGGAAGTGAAAGTCCGACGCAGTACACAACTCGTCACCCGAAATATCTGGACACCACCGCCGCAGCGGGGGCGACGCCTTTCGCAAGACTCCTCGGAGCCCGGAAGCATCGACGAACAGCGGGGCTGTGAGCCTGACGCGTTCGGACTCACCGAACTCGATTGCGATGAGCCGATCACCGTCCAGAACCGGAGTCAGACCGGTTGCGCTGTCGAATGTCCTCACGCCGCGGTCCGTAGCATTCGATCGCAGCCGATCGCCAAGTGCAGCCATATCGGTGGACAGCGTCGGAGGATTTGTGATCTGCATCACCACGGCGCCCGAGGGGCTGATCATGTGGGACCTTGGGACCCGTGGACTGCTCTCGGGTGGCACCGGCGATTCCACCCCGGCGCGTTCGAACTGCCACTCGAGGATCGCGTTGAACCACTGCGCACCTGACTTGCTCAATTCGCGCTTGTCCACCAGAGCGACGCTCAACCCTCGGTCCGCGAGTTGATACGCGGCGTTGGCTCCAGCGGTTCCGGCGCCAACCACAACGACATCGAACGCGGTCTCTCGTGAGCTCACGGGATCCGACGATATAGGTGTTGGTCACCCACCAGAGATGTATGTGACCGAATACGGCGGTAGCAGAGTCGTCGAGGCTGACGATCCAGAGGTCTGTTTGACGGAATCCGTGGCGACCCAGCCAGGCTGGGCATCAGTTTGTGCACTTACTGCTTTGAATTCAGCATCTCGGCCGAGAGTCGACGGAGTGGCAACTCGAACTGCAGCAGCGGTCAGGTTCACGAGCAGCGCTCCGGGTCGTTTACCGCTGATCAATACAGCGCTGACCCCGGGGTGGTCGCCGACTCGTTCCACTCCGTCTACTACAAGACGCCGAACCCGCGACCCTGAAGGAACAGCCGAGAACAGGATTGGTAGAGCGTGCCCCAAAGCGGTCCGCGCCAGACGAGGTGTGCCGTCGTGTCCGTTGGTGAAGGAAGGGAAGACGGTTGACACACCGATGTCGTGGGGATTCGAGGTTCCATCGACGATGTTGTGGATGAGTGACATCGTTACCCGAGGATCCAAGAGTTGTTCGATTGCAACAGCAACTACTGACAGGGCCTGCGCCCAGACTTGGGTGCCAGAGGTCACGAAATGGCCGCCTTGGTTCCATTCGGTGAGCCAGACCTCCAACCCTTTGGGTAGCTGATCCAATGTGGTGGTCTCGAAAGCTCGCCAGTGATCGAGTCCCGAGGTGAGCGTGGCGTTGATATCGCTGCCTGGTGGGGTCTTGTTCGGCAGTGTCCAATAGGGATGTATCGCTATCGCATCAGCATTAGTAATTGTGGATACAACATCGTGGTTCCAGTTGTTGAAACGTGGGCCCAGTGCTGCAGTGAAAACCTCATCCGCCAGATTCGCCCCGGACACCGCTATGCGAGCAGTGGGGAAGCGTTCTTGCAGAGCTGGAATCCATTCGTTCATCGCTCTCGCATAATCGCCACCAGAACCGAATCGGTCAGGGTAGATCGACCTGGGGTCCCACAACTCGTTGCCGAGCTCGATGAACTCCACCGGCATCCCAAGACGCTCAGCCTCCTCCAGCATCGCAATCTGATCCTGTAGATCTGAGTTGAGGACATTCAGATCCCACACCGGTGTCGCTCCGCTGCGTTCTACCCACGACTGCCAATCGCTCATCAGCGTCGGTCGACGCTCAGCGGATACGCCAACGAAGGGACTGTCAGGGGAAGCAATGAATCTCCCCGTACGCCAGTCAAGCCATTGAGCCGCGGTGCCGCTCGGGATTCGAATCAAGTCCACCGGGAATTTCGCTAGCTCGGTGGTCAGCGCCGGGTCGAACATCAACTCGACGTTCACCGGTTGCACGATGGAGGCAGCGTTGTATCCGAAGAATCGACCGTCGATGGCTCGGCTCTCACTTGTTGGACGGGTGCGGTGGACGTCAGGTCCGTCGTCGGAACCGGCCTCGGAATCTGCGCCTACGGTCGATTGACCATCGGTTGAAGGTGAGGAGCCTTGTTTTGTCCTGCGAGGTCCGCATCCTGTCAGCACAGCAGAGATGACGATCACTGTTAACAGATGAGCGGTCACTTGTAGAAACGAGAAGTGTGATGTTCTGCCGTCGAACCGTCCCGCGGGTTTGTTTCGGGAGGCGCAGACTGAGTCTCTCTGACACGAGCCCGGATGTCCGATGGATATTGATGCGGTCATGACCATCCGGAGCGTGTATCGGTGGAAGATGTCGACACTGGAGCCTATGTCTGGCTTCTTCCGAGCCTACGGACAATCTGCACCTCGCGGCGGGACTTGGTTCGGAGGACTGGGGTCATTGCGACGCTGAGCGCCTTCTGTCGCAGACGATCAAGGTAACTGCGGCTCAGAACCACGGTCGCTGGAGTCCGGCACGGTCAGGAATCCACCGAACAGTCGTTGATCGCCACTGGGTTCCCGTCCTGTCGGTAGGCACTGTCCTGTTCGACGTATGTGCCTCATCGCTCAACTCGGACGGGAACCCGGCGACCCTCTCCTTGGGTTCCTCTCCCGTCTATCCCTCTCCCGGTTTCCCTTCTTCCCGGATCTCAGATTTCAAGAGCCTCGTCTGTCTGCACCTATGACTTTCCTTGATTGCAATAATGGAGATGATTTACCCATTGACTGACTTTTCACTGACATGGGAGGGTCTTTTGGCTATGAACGGCGGTTTCGGAGGGTTCGTTGGCTGATCTGCGTGTCAGTGTCCTAGGCGGACTGGGTCTTGAAGTAGACCGCGCCGAGGTCGCAGTTCGTGGCGCCCAGCGAAATCTCGTTGTTGCAATGCTCGCTGCCAATTCCGGCGCTCTTGTGACCGTGTCATCACTAGTGGATTGCATCGACCCGGAGGCTCACCACACCAACGCAGTCAACGCGATTCAGGCGCATATACGGCGACTTCGTTCGGTAATCGAGCCAGGTCGAAGCCCTCGGGAGTCCTCCAAGTTGCGGACGGTCGGCAACGGGTACCAGTTGATTCCAGATGAGCTCGACCTGTGGGACTACAGGAGTGCGGTTCGCTCAGCGAGGGCCATTGCAGCCACGGACCCCCTTGGGGCAATCGACGAGTTCAGCAGCGCACTACAACTGTGGGGTGAACCGCTGGGTGAACTTGGGCACCATCCTGCGTTCACAGAGTTCACCAACTTTCTCGAGGTGGATCACCTCGATGTGCAGGACGATTGGGTCCGCGCTTGTCTTGAAGCATCGCTTTGCAACGCTGACCTTTTCGCAGTTGAACACGGAGACAGGCTTGGACCGGTCACAGTGGATTCCGTCGTCCTCGCAGCGCTTGAACAGCCAACACGAGAGGGCCGCGCCGCCATGGCTATGCAACTTCTCTATCTGGCTGGTCGTCAGACGGAGTCGTTGAAGCTGTTCGAAACGGTTCGTCTACACCTTCGTGACGAGTTGGGTCTGGACCCGGGACCAGAGCTGCGACAGATGCAGGATCGAGTCCTACGCCATGACGCAACGCTGCTCGATCCGCCTGAGCACATGGCTCTGCGGGGCGTCGTTCGTGGTCAGGTGCAATCGCAAGAGTCCACGGCTACTCGATCGCTGAGCAGCGCTATTCCCCATTTTGAAACCTCTTTCGTTGGAAGGAAACGACTCCGTGACACTGTCTTGGAGCTCTCGCGTAGGCCCGGCGTCGTAACACTCTGTGGGATTGCGGGCGTTGGCAAGACCCGTCTGGCCGCTCACTGGTGCGCCAATGACAACGATTCAGACTCTGTTGTCTGGTTATCAGTGAAACCTGAGGACGGTTCCATCGTGAGCGCCCTCTGCGCCGAAGTGGGCTTGGGCGTAGGCACTGACCCGATCGGGTCTCGTGCTGCGGCTATTGAACTGCTTCCCAGATCACGTGCCGTGTTCGTCATCGACGGTGCCGAGGCGGCGATGGACGAAGTCATCCAACTCGCTGTTGATCTACGGACCTCGCGTCCAGAGCTGTTCATCCTGGTCACTTCTCAGGAACCTCTCGCTCTATCTGGTGAACAAGTCGTTCCCGTTCCTCCCTTCGGTGTTCCTGGCGATAACGATCCGGTCGGAGGCGATGCAATCTCACTTCTGCGGTCGCTTGCCGAACACTGCGAAACGCCCCTTGGTGACGACCAACTCCTCGGCCTTGCGCGTTCATGCGGTGGGCTAGCCCTAGCCATTGAATTGGCCATCGCCGGCATCGATACGGCAGCGCAGCCTGAAGCGGTTGGCGACACCGGAAAGTCGATGGAATCGGCATCCCACGCGCTCGCAAGTGCTGTGGAGAGCGCACGCGTTCGGATATCCCCACCAGCGAGGGAAGCGCTGGACATATGCTGCGTCCTCCCGGCCGGGCTACCCACATCGATGGTGCAATGGTGGCGTGAGAGCGCACGTCCCGAGGGCGTAGAGGACCCATGGGAACACCGGAGAGTTTTGGGCGAGCTTGTCGATTCGACACTGGTTCGGCTCGTCAGCGGAGTCAGTACCCCTCGTCATCGTGCCATCAACCAAGTTGCCTACTCCATCAAGACATCGATGGATGCTGACCGCAGAAATGACGCATCGAACAGGTACCTGTCGTGGCTGATGAGCCTTATCGGGGACTCGGCGACTGCATTGGGTGCAAGCGAGGTCTCCCAGAGCCACTGGATCTCGGGCTCCATTTTGGATTCGTCCACGTTCAGGCTTCTGTCCGAGGAGTCACGCAACCTGGACTTTGCCCTCGGCTACCTGATCGACAGTTCCCCTGTGGCGGCCTTCGGGCTGCTCGAGCGGTTGATGCCGTACTTCCGTCGAGCAGTGGGTCACGGGCGGGGAATGATCTGGGCCGACCGACTGTTGGATCACCCAGACCTCGATCCGTATTCGACCGTTGTGTCCCGGATACTTAGAGGCCTCATGTGTCCCGATCTGGCCTCGGTCGCTGGCATCTACGACATGGTCGTCGAAACCGAACAAATGATGCGCGACCTGAAGATGGTTGATAGCGGTTGGTGGGTGATCGCGAACCTTCACCTCGGGATTGCTAGAGGCTGGACTGGCGACATTCCCGGGGCGCGGGCCGCCGTGACTGAGGCTCAACGTTGCGCTGCAGGAATCCCGTGGTTCGAGGCCATGGTTGACCGATACCTGGCTCTGCAGACCTTCGCCGAAGGGGATGCTCCCACTGCGGTGGATCTGGCCATCGGTGCTGCGGAACGCTTTGAAGAAATGGGTGACCCCCATGAGATGCTCGGTTCTCTGTTCTTCGTATTGACTATGGGGAGGACAGCGAGCGTTGAGGTGCCCCAAGAGATCTGGGACCGAACGCTTGAGCTGTCCTCTGCGTACCCAAACTTCTATTCGGGTCTCATCTTCAGAGAGCACGCGAGCCGAGCACTGAGCGAAGGGAACCAAGAGTCGGTAGGTATGCTCGCCGAGGCGGTCGAGAGCCTCGAAGCTGCCGGATCGCTGAGAACAGCGGCCTGCACCAGGCGTGATCTTGGATTGCTACTGGTCAACAATGGGCGCCATGCCGAGGCCATCGGTCATCTCACCCGGTCAGCTGAAATGCTGTTGGTTCTCGACGAGTGCAACGCCTCGCTGGCGCTAGCAGGCGTAGCTGCTTGCGTTGCCGCCAATGGGTTGGGAAGCTCTGATGCCAGTGAGGTGGGATTGGTCAGGTCCCTGGCAACCACTTCTGGTCAGCTTATGAATGGCGGGGGTACGCCACTCACCGAGAGCGAACGACAACAGCTCTGTGGAGTGCTGAGCAGTGTGTTGTCGAGCGCATCACTCCAGGCGAGCAATGGTTCTCTCGAACCGGCTGAACCGGCCCGAGGAACCCAAGACATTGACGTCTCCGAAGTTGTAGGTCACGCGAGAGAGCTTCTCGGCGAGGTGGCCCGCCTGTAGCCCCAAGAACGGCTACCACATGCCTCACCGATCACCGCTATGGCTGTGAAGCGCCAAGACCCGTTCAGGTTTGGACGACCGCTTGTCCTCTGTCTTGAGCCACCCGGAGGTGGCCTCGTAAGAGTCGTTGATCAACCTGGCAGTGTGGCGAAAATCGATAGATGAAACCGACAGTGGGCACAGCGGAGGCATGACTCGGATGTCGACTCGGTCTGCGTAGTGCTCGACGTCGACGATCAGTCGTTGCTCCATCAAAAGGGTCAGAGCATGAACAGCAGAGGCGAGAGCCGTTCGTGGAACCTCGCTCAGGTCACATGTGTACCCGGTTGGGAGTACGTAGATGAGATCTGCGCCCAGGTCGATCGCTTGGGATATCGCAGCGTTGTCAGCGACTCCTCCGTCGATCAGCGTCTTGCCATCGAATTCGATTGACGGGAAGATCGCCGGAATCGCAGAGCTCGCAAGAATTGCGTTGACGGCGTCGCCCTTGGACAAGAGGACTTCCTTCCCGCTGCGCAGATCAGTGGTCACGACATGGAGGGGGATGGGGGCGTCCTCGATCCGCTTGAAGGTCAGGTGGGCCTTGATGATCCGGCGGAGCGAATTATTCGAACACAATGAGTTGGCGAGTCCGACGGTGGCGAGAGACAGCCGAAGAGGGTCAAATGGGAACACGTCACGGGTCTTGAGACCCAACCAGGTCTTCTCCATGGAATCGACTGTGTCCAAAGTGGCTCCATGTCCAGCTAGGTATGCCGCGTTCAGTGCTCCCACCGAGGTGCCGATCAAGATGTCGGGCTTGATATCGATCTCGATCAGTGCCCGAAGCATTCCAACCTGAACAGATCCCAGGCTTCCTCCACCCGAGAGCACGAACGCAACCTTGTCAGCCATGGAATCCAGTTTGCATCCATTTGATGCAAGCATTGGAGACGTGTCCTTCGGTGACCTTGTGATTCGACGCGGGCTTGTCATCCCGGCGGGTGAGATAACTGAGCGATTCTCCGCGTCCGGTGGGCCCGGAGGGCAACACGCGAATCGGTCGAACACTCGAGTGGAACTGCGTTTTGATATCGCTGCGAGCGAGGTTCTGAGCAATGTCGAGCGTGACAAGCTGACAGCAGCATTCGGCGGCGACATTCGTGTGGTCGTCGATGATGAGCGTTCCCAAACTCGAAACCGAGAGATAGCCCGTGAACGTCTGACCGGTCGTATTCGAATGGCGCTGACCCCGACGCGGCCCAGACGTCCGACTCGACCCACCAAGGGATCCAAAGCCAGGCGACTGGATGCCAAACGCAGGCGTGGTGAAGTCAAACGAACGAGGCAGCGTCCCGGCCAAGGTGACTGAAGCCAGTGTTAGCTACAAGTGGAGCTTCTTGCGGGTCTTTGCGTTGACCATTTTCGCGAGCTGTTTCCGAAGATCCTCTGGCCACAGCGATAACAACAAAGCCACTTGTCCCCACAACCCGTCGCGTTCTGCTGCGTCGAAGCAAGCCTCCATGAGGTCTTTGTCATAGAAAGCGTCGATGTCACTCCAGTGACGTTCGGGGACTCCTTTGGCGTGGACTGTGAATTCCAGCAGGCTTGCCCAACGATCGTGTTCGGCTGCTGAGCGCAGCGCACCGTCGATCAATTCGGCCTCGGGCACGACCAGCGAAGCGATCCGAGTTCTGATCGGAACGTCGAGTCGGACGACCAGATCAAAGGCGTCCACCCACCGGTCCGCCCCGTGGGCGCTTCGCAGAATGCTGATCAGATTGGGATCCTCGATCAGGGAGATGACCTGCGAGGTCCGTTCGATTGGTTCGATGAACGGTGCGATATCGAGAAGTGTCGCGTCATCGAGCGACGCAACAAGGGTCCGCAGGGTGGATTCCTTGATGATGCTCGAGAAGTGACCAAGTGCAACAAGATCACCACGATTGACGAGCACATCAGCAGCAGCGAGCACCTGCGAGGACGGGAGCCGAGACACAATTGCTTGTACCTGATCGGGGTGAACGTGCCCTGCGACATCAGCGAGGAAAGCGTTTGGTAACCGCTTCGAGATCGACACCGCGAGCGCTGGATCGACCGAGCCTGCGATTCGGCCACAAAGAACCGGTCCGAGTGCTTTCTCGGCAACCTTGGCAGTGATTTGTGGAGGAAGCGCCTTAGCTGCCCCTTGAAGTGTGCCCAGACCCTTGCCCTCGGTATCGAAAAGGACATCCGCAATCAGTCCGTGCAGTTCACGCAACGATTGCGCATCGACTTCACCAAGGAATGCGATTTCGCTGACGTCTGTACTGAGTAGATGAGCGAGACGTAGCACTTGGGCTGTGGCGTCATCAGTCATCGCAGGATCCTCTTGACCGGACCTCGGAACGGGGCAGGTATGTTACGGATCAGATCCTTTTCAGCGCGTTCGACTTCAGCTTGTTGAGACTCGATTGCGCCCTGGATCAACTCGACGAGTTTGGCTGCGTCAGAGTCGACCAATGAATCGAGACCGTTCGGCAACTCGGCGCCGAGTAGGTCTGACAACTGATCAAGTGCTTTGCTGCTCATCGCCCCCCCGTTGCGGACATCAGCGTTGCTGACAAGTGGATAAGCAAGTTTGATACCCGGGTCGCTCATGATCGGGGATGGGTCCCCGGGGACCCGAACACGTCCGTCGCTCGTTATCAGGCCGTTAGTAGGATTGCATACGCTTGATAGAAATGAGAGTGGGAGAGCTACCCCAGTGGGTCAAATTGTGGGACAGACACCGTCATTGCCATGGTGGTGTGTGACAGAGCGGCGATAGGAATTGGAAGCGGGATTTCTAGATAGGGCGTCACAAGCTGTTTCGGTATGGGTGCCTGCGCTCGTTGTCGGTCTCGTCCCAATCGTTGTTCTCCCAGGGGCTTTTGCACCGTTCCATGCTGGTAAGTGGTTCGCCGTCAGCGCGTTGATTCCGCTCGGCTTGGTCGCATGCGCTATTCGTGGCGTACTCCGCTGGCCCCGGTGGCAATGGTTCGCCGCATGGGTTGGAGTCAACGCACTGGCAATGGTCTTGGGTGTCGCTCCGTGGCTCAGCCTCGCCGGTTCGCCCAACAGAAATGCAGGCGTTCTCGCCGTGTTGCTCGGATGCGGTGCCTTCGTGCTGGGAGCGAGCACCGGCGACGACCCTCGAGTGCAGAGACTTGTATTACGCGCAGCATTCATTTCCGGAGCGATCGTCGGGGTGCTCGCGATTATGGAGTGGTTGGGTGTTGACCTACTCGGATTGGGTGACCTTGATCAGGCGAGCAGGGCAAGATCGACCTGGGGAAACGCGGCCTTTGCTGGAGCCCACTTCGTCATCGTGTTACCGATTGCTGTTGCTCACATGCGCAGCCGCGACCGAACGTGGCGGATATTGGCGATTGCCTCGACCGTTGCGATTGGGCTGGGACTCCTACTTACCGGAACGAGAGCGGCATGGGTGGCTGCTGCTGTTGCGGCGGTGATCATGGCTCCATCGTGGCGTGCCCACACCCGGCCGCGCAGCGCTGACGAACCCCGAGAGATCCGGTCGAATCTGACTCCTTTGATCATCGGTGCCGTGGTGATCATCGGATCCGTGGTGATCATGGCGCCAAACCTGACGAGATCATCGGCGGCCGGCAGGGTGGATCAATGGAGAACAGCAATACCCGTGATCATCGATCGGCCTGTGCTAGGCAGCGGACCTGATACCGGAAGGGTTGTGCTCCCGTCCGGTATCGACGAATCCTTCGAGCAGAAACATGGCAGCACTGAACTGCACGATCGAGTGCACAACGTTGTGCTCGACACAGCCGTTACAACTGGTCTCATCGGAGTCGTCGTCCTTGGTGCGCTGCTCGTCGTCCTGATCACCGATATCCGACGTGGCCTCCACAACGAAATCGTCCCGACCGCAATCGCTGCGGGTCTTGCTGGTTACTTGGTAACTCTGTTGTTCGGTTTCGGTGATCCGATCATCGATCCGATTGTGTGGCTGCTCGCCGGGGTCCTTCTAGCGAGTTCGTCCTCACGGTCACTTGTGTCGGGGCGGGCTGCTGAGCCTGGAACCGCTAGTCCTGGACGCATCCCACGGGGTGCCACAGCTGGGGTTCTGGCAGTCGTGACTGTCATGGCCGCGCTGTGGGCGGGTGGTGAGGTGCTCGCCGAATACAGGCTTTCTTCGGCAATGGATGCGCGTCGCTCCGGCGACTTGGCTGGATCGCTAGATATCCTCAAGGGAGCGAGCCGTTTGGCTCCGGCACGGTTCGACCTCGATCAGATTTCTTCTCGAATCGTGACCCAAGCGCTCGTTTCAGGTACACCAATCGACGGCCAACGAGGCTCAACGACCATGGA
>JAGQSZ010000187.1 GCA_020439285.1 Microthrixaceae bacterium
TCGAATCGCACTTCCCTGGTTCGTCCACCGTGATCCTCGATCGCAACTACCGATCCACTCCACAGATACTCGCAGTCGCCAACGCCGTTCTCCTCGAAGGCGGCAGCACCGCGCTGGTCAAGTTGAAGGCGCAACGACGAGATGGTCCGGTTCCCCAGGTGTTCACCCATGACGACGCCGAGGCCGAGGCGCGTGCAATAGCCAGGGCTGTTCGAGACCGCCACTCACCCGGAAAGGCCTGGTCGCATCAGGCAGTCCTGGTGCGCACCAATGCACAGGCAATGCTGATCGTCGAGGAATTCAAGCGCTCTGGAATTCCCCACGCGGTGCGAGGCGGAGGATCACTACTGACCCAGCCAGAAATCAGAGCCGCGCTCAACTCGCTCAGATCAGCACCGTCGTTGGAAATGGGATTGGCGGACATCGAAGATGCCGTTCGTTCAGAAGCTTCCGAGTTCATACGCACCCAGGTCGATGACCAAACAGGTGGGACAAACAAACAGGGCCGGGTCAATGACCATTCGATGAACGATGAGCGTGCCGCCAATTTGATGGAACTGGTCAGGCTGGGACACGAATACACAGAACTCGACCCGACCGGAGGTATCGCAGGGTTTCCTGCCTGGTTGACCTCGACGCTCCAAGGTGACGACCGAGCAGTTGGGGACGTGGTGGAAATCATGAGCTTCCACGCTGCGAAGGGACTCGAATGGCCCGTTGTTCATCTCGCTGGACTCGAGGAGGGCTTCGTTCCGATCCACCACGCCAAGGACCAACCAGCATCAATCGAGGAAGAACGCCGTCTTCTCTATGTAGCCATGACCCGCGCTCGTGACGAGTTGCTGTGCAACTGGGCGATGGCCCGCACTTTCGGCACCCGAAGCGTCAAACGTAAGCCGTCCCGCTGGGTCGAGACCATCACCGAGACGGTACAGGTTGCCGCTCCAGTGCTGAGTGGCGAAGCAGGAGCCCGCCGCGCACGCGAGACGCGAAGGGCCCTGAGAAACAGTGCAGAACGGTCATCAAAGCAATCGGGTTCTGGACGGAAAGCCGACGGGGGTCGCTCCCGCGGGAGCGCAAACGCATCCGGTTCGACTCGCGAGCGTGTCAAGGCGCTCGGCGACAACCAGGCGATCTTCGAGGAGCTCCGCAAATGGCGCAAAGCCCAAGCAGACAGCGCGGATGTTCCCGCTTTCGTTGTGTTCTCCGATGAGACTCTCATCGAACTCGCACAAGTACGCCCCAAGGCCAAAAAGGACCTGCTGAACATCCACGGCATTGGTCCCGTCAAGGCGGAGCGCTACTGCGACGACATCCTCGCCATCATCGCCGGATATCGGTAGTTCGGGTCAACCATCACGGTCAGCCATCAGCGACCTGAATTTCTCGGGGTCAATGGCGATGAACAGTCCCTGTGCTTCTGCGGTCACCGCACCATCTACCCGGATCTCGCCGCGACAGTAGATCTTGCGACCTTCCCTCCGGTCGAACCATCCCACCATCTCGAGTTCGCGACCCAATGGTGTCGGCGATCGATAGTCGACTCCCAAGTGTGCAGTCATGCCTTGGGAACCCGAGATTGCTTGCGTTGCGCCCAACAACTCATCAAACGCCGCTGCCACATACCCTCCGTGCACACAACCGGGAGGGCCTTCGTAGGCTGCACTGAAGGTAACCCGTGCTACCACCCGGTCTTCGAGGTACTCCATGAACATCGGAGGCGACAGAGGATTGGCCAAACCGATGAAGGGACTGTGGTCAAAGAATGCGTACCAGCGGTCATCGCCGGGCAGGACGTCCCCCAACTCACTACCGGCATTGGCTGCTTCAGCAAAGCCCTTGTAGCTGAACCCCGCAGGTAGTGCACGCAACAAGGCGGCGAACGACTCGGCAGCTTCAGCTGCTTGGTTCAGCTCATCGGCTCCAGCAGTCGTGCTGACCAACAGGTCGATGATCTCTCGCAACCCACCAGCTAGCCGGCGTGCTGCGGCCCGGTCCGGTGTCACGTTCATCAATCCAATTCCTTCGACCCGGGGGCTCCGGTTGGGAGCTACGCCCAAGCGCTGCGCCAAAGTTGCCGGCTCCGCATCACCGCTCGCCGGATCGTTCTGCGCCGGATCGTTCTCGGTACCGTTGGGACTCAAGTCATCACCTTCTATCGGTTCAAAGATCGAACAGCCCCACCACAGGTGCATGGTCCGATGGCTTGGTGCCCTTTCGGGCATTCCTGTCGATCATGTCCGTCAGCGACAACTCCGCGAGTGCACGGCTCGACAACAGATAATCGATCCGCATTCCACGTCGCTTGTGGAAGTCGCCGTTGCGATAGTCCCAGAACGAGTAGATACCGGGATCGGGGTGGCGCTTGCGGAGCGTATCCACGAGACCCCATTCCATGACGTTCTCGACCGCTTGACGTTCCGGGGCGCTCACGTGAGTCATCCCTTCGAAAGCGCTCGCGTCCCATACATCGATGTCTGCGGGTGCCACGTTCCAGTCGCCAAGCACGACCAGGTTCTCATCAGGGCTGTGGTGGAGATCCAAATGCGAACGCAGACGAGACAGCCAGTCGAGTTTGTAGCGGTAGTGATCATTCGTCAGCTCGCGCCCATTGGGCACATACACCGAAGCGATACGAACCCCACCGCATGTGGCCCACACGATTCGGGCATCGGGATCTGGTTCTCGACCGTCGTCAAAGCCGAACACCGGTGCTTCCAATCCGACCTTGGACAGGATCGCCACGCCGTTCCATCGCCCTTGCCCGAAATGAACCGACTCGTACCCTGCTCGACTGAAGTCGAGGGATGGGAATTGGTCATCGCTCATCTTCGTTTCCTGCATGCAGAGAACGTCTGGTCGGAACTGTTCCAACCATTCCTCGACCCGCGGCATTCGGGCGTTCAACGAGTTCACGTTCCAGGTCGCGATCAACACCTCACGGAATCTAGGCGGCAAACAAGTGTCAACGTGCCCAACTGTCACATTCATGTGCCAATGGGGGTGAAGCGGTAACGCAACCAGACAGGTAGGCTGTGGTGCGTGGCCGACGAGCATGCCCCTGAACCTCTTGGACCCAACGCGTGGTTGGTCGAAGAGATGTACGAGAAGTACCTGTCCAACCCGAATCTGGTGAACGAGACCTGGCGAGAATTCTTCGCCGGGTACTCACGAACTTCGACCAAGGGGAACCTCGACGGCGGCGGCAGTAGCGGTGCCGCTGTCACCGTTACGGCCGGTCCTGGAACCACACCCGCCTCCAACGGATCTACCCAAACTGCTACCCCGGCTCCAGCACCGACACAGTCGCCAGCTAGCGGCAACGGCCCGGCCCCCAAGTCCGCAGGCACCACGGCCTCGGCATCTGATGACGTTCCGGGAGAGCCGATCCGGGGTGCAGCCTCGATGATCGTCTCCAACATGGAGGCGAGTCTCGCCATCCCGACCGCCACCTCCTACCGCGAGATTCCAGCGAAGCTTCTCGAAATCAACCGGAAGGTGATCAATGGTTACCTGGGCAGGACCTCCGGCGGAAAGATCAGTTTCACCCACGTAATCGGCTACGCGATCGTTCGGGCGATTGCCGATCACGTTCCCAACATGAACAACTCATATGCCGAGGGGCCCGATGGCTCTCCCCGCTTGGTCCGCAAGGACCACATCGGACTTGGTATTGCGATCGATCTCGAAAAGAGCGATGGATCGCGTTCGTTGGTGGTGCCGTGCATCAAGAATGCCGAAGCCATGGACTTCGCGGAGTTCAAGGCGAGCTACGACGATCTGGTACGCAAGGCAAAGACCAACAAGCTCGCAGTCGACGACTTCGCTGGAACCACTGTCACGCTGACCAATCCCGGAACGATCGGCACGGAGCGCTCCGTTCCTCGTCTCATGCCCTCGCAGGGAACGATCATCGGGGTCGGGTCCATGGACTACCCGACCGGATTCGCCGGCGCGGATCCAACTGCCATCGCGAAGCTCGGTCTGTCCAAGGTGATGACCATCTCATCCACCTATGACCACAGGATCATCCAGGGTGCTGAGTCCGGCCTTCTCCTGAAGAAGGTCGCTGACCTGTTGACTGGAGACGACGACTTCTACGAGGAAGTCTTCCGAGCTATCGGCGTGCCCTATGAGGCAGTGCTGTGGCGCCGTGACGCCAACCCACAGGACACCATCGACGGTGGCGATACCCAACTCCGCAAGCAGATGCAGGTCGCCACGCTCATCAACATGTACCGGGTGCGTGGCCACCTGATTGCTGATCTCGATCCGCTAAGCGCCAAGCAGCCCGAGATGCACCCAGAACTCGACCCGGCAACTTACGGGTTGACGATCTGGGACCTCGACAGAGAGTTCCTGACCGGTGGAGTGACCGGCGTGTACGCGCCAGTTGGCGGAGTCTCCAAGATGCCTCTCGGTGACATCCTCCACGTTCTGCGCGACGCTTATTGCCGCACGATCGGCATCGAGTTCATGCACATCCAGGATCCGGAAGAGAAGCGCTGGATCCAGGAACAGGTCGAAGGTGCAACCACGAAACTCTCGGTCGATGACCAGCACCATATTCTCGACAAACTCAACGCTGCCGAGGCGCTAGAGCGTTTCTTGGCAACCAAATATGTCGGCCAGAAGCGCTTCGGGCTCGAGGGAGCCGAGTCGCTGATCCCGATCCTCGACGCCATCCTCGAAGCCGCCGCCGACGAGAACTTGGACTCCGCATTCCTCGGAATGCCTCACCGTGGACGCCTCAACGTCTTGGTCAACATCGTCGGCAAGTCATACCGACAGTTGTTCCGGGAGTTCGAGGGCCACGTCGATCCCGACTCGATCCAAGGTTCTGGTGACGTCAAGTACCACTTGGGTCAAGAGGGCGTCTATGAGTCCCGTTCTGGTGGACGACTCCCCATCTCGCTCGCAGCGAACCCATCACACCTCGAGGCCGTGAACCCTGTTGTAGAGGGAATGGCAAGAGCCCGCATGGACGGGATCCCACAAGACCGGGAGCGCTGGTTCCCAGTTCTACCGATACTGATGCACGGTGACGCCGCCTTCGCAGGCCAGGGCGTCGTTGTTGAGACCCTCAACCTTTCGCTCATCAAGGGTTATCGGGTTGGCGGCACTGTCCACATCGTGGTCAACAACCAGCTCGGTTTCACGACTCCCCCGGAATCCGCCAGGTCATCTGACTACCCGACTGAGATCGCCAAGGCCGTCCAGGCGCCG
>JAGQSZ010000188.1 GCA_020439285.1 Microthrixaceae bacterium
TATCGACACCATCGTCGTCGGTGTGCCCGATGAAACCTGGGGCAGCGCTGTCTGCGCGGTGGTGCAAGCACGCCCGGGATCGGCTCCGGACCTCGAGTCGCTGCGCGAATCGGCTCGCGGTCAGCTCGCTGGTTACAAGTTGCCGCGCCATCTGGTTCTGGTCGACCAGATCGTGCGGTCACCAAGTGGAAAGCCCGACACCCGCTGGGCTGCAAGGGTCGCCGCCGAAAGCTCAGAACTCGTCGGAGCCGCTTCTGGGAACGACGAACCCGACGACAGCAGCGGTACGTCGTGAAGGTCATGTCCGGGTTGGACGCCCGGTTCCTGTATTCATCGACTCCCTCTGTTCATATGCACACGATCAAAGTGGTCGTGGTGGACATCTCGGCGCGGGGAGTGGTCTTTTCGCACGCTGACCTGTCGGCTCTGATCGGAGAGAAGCTGCATCGAATGCCGATGCTTCACCGTCGCGTCGTTCCGGCACCCTATGGGTTGGGTAACCCGGTCATCATCAATGACCCCGATTTCGACATCAACCGGCACCTGCGGTTCCGGGCCTTGGAAGCTCCGGGTGGTCAGGCCCAACTCGACGCTCTGATTGGCGAGATCACAGGCACACCGCTCCCCAATGACCGACCGCTGTGGGAACTGACGATCGTGGAGGGGCTCGCGGGTGGGCAACTCGCTTTCGTGATGAAGCTCCACCACGCGTTGGCCGACGGAGTCGCGTCGGTCGCGATGATGGAGAATGCGTTCATCACCGAACAGTCCGACGCTGCCAGCGAGGACATCACACCCGAACCCTTCCCCACCCGCAGGGAGTTGTATCGAAGTTCATCCAAGGGCGCCGCGGCCGCACTCCGGACAATGCCCCGTGTGGCCAAGGAAACCGTCGTAGGCACGCGCCGCTCGAGGGCGATCTCAAAGACCGAAACCGCTGACCTGGCCCGACCCTTCGCCGGGCCGCGGACAGCTTTCAATGTTGCCCTCACACCCGATCGCACCTTCGCGTCCCTCGAATTGCCGATGCCGACAGTTGTCAAGGTCAAAGACGCTGCACATGTGAGCCTCAACGATGTGTTCTTGTCTCTGGTCGGCGGGGCCATCCGTCGGTATCTGGGCCGCGTCGGCGACCTGCCGACGCAAAGCCTTGTCACCTCGATGCCGATGGCGACACGGATCGACCGTCACAGGCTCAGCGGCAACCATGTGGACAATATTTTCGTGCCCTTGCACAGCGACGTCCGTGACGCAACGGCACGCGCCCGGGCAGTCAGCGAATCCTCGAGCGCAGCTCGACGGGTCAGGAACGCGTTCGGAACCGACCTGTTCGAATTGCGCTCAGGGATGATCCCGGCGGGACTGCATGGCGTGATGCCCAGATTGTGGGGAATGACTCGGCTGGCCAATCACCTTCGACCGCCATTGAACCTGGTGTCCTCCTGTGTTCGTGGTCCGCGGGGGATACTCGAAGTCGACGGCGCTGTCGTCACCGCCCTGTACTCATGTGGCCCGATTCTGGAAGGAATCGGGCTGAACATCACCGCTTGGAGCTACGTCGACACACTCTACGTATCGTTCCTGGGATGCTCGGCGTCGTTACCGAATCCGTCAGAGCTGGCAAGTGACATGAATCTCGAACTCGAGGAATGGGTAGCCCAACTCTGAAGTGGTCGGTATCGTCTAGGCAACTGACGCTGGAGGGGGCCAAATGACGGCAATCGCACCAGACGGGACAACCACAACCGAGGGGACAGCCAAAGCCCCAGCCAAGGCGGCTGCAAAGGCGACGGCGACAACCAAGGGAAAGGCGCCTGCCAAGGCGAGGGCTTCGCGTAAGCCCAGGGGTAGGTCCGGGACCAAAGCCAAGTCTGGCTCCAAGACCTCCACACCCAACCCCAAGTCGGTGCCCAAGCGCGATACCGCCACCTCAGAGGATTCGTCATCACATCCGTGGTGGCACCCGCTGAACCCCGTCGACCAAGTTGCCAACACCTACAGGCACGCCGAGCGGTTCGTTGCCCGCCAACCCCTCGCCCGCATGTCCCTAGCTTGGCCTCGCACCGCTCGCTTTGCCGCCAACCAGTTGATCGAGGACCGGGTCCCCGGGGTTCCTCCCACCAGGCTCACACCTGCGCTGCTCGGCTCAGTGGTGATCGATGAAACCATCATGGCTCTGGCAGTGGGACCCAAGCGGTTCCCGCGCCGCGCTGACTATCACCGGGTCAGCGACGAACTAGCACGGGCCCAGGACCTCTTCGAAGCCGAAGGTTGGCTGGACGATCCGAGGTCGTATCACAAGGATCCACCGCCGCTGATCGAACCAGCTGTGACCCGCGGTTGGGCCCTGGGACACAGCTACGAACGCCTTTGGTGGCCGAGTGGATTCGAACCGAATCTGGGTGTGCCCGGTACCGACCGATGGCTGGCATTCGAAGCCAACAAGACCGCATCGGCGTGGGTCCTGCGCCACCGTGACCGTCCGAGGCCTTGGGTCGTGTGCATCCACGGGTTCGGAACCGGACCGGTGTTCATGGACCTGTTCACGTTCCGTGCCCCATATCTCCATGAGGAACTCGGGGTGAACATCGCGACGATCGTCCTGCCGCTGCACGGGTCACGTCGCCATTCGACAATGAACGGTGAGGGCTTCCTGGGCTTCGAGTTCATGAACAGCGTGCACGGTCTCACCCAGTCGTTGTGGGACGTGCGTCGACTGCTCAGTTGGGTACGCGCACAGAACCCCACCAAGGTCGGAGTGTTCGGCGTGTCTCTGGGAGCCATGGTCGCGTCTCTCGTTTCAGGCTTCGAATCAGAACTCGACATGATGCTCGCCGGGATCCCCGTGATCGACTTCCCCGGGCTGATCGAACACCACGCACCCAACAACCTTCAGATGCGAAGCATCGAGCACAACATCTTGGACGGCACCGCGCAATCGGTACACAAGGTGGTGTCGCCGCTCGCGTTCGAACCGTTGACCCCCAAACCGGCTCGCGCGATGTTCGCCGGCCTCGGCGACCGGCTGGCTACCACGGATCAGGCCCGACGACTCTGGGAACACTGGGACAAGCCCGAAACGATGTGGTTCCAAGGCAATCACATCGGTTACCTGTGGTCAGACACGGTCTGGCGTTTCGTCACCACCGTGTTGGAAGAACGCAGCCTGACTGCTTGAACTACCCCGCATCTGAACGGCCCGGCGGTTGGCCGCTCAGCCGATGATCGGGTACTTGCGTTCCGCCGCGAGCCGATCCATGGCTGTCTGCATCGCCTCGGTCAACTCGTCGTAACAGGCTTGGACGATCTCGTCGTCGTCAGCGGCTTCTGGCCCATAACGTGCGGGCCAGTCGATGGGATCGAGTAGCTCAGTGGTGACCTTCGCCGGCAGCGGGAAGGTCGGGATTCCACCTGGCACAATTCCGAATGGCGGGCCGAGAACCAACGGGACCACCGACACCCTGAGCTTCTTCGCGATCCAGAGTCGTTTCGCCAGCCACTCGCCGCGGCTCAGAACCACCAAAGTCTCATGGGCGCCAACGGAGACGAACGGAACAACAGGAACCTGGGTTCGCAACGCGAGCCTGATGAACCCTGTGCGTCCGCCGAAGTCGATCGTGTTTCGTTCGGACCAAGGTCTGAACACCTCGTGGTCACCGCCGGGGAAGTCGATGAGAATGCCACCGTTACGCAGCACCCCCTCGGCTTGGTGAGGTCCGGCCTCGAGTCCGCCCGCGCGACTCATGGTCTGCCCGACCCCTGGCAACGACATGAACAACGAATGCATCAGGGTGTAGATCGGATCGTCTTCACCCCGTTCACGCCACCATGCGGTCAACAGGATCGGAACGTCTGGCGGCAACTGCCCGCCCGAGTGGTTCCCGACCACGAGCATCGGTCCGTGTTCGGGGACGCGTTCGAACCCGCGCACCTCCGGACGGAAGTACGAGGAGTACAACTCGAGAATCGGTCTGACGGTTCGGAGGAACGCCGGGTCGCGGGCTGCGCCGACCTCCTCCGAACCGTCTTGATCCTCGTCGGTCATCCGGCTGCGGCGTCCGCCTTCTTGCCCATGCCCCGCACTGCGTCCTCGGTCACGTCCACGACGTTGACCGCCATCTTGTGGCCCGAATCGACGATGTCGCCGGTCAGCTTGAACGCTGCGTCGATGATCTTCTTACGTGGCCCATCTCCCTCGTCGCCCACATCCGGGAATGCGTCGTTGACGGATTCAGCAAGGCGATGCATTGCATCGAGTGCTGACTTCTCGGTCTTTTGCAGGGTGTCCATTAGTCCTTGCAGACCTTCGTTGGACTTGGTCGCTGTCTTTGTCGCCATGATCTCTCCTCGGCACAAGATGGTTGGTCCCGACATCAAGAGCATGCCATTACGACTTCTCAATGGGAATGCTTAGCGCCGGGTGTCACACCGGGTTCAGCGTTGCTGATTCGTGAGCCGCGCCGCGATCAGTGTCGGGTCCCAGACCGGAGCGAACGGGGGCGCGTATCCCAGGTCCAACTGCGAGAACTCGTCCACGGTCATCTCGTTCCACACGGCGACAGCTAGTGCGTCGATTCGTTTAGCGGATTCGGGTCCGCCGACGATCTGGGCGCCCAGAATGCGGCCCGATGATCGTTCGGCCACGATCTTCACCGCGACCTTGGCGCCGCCCGGGTAGTAGTGCGCCCGAGTATCGCCCTGTATGACCGCCGAGACCGTGTCGAATCCGGCTGCAGCGGCGGCACGTTCATTCAGCCCGGTGAGTCCGATCTCGGTCGGGCCGACCTTGGTCACAGCAGTACCGATCACTCCGGGGAACCTGGCGTGGGATCCACTCACGTTCATCCCGACCACACGGCCGTGTTTGTTGGCGTGGGTTCCGAGCGCGATCCACGCCGGCCGCTGGCTCACGCGATGGAAGCTCTCGGCGCAGTCACCGGCCGCCCAAACGCCGGCAACGCCGGTAGCCATCCGGGCATCGGTGGCGATCGCTCCGGTGGGCCCGATCGGAATTCCTGCCTCGCGAGCCAGTTCGACATTGGGCCGCACGCCGAGCCCCAACACCACCAGATCAGCCGCCACCGTGTCCGCCTCAGTGGCCACACCTGACACCCAGCCCTCGTCGTCCATCTCGAAACCAGCAACGCCGACGCCGAGTCTCAGATCGACCCCCATCTCACG
>JAGQSZ010000189.1 GCA_020439285.1 Microthrixaceae bacterium
CGGGCGCTGGCCGACATCCACGAGTCGATCCGGGAACTCAAGTACTACCGCCAGACCGCGTTCGTCGCCCAGCCCGGGCCGTCTACCAGCGACATCGCCGCGGTGGCGGCCGAGCTGGGGCCACCGCCGGACGGCGTGCACTAAACCGATTCGGCGCGACGGCCATTTGCCGCTAGTATCGTCCACGCTGCGTTAACCGGTCCGCCGGCGCAGTGATGGTGGCTGTAGTTCAGTTGGTAGAGCACCAGGTTGTGATCCTGGCTGTCGCGGGTTCGAGTCCCGTCAGCCACCCCGAGGTAAAACACCGCCTCACCTGCACAAATGCGGGTGGGGCGGTGTTCGTTTCGGGGTTCTATGCGATGCGCGTTGCGACATGTTCCGTATCTTCCGGAAATCACTGTCTGATGCGATGCGACACGGGATGGCGCTGCGTGGAGCCAGCAACCGTCACGTCCCCGCCTCCGCTTCCCACTGTCGGAGTCCCGAGGGAAGCTCCCTACATGGACATCGACCACATCCGAGCCCGCTGCTCATCAGGCATCAGCGTGGATGCTGGCTGGCGTCCCCTGCTCATCACCCTGGACGCTGCGCTGACTAAGGCTGACCCCGAGCTGCGGTACATCCAGATCAGCCAGAAGTACGGACGGCTGCTGGTCTACACCACCTCGACCAACGAGGAAGCCCGTCTGCTCATTCACCGTGCCGAGGAGCTGGCATCCCGCACCTGCGAGATGTGCAGCGACCTGGGCGCGTCCCTGTGCCAGCGCGGGAGCTGGTTGCGCACCCTCTGCCCGAGATGTGCGGCTGAACAGCACTACATGGCGGTTCAGCGTGACTGATCCCCTCGACCACATACGTTCCCGCTTCTCCCGCCTGTACCCGCCCCACATCGACGTAGGACGCGGCTGGTATCCCATCCTCATCGCCCTGGACGCGGAGCTGACCGACATCGACCCGACGCTGCGGTATGTCCAGATCAAGGAGAAGTTTGGGGGTCTGCGCGTCTACACCACCAGACCCTCGGCAGACGCCTGGAACAGGGTTCGTCGTGCCAAACGCCGCGCCCAGGACAAGGCGCTGCGGACCTGTGAGTCCTGCGGCAGGGCGGGAACCATGCACTCGCGCATGGGCTGGTACAGGACGCTGTGCGGGAGCTGCGCCGCCGAAGCTGAATATGTCCGTGTCCCCGATCAGCGCATGTCCCGCGCGGTGGCGCGGTTGGCGAAGCTGGACGCCCTGCGGGTTGTGGACGCCGAACCTACGCCAGAGGAGCTGATCCTGCGTGCCTACGTCGCGGGGAGCGACCGTGGGGAGCTGGTCGCCGCGCTGAGCAGGTGCTCGTTCACCTTCCCCGAGTACATCGAGGACAGCCGTAGAACTGGCACCTGGGATCAGGTGGTGGTCGCCTACTACCAGGGCTACCTCACCGCCGACGAGCTTGGAGAAGTTCGTACCGCTGTGAATCCACCTGCTGAGTGACCCAGGTACAGCCCACAGGGACAAGCCCCGTTCCGAACAGCGTGAGGATCCCGCATGCCCGCCTAGGTCGGGCACACTTCTAGGCATTCCCGTGGGCTGAACCAGGAGTTGTCTACGTCCCCAGGGAACAGCCCCGATGCGCGGAGTCGCGCACCTTCTAGGAAGTCCCTCGGGATTGCTGCGCAGCAACTGTGCGGGAAGCCGGTAGCGTCCAGCCCATGACCGACCAGATCACCTACAGCGACATGATGACGCGGCTGTCCTCCTACGCGGATGCCGTGGACGGCGACCTGGTGCAGGAACTAGCACCGCAGGGGCGACCTGTGAATGAGGCGCGGCTGGACACGTCCAGAAGCATCGCGGAGTGTGCCGCCGACGCCGCTGCAGCACAACAGGCGTTCGCGGTAGCGGTGCAGGCGATCAGGGACGATACCGCCCTTGACAAAGCCGCCGTCGAGCGGATTGACGCGAAGAACAACCTCGCACTGGAGAGTGCCAATCCCGCTGTCCGTGCCGCAGCCGCCGAACTTCTGACCGCAGCGTGTGAGGCGTTCGCGGAGTTCGAGAGGCAGCACGCCGCCGCGATTCGCGCGCGGATGGCAGCGGAGCGGGCGTTGACCATCGCGGAGACCAACGCCAACATCGCGTCACGTCCCACTGACCCTGACCGCGCGGCGGAGCACGCACGGCTCACCGCCGAGCTGGAAGCCTTGTATCCCGACTACCTGGATGCTGTCGCCGCGTACGCAGCGGAAGAACAAGAATGGGAGGAGCTGTCCTACCGCGTGTGGGCGAAACCTGTACGAGGCACAAACACGGCGAACAGCGATCCTGAACTGACAAGTATCAGCAGCGAACTCCGAGACAGGGTGGGAGACCTCAACGACAAGATCCGCCCCGCTGCGCGGGCACTACACGACCTGGTGGAGCTGGACGACGCGATCCGCACAGCGGAGGAGCTTTCGGCACAGGCGCAAACCGCCGACCCTGATGTCCTGGCGGACGCCGCGTTGTCCAAGAAGCACTATCCCGAGTTGGAGTCGTACCACAAGCGCGTTGTCGAGGGACATCGCACAGCACAGCGGATCCTGGGTGAAGCAAGCGGCGACGCCCAAAAGCTGAAGGCGGCAGAGGAATACGCCGCGTTGATGGCGAGTGACCTACGGACAGTGTGCGCGGCGGGCGCAGCGTCGGATGTCACCGATGACCCGCTGACGCTGGATGCCGCCGCTCTCAAGAAGCGGACTGCACTCCTCACTGTCGCATCCGGATTCCCGTCAGGCAAGGACGCGCCGATGATGCAGTTCTCCAAGCAGAAGCGGGACGCGGCGGCTGGCGGCGGGGTGGAGTATTTTCAGCCGAAGACTGGCGCAGGTATGGCGTTGATGCCCTACGACACCGCCGTGGAGAAGGAGGGACGGGTCACCGTCCTCGTGGGGATGGGGAGACACACCATGACACGCCACACCAGCGGGCACATCCGTCCGGCGGGTGTCCACAACGGTGTCCTGCTCGCTGTCGTGAGCTGACCCGCTGCGCGCCACCGTTAACGTCCCATGAACACTCACCGCGCAGCGGTGCTACGCAGCGTTCCTCACATACCTGAACACCGTCCGGCGGGACACACCGAACAGCGCCGCCAGCTCGTCCACGGGCTCCCCGCTGCGGTAGAGACGGATGAGCCGATCCCGTTGATCCCCAGCCAGCTTCGGCGGGCAGGTTGCGGGTAGACCCCGTTCCGTCCGCTTACGCAGAACGACTGCGCGGCGCTCTCTCCGATCAGCCGTCAGGATGTCCTCAGCGATGGCTAACAAGGGCTTTGGCGCGGGTTTGACAAGGGAAGGAACGGGGCGGCGAGATGTCGTGACGGGAACACGGAGTGCTGGTAGCGCGTCAGCCGCGCCTCGCGCGTCGAACCATTCCCCACGCACACGGAACTCACGTAACTCCTCCTGTACGAACGCCTCCAAGTGCGACGGACTGACGGCGTGCCACACCATCAGCAGGTGAAGTGTTGTCGGCGAACCTACCTGTAGGTCACGCAAGCGTTGCACCGGATGAACTGAGCTTCCTATCTTGATGCGCTGAGTCACTGGGTCGTAGATGGCGTAGCAGGACGGGACGTTGAGAGCGAACTCCAAAGCCTCCCTGGTGCTCCGCAGGCTTTCAGGCAACTGCTGAGGGTTCGTGGACAACAGCTTCATCGCGCGGGGAGGAATCACCATGAGTTCTTCCCCGGTCTCCTCACGGATGACGCATCCGTAAGTCTCTGGCGTGATGGTCATTTCGCCCGCCGTCTTCCGACGAGCTGAACGGATGCGGAAGCAACAGCGGCACGGGCAGCTTCGTGCTGACCGCAATTTGCCATGTTGAAACGCATTGCCAAATTTTATCAGTAATGTGCCTGTTCAGACCGCTACCTCGCATCGGTCAACGACCGATATTGGTTTGCTGATAACCAACCCTGAACACCTACGCGCAGCGGTGCTACGCCGCGTCCCGCAGTGCCCGATACAGGGTTGACCGTCCCACGCCCAGCGTCTTGGCAACGTCACCGACACGGTGACCGCCAGCGACAAGCGTCCGCGCCTGGGCAAGCTGATCCCGTGTGACGGCAGCGGGTCTGCCGATGCGGGCACCACGGGCACGGGCAGCTTCTAGACCCGCAGCCGTCCGTTCACGGATGAGTTCCCGTTCAAATTCCGCCAGCGCGCCGAACACCGACAGAACCAGCCTCCCCGACGCCGAGCTGGTGTCGATGCTCTCGGTGAGGCTTCGCAGATGGACGCCGCGCTGGGACAGAAGCTCCACGAGGTCGAGCAGGTTCCGCAGGGAGCGGGCGAGTCTGTCGAGTCGCCACACAACCAACGTGTCCCCGCTGCGAAGCTGGTCGAGGCACTTGTCCAACTCAGGACGGGATGCGCGGCTACCTGACACACCCTGATCCGTGTAGACCTTCTCCGCACCAGCCGCGTTCAGGGCACGGTGTTGGAGATCGGCGTTCTGTTCGACGGTGGAAACCCGTGCGTATCCGATCAGCATGTCCCGTAACCCTCCACATCGTCCGATACTGGAATCCCGTTGCGGGACAGGGTTTCAGGAACCCATTCGTTAAGGTCAGCACAACACCACCGCGCGGCGTGACGCAGTACCTGAACTAAACGGTTGCGGGACATCAGGAAAGCCCCTTCGGGCAGCGCTTGTACGCGCCACAGCACCGGCGCGACTTCGGCAGGGTCACCGCAACGGGTCGCGGGGTCGGCGGCGTGAGGAACCCAGCGATGCGGGGATGCCAGGAATTGTGTTCGTGACCGCACTGGTAAATCACGCCGCGCTTGCGAGGGCGTCCCGAGAGACGGTTCACCAACACGATCTCACCGGGGACGGGCATCAGCACCTGGGCAGCCCAGCACGCCGCGTTGAAGGTGTCCGCCTGTTCGTGAGCAGAGCTGAGCGCGGCGGCGCAGCGGGACAGTTCCTGGTCGCCAGACCAAACGCCAGTGGCGAGGTTGTTGCGTGTCCAGGTGAGCATCCGTCCAGCCGGGTCGGTGACGGTGAACTGACCCATCCAGGGGAACTCGCTGCGGGTCTGGAGCGGGCAGGTAGTCGGGGCGGTCATCGGTTCTCCTCGATTTTGACAGTGATAGTCCAGGTAGCCGCGCTGATTGCCACCGAGAGTGCATGCGGGCTTAGGAAATT